>NZ_DBEXBB010000001.1:0-3787 GCF_048170425.1 Phocaeicola sp.
CAAAGGATTGTCTAAGACCAAAGAAAGTGTATTTGGAAAAATAGCACGTGCGGTTGCCGGAAAATCGAAGGTGGATGATGAGGTGCTGGACAATCTGGAGGAGGTGCTCATTACGTCTGATGTGGGAGTGGAAACTACGCTGAACATTATCAAGCGCATTGAAAACAGAGTGGCAAAGGATAAGTATGTGAATACACAGGAACTGAACAATATCCTTCGTGAGGAAATTGCAGCATTGCTGATGGAAAACAATACGGTAGATGCTGCCGACTTTGATGTGCCTCAGGATAAGACCCCTTATGTAATTATGGTGGTAGGCGTGAACGGAGTAGGAAAAACAACGACCATCGGAAAACTGGCTTATCAGTTTAAAAAAGCCGGGAAAAAAGTTTATCTGGGTGCCGCAGATACTTTCCGTGCCGCAGCCGTAGAACAGCTGGACATTTGGGGAGAACGTGTGGGTGTACCGGTGGTAAAACAGAAAATGGGAGCCGATCCGGCTTCGGTAGCCTTTGATACATTGAGTTCTGCCAAAGCCAACAATGCGGATGTGGTAATTATTGATACGGCAGGACGTTTGCACAATAAGATTGGCTTGATGAACGAGCTGACAAAAATAAAGAATGTGATGAAGAAGGTGGTACTCGATGCGCCTCATGAGGTATTGCTGGTGCTGGACGGTTCTACCGGACAGAACGCATTCGAGCAAGCCAAGCAGTTTACTCTGGCCACGGAGGTAACCGCCATGGCCATTACTAAACTTGATGGAACAGCCAAAGGGGGAGTGGTGATTGGAATTTCCGACCAGTTTAAGATTCCGGTGAAATACATCGGTCTGGGAGAAGGCATGGAAGACCTGCAGATATTCCGTCGCCGTGAGTTTGTAGATTCATTGTTTGGCTCAACGACACAGGAATGAGAAAAAATACCATCGATCTTATTACATTAGGATGTTCGAAGAATCTGGTGGATTCTGAGAAATTGATGAAACAGTTGGAAGCCAATGGCTATAAGGTGACACATGACAGTGACCATCCGCAGGGAGAAATTGCCGTTATCAATACTTGTGGCTTTATTGGTGATGCGAAGGAAGAATCTATCAACATGATTCTGGAGTTTTGTCAGGCAAAGGAAGAAGGCCGCCTGAAGAAACTTTATGTGATGGGCTGTCTGTCGGAACGTTATCTGAAGGACTTGCAGATGGAAATTCCTCAGGTGGACAAATTTTATGGGAAATTCAATTGGAATGAGCTTCTGGCCGATTTAGGAAAAGCGTATCATTCTGAGTTTGCCATTGAACGTCATCTGACGACACCCAAGCATTATGCGTACCTGAAAATTTCAGAGGGCTGCGACCGCAAGTGTTCTTATTGCGCCATTCCCATTATTACCGGAAAACATGTATCTCGTTCTATGGAGGAAATTCTGGACGAGGTGCGCCTGCTGGTATCAGAAGGGGTGAAAGAATTTCAGGTAATCGCACAGGAACTGACCTATTACGGGGTGGATTTGTATAAAAAACAGATGTTGCCGGAGCTGATAGAGCAGATGGCACGTATCCCTGGTGTGGAATGGATTCGCCTGCATTATGCGTACCCTGCTCATTTCCCGGAAGATTTGTTCCGTGTGATGCGTGAAAATGATAATGTATGCAAGTACATGGACATTGCCTTGCAGCATATCAGCGACAATATGTTGCAAAAAATGCGCCGTCATGTCACGAAGGAAGAAACCTATCAGCTGATAGAGAAGTTCCGTAAGGAAGTACCTGGTATTCATCTGCGTACTACACTGATGGTAGGCCATCCGGGTGAAACGGAGCAGGATTTTGAAGAACTGATGGACTTTGTCCGCAGGGCACGTTTCGACCGTATGGGGGCATTTGCCTATTCGGAAGAAGAAGGAACTTATTCTGCCAAACACTATAAAGATGAGATTCCACAGGAAGTCAAGCAGCAGCGTCTGGATGACCTGATGGCTTTGCAGCAGGAAATTTCCGCAGAGTTGTCTCATCGTAAGATTGGACAGGAGTTTAAGGTAATCATTGACCGTAAGGAAGGTGATTACTACATCGGCCGTACGCAGTTTGATTCGCCGGAAGTCGATCCGGAAGTGCTGATAAACGCAGAAAATCACCGTTTGAGAGTCGGCAGTTTCCACCGGGTAAAGGTGTACGACGCGGATGATTTTGATTTGTATGCGACAATCGTGAAATAAGATGACAAACAAGGAATTCATAGAAGAACTGTCTCGTCGTTTAGAGAAAACCGAAAAGGAAACAGCGGCCTTGCTGGCTTCTTTCACGGGGTGTGTGTCGCAGACTCTACAGGAGAATAAAACGGTCGTGCTTCAGGACTTTGGTTCATTTGAAGTGGAGAAAAAGATGGAGTATATTTCTGTGAATCCCGTTACCAGACAGCGCTTTCTGGTACCCCCCGAACTGGCTGTCAGTTTTAGGTCGGCTAACTCGATAAAGGGGAGGCTTAAAAACATCTTCTCGGATGAATGATAAAATAACTTTACATGAACTTGTGGAATTGTTTGCCCGCAAATGTCAGCTTAATCAGGCTGACGCGGCGCTTTTTGCCAAGGAGTTTCTGTCGTTGATAGAGGAAGCTTTGGTAAGGGACAAGTATGTAAAGGTGAAAGGCTTGGGTACGTTTAAGCTTATCACGGTAGATGCGGCTGATGAAGCGGTTCTCAATGGGTTGGAAATCTCAGATAATCAATCATGTACGCGCATTTCGTTTATTCCGGAAGCTGGATTGAAAGATTTGGTGAACAAGCCTTTTTCGCATTTCCAGCCAGTGCCGTTGAAGGATGAAGTGCATTTTGCAGACTTGTCTGAAGATGAATCTGATGCAGGATGTCAAGAAGCGGTGATGAGGGAAGAGAAGGCTGAGAAAACTGAGGCGACAACCGAACCTCAGGTGGAACCGGCCACGGAAGAAACCGATGAAGTGCTGCTACAAACGGAAATTGCTTCTCCGATTGAGGAGAAAGTGGCTCCGGAATCAGTAACCGGGGTGGTGATTTCAGAGGAGGAAAAAGTAAAAGAAAAACCGGAAGATACGATGCCTGAAAAGGAAGAAAGGATTCCCACTGTATCTCTTTCTCCTTCAGAGAAGGAATCTGATATACCGTGGTGTATGATTGCTTCCATCTTGCTGGTGGGCATTTTTATAGGAGGAATCGTGACATGGGCATTGACCTCGGGCCGACGGTATATTCCGGAACAGGTAGTGGAAAAGCTGATGAATGAAACCCGGAAAACGCCTGCACCTGTGGTTCCGGACTCCTTGCAAGTGGCTGATACTTCTGCTGTAAAAACCGATTCTTCCTTGGTACAACAGAAGGATACCCTGAAAACCGTCGTGAAGAAAGAAGAAAAAACTCCTGTAGCTTCTACGCCCGTGCCGAAAAGGGAAACTCTGGCTGATACGGTTGAATATCAGATAACTGGAAATCAGGGAGCATATACCCTCAAGCCAGGAGAGAGCCTGGTGCGGGTAGCGTTGAAATTCTATGGTAATAAAAAACTCTGGCCTTATCTGGTAAAACACAATAAGGATATCATCAAAAATCCGGATAATGTACCGGTGGGTACCACGATTCAGATTCCGCAACTTACTCCTAAAAAATAAAGAAAGAGGCTGTCTCAAATAAACTTTGAGATGGCCTCTTTTTTGTGTTTGCAAAAAAATCGGGCAAGTCCCAACTTCGCTCAGCCAGCACTTGCCCGTCTCCCTAATTTTTTGTATATTAGGGAATCAAGTAAGATATCTCA
>NZ_DBEXBB010000002.1:0-3255 GCF_048170425.1 Phocaeicola sp.
TTGTTATGGTCAATAAAAGAAAATAATTGCTTCTCCGTTGTGGGGTAAATTGTCTTTCCTTTTCTACGTTTTCCGTGGCAGAACCTTACGTTTCTCTTACGGGAAACGTAGGTTTCCGGCTGGAGAGCCGTATGGTTTCCGGAAAGGAAACATAGAAATCTTCTGTTCGTATTTCTTTATATACGCTTGCGTTTCAGCAATGTCATAAGATATTTTGAAAATGTACTTCTTGTTCAATATAATTAACCATTTGAATGCTTATTGTTTACGATAATTTCGTAGATTTGCGAAAAGTTCGTAGAAAAACTTGTTCGATATGGAAAAACTAACTTATCAGGAAGAAGAAGCCATGCGCTTTATTTGGAACTTGGGACCGTGTTTTGTGAAGGATGTGGTGGCATGCTATGCTGAACCTAAACCGCCTTATACTACGGTGGCCTCCATCATCAACAACCTGAAGCGGAAAGGATACCTGCAGGCAGAAAGGTTTGGTAATACTTACCGGTATACTCCTTTAGTTGCTCAGGAAGAATATACCAGCAAGTCTGTGGGCAACATTGTGCGCAATTATTTTGCCAATTCTTATAAGGAGATGGTTTCGTTTTTTGCCAAGGAACAGAAGATTTCCAAGGAAGACCTGAATGAGATTATCAACCTGATTGAAAAACGTGAAGACAAATAAAAACTTATTTTTATGCTATACCTTCTTCAAGTCAATGTCGGATTAATCCTGTTTTACGCGCTTTATAAACTGGTATGCACGCGGGATACCTTCTTCCGTTCCAGAAGATTTATCCTGATAGTGTCGCTTGTATTGCCATTCATCCTGCCTTTTATCGACGTGCGTGAATGGCTGGAAAGCCGTGACCGCATGATTATGCTCACTCACTTTGATTACTCGGCGGTGTTGCCGGAGATTGTGGTGGGGAGTGAAGCGGCAGAAACCGGGAACCGTGTGTTCGTGCTGTCTGAGTGGATAGGTTATTTGTATCTTGCCGGAGTACTGGTATTGCTCGTCCGGCTTGCGATTCAGGCATTCAGTCTGTATCGCCTCATTGTACGTATGCCGGAAAAAGAGATAAACGGTGTCCGCGTAAAATGTTTGAATGCCCCTTCCGGACCGTTCTCTTTCTTCAGATGGATTTTCATGAATCCTGCCGCAGTGAAGGAAGATGAAATCAGTGAAATTCTGACGCATGAAATGGCGCACGTAAGGCAGCATCATTCTGTCGATGTACTTCTTGCCGAGATGGTCAGCATCTGCTGCTGGATGAATCCCTTTGCCTGGCTGCTGAAACGTGAGGTCAGACTCAACTTAGAGTTCCTGGCCGACAGGAAAGTAATGGAGGCAGGGTTTGCCACTAAAAGCTATCAATATCACCTGCTTGGGTTGGCTTACAACCACAAGTACGGGTTATCCAATAATTTCAACTTCTCTCACCTTAAACAACGTATCATTATGATGAACAAGAAAAAATCAAACGCTGCAGGGCATATCAAATATGCACTGTTCGTGCTTCCGGCCTTTGCTCTACTCGTTGCCGGAAACATCTCCTGCTCGCAGGATGCATCACAGACGGAGGATGCAAAAGAAGAAGTTGTTGCCCCGGTAAGTCCGGAAGCAAAAGAAGTTCCCGCAGATAGTACGGCTAAAGAAGAAGTATTTATGGTTGCAGAACAGATGCCTGAGTTTCCGGGAGGAATGAAGGAAATGTTGAAATTCCTTCAAGAAAACGTGAAATATCCGGAAAATGCCATGAAGAATAATGTGCAGGGACGGGTAATCGTACAATTTGTGATAGAAAAAGATGGAACTCCTACCGAGTTCAAAGTACTTCGTTCTGTAGATCCGGATTTGGATGCAGAGGCTTTGCGCGTGCTGCAGACCATGCCTAAGTGGAAGCCGGGCATGCAGAGGGGGGAGGTCGTAAGGGTAAAATTTACCGTACCTGTTTCGTTCAAACTCCAATAAATTGTTTTTGAGTCCGCTTTAAAATGGGTTTCAATTACGCTTTAAATGTTTCTGAGAGAAGTTGGAATGTAATCCCGTATTTTAGAGCGGACTCATTTTTTAGAAATATGATACCATGAAATTCACAGCAATATTATTTTCCTCTCTATTATTGGGATTGATGCTGGGGAGTTGCCATTCCGGACAGAAGGTTCCGGAAGGTGAATTCCTGATAGAAGGATTTGTGAAGAATCTGCCCGACAGTTCAATTGTATCCCTCTTTCAGTTTGAAAACAGACAGTATGCGGCCGCTATGATATCTGATACGGTTACAGGTGGCAGGTTTGTGTTAAGGGATACCATTACTTCAAAGGAATCTCGGCAGCTGTTGCTATTAGTAATCTATAAGAAGACATTTTCAGTGTGGCCGCTTTCTCTATGGGTAGTTTCCGGAGCAAAAATCCGGATTCAGGGTGAAGGCATGCTCTGTCCGTTCTGGACGGTAGAAAGTGAGGTAGCGGAGCAGCAGGCGGAGGCTGAATTTACCAAGCTGGGAATGCCGGAAATGGTGGAAGCCTTTAAGCAAGAGATGATAGTATATGAAATGTTTGACAAGGGCATAAATGATATTTCCATCCGAAACAAGATTGATTCTATCCGTCGGAATCATATATATCCTCTGCAAGACAAAGTTCGGTTACGGGAATTGGAATACATGAAAACGGCTCCGGTCACAAAAGTCTGGCTGGAAAAGTATTGTGATCAGTTGTCTTTCCTCAATTGGAACACCGATTCTCAATATTCCCATAAAGAATTGGTTTATCCGCTGTATACACGTTTGTCTGAAGCTGATCGCAAGTTGCCGGTAGGACGTGAAATAACAACTTATATCAAGATGGTGGAGCCAGTAAAAGTAGGCGACCACATGGTAGACGGTACGCTGTATGATACGGAGGGAAATACACATCATCTCTCTGAGTTTGAGGGTAAATACATTCTGCTTGATTTCTGGAACCTCGGTTGCCAGCCTTGCATGGAGGCACTGCCGGAAATGGAAGAAGTGAGTCGTATGTATAAGGGGAAACTGGAACTGGTTAGTATTTGTGGAGCCGCGAAGAACAGATGGAAGAAGTTTGTGGCAGAAAAGAAACTGACCGGCCATCAATGGAATGAACTTCGTGAGGTGAATGACGGACTTGCAGCGGTTTATGGTGTAAAGGGAGTTCCTCATTATGTGCTGATTTCACCGGAACGTAAAGTGATACATAGCTGGATGGGGTATCGTAAGCATATCCTGAAAGAGA
>NZ_DBEXBB010000003.1:0-4722 GCF_048170425.1 Phocaeicola sp.
ATAAAAAGTTGCCTTTTTATCGTGCTTTTGTACGAATGTAAAGTTTTTTGATAAAGTTTTCAGGGCTATTGTTGTGAAATCGAAAAACTTCTACGACTTTTGTATAATAATGTTGTAATAACGTTTAAATAAAGAGTTAAAATGAGTACATTAGAAAGTTTTAATTATATAGTGGAACAGTTTGCTGATTTACAGCTGTTGCGTTATCATGTAGACGGTTTTGAAAAGTTGTCTTTGAGACAGAAACAGTTGATTTATTATCTCTCACAGGCAGCCTTGGAAGGAAGAGACATTCTTTTTGACCAGAACGGAAAGTATAATTTGCAGATCCGAAAATTGTTGGAGGCGGTTTATGTTTCATATGCTGGTGACCGTAGTAATCCGGAATTTAAGGGGATGGAAGTTTATTTGAAGCGTGTTTGGTTTTCCAGTGGCATATATCACCATTATGCATGCGATAAATTTGTACCTGCTTTTTCACCGGAGTTTTTGCATGAGTGTATAGAGAATGTGGATGTAGCTTGTCTTCCATTGAAAGATGGCGAATCAGTTCAGGATATGTGTGACAAATTGTTTCCTGTGATATTTAATCCTAAAGTTATGCCTAAACGTGTTAACCAGGCAGATGGAGAGGATTTAGTGATGACTTCTGCTGCTAACTATTATGAAGGGGTAACTCAGAGTGAAGCTGAGAATTTCTATACAATCCAGAAAATGGCAAGTGGTCCACATCCGGTTATGTATGGAATGAATAGTCGCCTGGTAAAAAAAGAAGGAGTCCTGCAAGAAGAAGTCTGGAAACTGGACGGAATGTATGGAGAAGCGATTGAAAAAATTATTTTCTGGTTGGAAAAAGCGGAAGCTGTGGCTGAAAATGAGGCACAGCGTGAAGTCATCCGTCTGTTGATAGACTTTTATCGTACAGGCGATTTGAAAACGTTTGATACTTACTCCATTGCCTGGTTGGAAGATACAGAGTCTAAAGTTGATTTTGTCAATGGCTTTATTGAAAGTTATGGTGACCCGTTAGGAATGAAAGCAAGTTGGGAATCAATTGTGAACTTTAAAGATGAAGAAGCTACTCGCCGTACGGAAGTTATCAGTCTGCATGCGCAATGGTTTGAAGATCACTCTCCAGTATCTCCTGTATTTAAAAAGGGAGTAGTACGTGGCGTTTCAGCCAAAGTGATTACAGCTGCCATGTTAGGAGGAGATTTGTATCCGAGTTCGGCAATTGGAATTAACCTGCCTAATTCAAACTGGATCCGCAGTTTGCATGGTTCAAAATCAGTGACTATCGGAAATTTGACAGATGCTTATAATAAGGCAGCTAAAGGTAGTGGCTTCCGTGAAGAATTTGTGTACAGCCAGGAAGAAAAAGATTTGCTGGAAAAATATGCTGACATTACGGGCGACCTTCATACGGACTTGCATGAGTGTGTAGGACATGGATCAGGAAAACTGCTTCCAGGAGTTGACCCGGATGCCTTGAAAGCGTATGGCTCTACGATAGAAGAGGCACGAGCAGATTTGTTTGGCTTGTATTATTTGCCTGATGAAAAGCTGGTGGAACTGGGATTAACTCCTGATGAGGAAGCGTACAAGGCTGAATATTACGCTTATATGATGAACGGACTTCTTACGCAGATGGTACGTGTTGAACCGGGCTGTGACCTAGAAGAGGCTCATATGCGTAACCGTCAGTTGATTGCTCGCTGGGCACTGGAGAATGGTAAATCAATGAATATTGTGGAACTCGTGAAACAAGGAGGTAAGACTTATGTGAAAATAAACGATTATCTCCAACTTCGCGGACTTTTTGCCGTATTGTTAAGTGAAATCCAACGTATAAAGAGCGAAGGTGATTATGAAGCAGCCCGTGCTCTTGTGGAAAAGTATGCGGTGAAACTGGATATTACGCTTCATGAAGAAATATTGGCTCGTTACCGTTCTCTTCATCTGGCACCTTATAAAGGATTTGTCAATCCGGAATATCGTCCTCAATATGATGCCGAGGGACGTATTGTGGATGTAAAACTTGATTATACCGAAGGCTATACCGAGCAGATGCTTCGTTATGGTCGTGATTATTCTAACTTGACTATTTGATTATGGCAGAAATACAGGATACAATCAGGGAAATAAAGTCGAAATTCCGCTTGTTTATGAATGGAATGGTTTCCCAAAGTATGCGTGAAAAAGGTATTGATTATAGACTGAACTTTGGCATTGAATATCCCCGTATTAAAGAAATTGCGGCGGATTATCCGTGTAGCCATGAACTGGCTCAGGCTTTGTGGAAAGAAAACATCCGCGAATGCAAGATTATGGCTGGATTGCTGCAGCCCGAAGAGGGGTTTTGCCGGGAAATTGCCGAAATATGGATAGAAGGCATGCGTTATCCGGAATTGGCGGAATATACGGTAATGAATCTGTTCCAACGCTTGCCATATGCTTCGGAAGTGGTTTTCCCATGGATAGCTGATGAACGGGAATATTTCCAATTGTGCGGGTATCTGTTAATGACTCGTTTGCTGATGAAGGGATGGACGCTGAATGAAAGGGCGGAAGCTGAGTTTCTGGACCAGGCTTTTACCGTGTTGGAAGGAGGAACCGAAATGCGCAATGTGGCAGCTAGGGCTTTATGTAAGTTTGCCTTACAATCAAAAAACAATTCCCGTATAGTGCTTCGTATGCTGGGGAATTTGTTGAAATCTTCTAAATCTGAAGTCAAAATGATGGCCGAAGAAATAAAAAATGAGATAGAATATGGCTTGTAATCTTTCTAAATTACTCAAAAAAATATAACTTTGACCGCTGAACGATTATTGGGATGGAAGAGAATATAAAAGATACAGTGAAACAAATTCTTACAGAGTATTTGCAGAAGAACGGACATCGAAAGACGCCTGAACGGTATGCTATACTTGATACTATCTATTCCATTAAAGGACATTTTGATGTTGATGAGTTGTACAGCTATATGGCGGAGAAGGAAAAGTTCCGGGTCAGCCGGGCTACTCTGTACAATACCATTATTCTGCTTATTGATGCAGGACTGGTCATCAAGCATCAGTTTGGCAATACTTCTCAGTATGAACGGTCGTATAATAATGAGACTCACCATCACATGATTTGTACCTGTTGCGGAAAAGTTTCGGAGTTTGAAGATGATAATCTGAAACAGGCCATTGCGCAGACAAAGTTAAAGGGATTTTATGCTTCACATTATTCTCTTTATATTTATGGTTTGTGTAGTAAATGTATGGCGGCTAAGCGGAAAAAGAAATAGTATAAGGAATATATAAAACATAAAGAATCATGAAAGTAGATGTTTTGTTAGGTTTACAGTGGGGCGACGAAGGAAAAGGTAAAGTCGTCGATGTCTTGACTCCTCGTTACGATGTGGTTGCCCGTTTCCAAGGCGGCCCGAACGCCGGACATACACTTGAATTTGAAGGTCAGAAATATGTACTTCGTTCTATTCCTTCTGGAATATTTCAGGGTGATAAAGTGAATATCATTGGTAATGGAGTGGTGCTTGATCCTTCTTTGTTTAAGGCAGAAGCAGAAGCGTTGGAAGCAAGCGGACATCCGTTGAAAGAACGTTTGCACATTTCTAAGAAAGCCCATCTGATTCTTCCTACTCATCGTATTCTGGATGCGGCGTACGAAGCTGCCAAGGGAGACTCGAAAGTAGGAACTACCGGAAAGGGTATTGGCCCGACTTATACGGACAAGGTGAGCCGTAATGGATTGCGTGTAGGCGATATTCTGCATAATTTTGATAAAAAATATGCAGCTGCCAAAGCTCGTCATGAAGCTATCTTGAAGAGTCTTAACTATGAGTATGACATTACCGAACTGGAAAAACAATGGATGGAAGGTATTGAATACCTTCGTCAGTTCCATCTGGTGGACAGCGAACATGAAATCAATCGTTTGCTAAATGAAGGTAAGTCAGTACTTTGTGAAGGTGCTCAGGGAACTATGCTTGATGTGGACTTCGGTTCATATCCTTTTGTGACTTCATCTAACACCATTTGTGCAGGTGCATGCACAGGGTTGGGGTTAGGTCCTAACAAAATTGGTGAGGTGTATGGTATTATGAAAGCTTATTGTACACGTGTAGGTTCAGGTCCGTTCCCTACAGAACTTTTTGATGAAACCGGTAAGACTATTCGTGATTTAGGTCATGAATATGGAGCTGTAACAGGACGTGAACGCCGTTGTGGTTGGGTTGACTTGGTTGCTTTGCGTTATGCGATTATGGTCAATGGAGTAACTCAGTTGATTCTGATGAAGAGTGATGTGCTGGATGGATTTGATACAATCAAGGCTTGTGTAGCATACAATGTAAATGGAGAAGAAATTGATTATTTCCCATATGATATTACAGAAGGGGTAGAACCTGTATATGCGGAACTTCCAGGCTGGAAAACAGATATGACGAAGATGACGAGTGAAGATGAATTCCCGGAAGAATTCAATGCATATATCACATTCCTGGAAGAACAATTGGGTACTCCGATAAAGATTGTGTCTGTAGGTCCTGATCGTGCACAGACAATTGAACGTTATATCGACTAAATTTTTGTTGACATAATATGTTGAAAGCCGTCCTTTGGGCGGCTTTTTTATTTTCATCTTGTTAAATTCTGATTTGACAATTTTTCCATACTATTCTTATTGAGTTAATCATTCTGTCTGTTTTTTATACAT
>NZ_DBEXBB010000004.1:0-11420 GCF_048170425.1 Phocaeicola sp.
AATAAACATAATCTTGGGAAGAATTGCAACCACACACCCAAATTATTCTGTTAACTCACAATTTGTTTTTTACGTTTCCCGTACATAAAACCTATATTTCTCAGGACGAACACCTACGTTTTCCACAAGGAACACATAAGGCTCCGCCCTGAGCAACATAAAAAGTGACAAGAAATTTACAGATTATCGCCCTGCATTTCATAAAAAAAGCTCCAGACGCACGATGTTCTGAAGCTTCCCATTCTATTATATCAACTAATTTTCAGCGATGTATCCAAAGTTCCGGATTCAGTTTTACCGTTTCCTTACGCAACTGGAAATGCAGAATCGTTTCTCCTTCTGTATTGGTATGGATTTCTCCCAACACATCACGGGCACGCACCAGACTGCCTTTCTTGACACGGACAGTGGACAAATTACAATAAACAGAGATATAACTCCCATGACGTACCAGCACATTGGTCAGACCATTGTATTGGAAAACAGCCGAAACTTCACCGTCAAAGATTGCACGGGCATTGGCACCCGACTTTCCTTTAATATCCATTCCCTTATTGTCCAGTTTCACATTACGAAGCCCTTTCACCTGATACTGTCCATAATGTCCTACCACCACGTATGGTCCGGTAATTGGCACAGGAAGGATTCCTTTGTTTTTTTCAAAATTACTGGACAAGCGACGGTCTTCCGAATCTACTTTATAAGCTTCCAGCTTCTCAACGGAAGTCTTTGAAGTCTCTTTTTTTGTGGATGTGGATGTCTCGGCATTCCCTTTAGCCGCTTCCGCTTTCTTTCGTGCTTCTTCAGCCTTACGTCGAGCTTCCTCTTCCGCACGCTTACGGGCTTTCTCTATTTCAATTTCTATCAGCCGGTCAATCTGCGCATTCAATTTGTCTGCAGAACGACGCTGTTTGGACAATTCCGACTGAATGCTGCGTTGCTTCTTCTGCAAACCAGACAAAATCTGTTTGCGTTCCTGCTCCTGTGCCTCCAGTTTGGCTTTCTCCGCTTCTCCTTGCTTGAGTAAATCTTCCTTCGCCTTCCGGCTGTTTTTCAACGAATTAGCCTTCTCGGTTACTTGCTTTTGTTTCCGCTGCACCTGAATGCCTTGCAAACGCTGGTAGTCAGCATACTCCCGTACGTAGCGTAGGCGCCGATACATTTGTCCGAAATCTTCAGCAGAAAAAATAAACATCAGTTTGTCTTGTATAGACTTATTACGATAAATATACTTTACTGACAACTCATACTTTTGTCGCTTCTCATTCAGTTCCTTCTGTAGATTTTTCAACTCTCGCTCCAAACGGCTTATCTCCTGCTGAATGGCTTTCACATCATTCTCTATGGTCTGAATGTATTTTTGTCTTTCTTCTATTTGTCCCGAAAGCAAAGCCAGATTACTTAGCTGACTTTTCACGTCATTTTTGGTAGACTGCAATAAGGTTTCTGATTCGGCAATCTGTTGCTTCAGCTCATTCCGCTGCTTTTCCAGTTGACGAATCTTAGGGGTCGTTTGAGCTGTAAGCACACAAACACAAAAACAAATACAAGATATGACTACAAAACGTTTCATTTTTCCAACCACATTTTGAGCAAGGTCGCTAGTTCTATCTTTTTATATTTGGACGACAAACTTGTCTGCGTCTCCCAGTCCTCTCCTATTGACATACGGGAGAGTTTCATGTCCAGGCTATAAGTTTTTCCACTTCCCACCAACTCGGCCAAAATATGCTGAGGAAAATAAGCAGCTCCTAGTTTGCCAAACTCACCATACGTCCAGTTTAACGCATATGGTGTACCAGAAAGGGCTACAGAGGTATTCTCAAGCCACCCCTTGTCGGCTGTAGTCCGAAAACTATAAGCCAGTTTCTTGGTATCTTTTACTTTCCACAACGCATAATTTCCTTCTGAAGTCATCCGGAAACGGTGCAAATCGGACACCTCAACGGTTTCCTTGCCGGGCAAAAAAATCTCATTCATAAACAATGACTGCAACACATTAAAGCTCAGATTCAAATTGGCCATCCGATTCAGGTCTTCAAAAGAGACTTCCACATACTGTTTGTGAAGACGGTCGACTGCCAGAATACGTTCTGGTGAAATTTCCAGGCGTGCCACTTCAATCCCCAACAAAGGAGCTACCGACAACTGTATGACTTCTCCTTTTTTCATCCGGAGAGTGGCCGACAATTTTGTATTTTTACTACTACCCGTGTTCAAGTTCAAGGCCACCTTTCCCGTCACACAGTTCCAGTGAGGAAGACTAGAAATCACCTTTTCCTGATACTCTTCTCCTTTCAGGCCTCCAATCATAGGAGCGCGTTCCGTATGACGCAAGGAACGACAAGAAGAAGCCAGCACAATCAGGCATACTACATATATCCAGTAAATCAGTCGTTTCATTCTATATACTTTTTCAATGCGATTTTACGTTTCAAGCGTTTCAACTCAGCTTCTGTACGAGGAGTGGCCCCATTTTCTTCCTTATTCTCCATGCTATCCGCCTTTTTCCAGCATTCTAACGCTTTTTCTTTCTCACCTGACATATAATAAATATCACCGCAATGCTCTACAATCACCTGACTGCTATCTCCTCCGTTCTTCATGGCCTGTTCAATGTAAATACGTGCTTCAGTATAGCGTTTTTTCTCAAACAGAATCCACGCATAAGTATCCAAATAAGTCGCATTTTCAGGTTCTGCCTTTACGGTCTTGTAACTCATTTCCTCGGCTTTATCCAGATTCGTCCGCTCTACAGACAGATAATAAGCATAGTTGTTAAGTGTACCAATATTATTAGGATTGTAAACCAACGAAGAATCATAAGCCGCATAAGCCTCTGTCTTCATTTCTTTGGAATGATACAAATCTCCTAGGATTGCATAAAAATCAGACACAATTCCTTTGTCGCTCTTTTCATTGACCTGTTTCAGTCCTTGCTGGAAAATTTCCATCGCCTTGTCTGTTTCCTCCTTCTGATAATGAGCCAAGCCCAGATAATAATAGAACTCCATAGCGTCTGGATTATATTCCAGCGCAGGAGTAGCCACTCGTATTACTTCGTCCAGATTATTGTCACGAATGGCATAGCTAAGTAACTGCAACCGGGCTGGCTTGTTTTCCGGGTCGAGTGACAATACCTGATTCAGAACGGGAACAGATTCTTTTTCCATGTGCTTCGTAATCATATATTGCGCACAAAGCATAGCCAAATCTGCATTTTGCTGTGGACGGTCTAAGATGTCCTTAAATAAGGATACAATCTGTGTGCTGTCCTTTGTTGTTTGTTCCGACTGGAGGATAAGCTGACGCATGATTTCCATCTTAGTATTCGACTCCACATCTTCATTCAGCAAAATAGTGTCCAATTGTTGACGATACAAGCTGTCCTGACCCAACTGTTTGTAATAAGAAGCCATTGATAGCAAGGCTGGTGCATACCCCGGTTCTTCCTTTAAAATTTGCTGATAAACCGCGTAAGCCTCATCCGGTTTATCGTTATTCAAATACACATCTCCCAGAATCGTTTGATAACGTAAATCATACGGATATTCTTTCGACAGACTTTCAATTTCATTAAATGCCTGTTCCTGATTATCCATTAGCAGATACATTCTGAACTTCTCCATGCTGATTTGTTCTGACTTTCCATCCAACTCTTCCAGCCGATTCAACACAGAAACGACCTGCGAATAGCTCTTTGTCTGATTATACAAATCAACCAAAGCCATCAACGGTTCCAGCCGAGACGGAAACTGATGCGCCATGTCATCATACACAGCAATAGCTTTCGCCCAGTCACGCTTCCGCTGATAATAAGCTGCTAAAGTCTGTTTATACCAGAAATTTGATTCGTCAGAACGTACGGCCTTTTTCAGTGCTTCTTCACCTTTCTGTTCCTGTCCTAGCACCATATAAAATTGAGATATCTCATACAAAGCCGGAGCAGAACCCGGATAAATATCCAGACAATGCTTATAAAGTTCAAAAGCCGCATCATACTCTCCTTTCTGTTTCAAGCGAACAGCTTCCAGAAAAAAGTAATTGTACTTTCTACGTTGCTCGTATGACAAGGTATCCCTTTCCTCATTTGCTAAGTTTCGCTTTACCGAATGCTGTTTTCCGGTGGTACCACAAGCAAACAGCAGGAAAACCATCCCGATGATTCCTAATAGCTTTTTCATACATTCAGGTTTATACGGTTCCTGTGTGACCAAATCCTCCTGCCCCACGCTCCGTTTCGTCCAACACTTCCACTTCTTCCCACTCAGCCTGTTCATGACGGGTTATCACCATCTGTGCAATACGTTCACCGTCTTCAATCACAAACTCTTCAGCTGACAGGTTGACCAATATCACGTTAATTTCTCCCCGATAGTCGGCATCAATTGTCCCCGGAGAGTTTAATACGGTAATACCCTTCTTGATAGCCAGTCCGCTACGTGGGCGCACCTGAGCTTCATACCCTTGCGGCAATGCCAAAAACAATCCGGTTGGTACTAAACAGCGCTGCAAAGGTTTTAACACAACAGGTTCATTCAGGTTTGCACGAAGATCTACCCCAGCCGACTGCGGAGTCGCATATTGCGGCAACGGATGCCGGGAAGTATTTATAATCTGTATTTTCATGATTTATGCATTTTAATGGAGTTGCGAAGTTACACAATCCACAGAATTAATAGTTACGTTTACCATTTTTTTATATTTTTGCACTTAACTTTTAGAGCTTCTTTAAAATTAAATACCACATCACAAAGGAGTTACATTATGAACTGGAAACAACTTCTATCAAATAAAAGATTCGGTCTGGAGAATCTTCACGAAGCCCGAAAGGAAGACCGGACAGAGTTCCAACGTGACTATGACCGTCTGATTTTCTCGGCTCCTTTCCGGCGTTTACAGAACAAGACGCAGGTCTTTCCATTGCCGGGAAGTATTTTTGTGCACAACCGACTAACACACAGCCTGGAGGTTTCATGTGTAGGGCGTTCACTCGGCAATAAAATCGCGTCCGAGTTATTAAAACTTCATCCAGAACTACATGATACGCCTATTTCAGAAATAGGCTCCATTGTATCGGCTGCCTGTCTGGCACATGACTTGGGAAACCCTCCTTTCGGTCATTCGGGAGAGAAGGCTATCGGCACTTATTTCTCTGAAGGAAAAGGAAGAATTTTACAAGCATATTTTTCGGAAAAAGAATGGGATGACTTTACTCACTTTGAAGGTAACGCCAACGCATTCCGCCTGCTCACTCACCAATTTCAGGGACGACGCCCCGGCGGCTTCGTGCTGACTTATGCCACACTGGCAGCCATTGTAAAATACCCGTTTTCCTCGCAACTAGCTGGCAGCAAGCAAAAATTCGGGTTCTTTACCAGTGAGGAGGGTGCTTTCCAGCAGATTGCCCATGAACTGGGACTCAAAAAAATCAGTAAGGAAGGAGAACCATTGAAGTATTGCCGCCATCCGTTAGTGTATCTTGTGGAAGCGGCAGATGATATCTGCTACCAGATGATGGACATAGAAGATGCACATAAACTGAAAATACTAACTACACAAGAGACTAAAGAGCTATATCTACGCTTTTTTGCCCCCGAAAAGCTAGAACATATACAATCAATATGCAAAATGGTAGACGACACCAACGAACAAATAGCCTACCTGCGCTCATCAGCCATCGGAATATTAATCAGCGAATGTGTACGTACCTTTATTCTGCACGAGGAAGACATTCTAAAAGGTGAATTTCAAGGTACCCTGATTCAGAAACTCAGCCCAAGAGTCAGAGAAGCTTATGAAAACTGCTCGCATACAGCATTCGAGAAAATCTATTGTTCGAAAGATGTGGTCGACATTGAACTGGCCGGTTACCAAGTTATCACCACGCTGGTCGACTTAATGATTGAAGCTGTAAGATACCCGGAGAAGGCATACTCTCAACTGTTAATTAACCGAGTGTCCAGCCAGTACCATATTCAGGCTCCCACTTTATATGAAAAAATACAGGCTGTACTCGATTATATTTCCGGCATGACAGATGTTTATGCACTTGACTTATACCGGAAAATAAACGGGAACAGCCTGCCTGCTTTATAAATAGGTATATTATTTCTGCATTTTATTCACCACCGGATTGGCTCCAGATGTTATCTGCAGAGCCTCCGGATGTTCACGCAGATAAGATTCAATGTGACGCACACGCTTCTCCTCAAGAATCTCATCAACCGCAATCAGGATACCTGTTTCTTCCACATCGCCAAAGCCATCGTTAATCGCTGTACCGAACATACGCATAGTAGGCGACAGACTCATATATGCATTAACCAAAGGCGGAATATTATAACCCAACTTACGGACCTCTGTATTCAGCACTTTGTAATCCTCTTTAAAGGTTTCATGGCAGAACAGTTTTTCAAGCACCTTCTCATCGGTTTCAATCAGCAGAGGCTGCATCGGAGTAATCAACTTATCTTTGTCGTTGAAATGTTTTTTCAGAAAATAAAGAATCATATCACGTCCGAAACGGTTATAGCTGGGATACATGGTCATCTTTCCAAAGAAATATTTCACCTGTGGCATTACCACCGTCAATGCTCCCAGTCCGTCCCACAGATTATCCAAAGCAAAAAGTCCTTTTGAGCCAGCACGAGTAGACTGATACTCAAGTGTTACAAAAGAACGTCCCAGCTCTATGGTAGTAGGCAAATAATCTTTCAAAAACTTTTCAGAGAAATTAAACATGTGAGCCGTTGCCAGCAAAGGTTGGCCCTCCGCGTCAAACTCTACTTCATCACCGAGCAGATAACGGTAACCACCCAAAATCTCTTCAGCTTCCGGATCCCACACAATCAACTGTTGATAAGGGTTCTCCATCAAATCATACTCATCAAGATCCATCGACTGACCTGTTCCCCCTCCAGCGGCACGGAATGCGATTTCGCGCAAGCGTCCAATTTCTTTCAGCACATTAGGTGCATTCTTCCATGTAACAATGTAAATCTCGTTGTTGCTCTTATTCGTAAATCTTAAGCGCTTGTCTTCCGTCAGTTCCGATTTTAGAACTTCTTTGTCAATCGGAGCAATTATATCTTCCATAATCCAATGATTAAATCGTATTTTCTTTTCACAGTTTATAAACTAACTCTCTTACATAATCAGCCCAATCTGCCGCTGAACGTGATTTGTCAAATGTCTGCCAGGGAATGGGTTTACCTATTGTCACCTTAAAAGTCTTATGACGGTTTTTAAACATTTCATCAGCCAGATAAAGCATGGCTATATTAAACTTAATCCCTAAAAATTTACACAGATTAGCCAGGTTGTAGAAAAAATCTGAATTTCGTCCTTCGAAATGTACAGGAATTATATCCCGCTGTGTTTCCACACTTTTGACAATAAAGGTTTTTTTCCAGGCCAAATCTTTTATCACACCTTTTTGTCTTCTAGAACAGATTCCAGCTGGAAACATAATAATATGAGCATCAGAGTGGAATCCAGCCTCTACCATTTTGGGGAAATCGCGTGACTGGGTTCCGGTCTTATTAATAGGAATACACAAAGGAGCTAATCCATGAAGATTCATAAGCAAATCATTTACAAGGTATTTTATGCGACCATTGTAATGCTTGCCTAAAATATAACCCAAAGCTATACCGTCTTGTCCTCCCAAAGGATGATTGGATACAAACGTACACAATCTGTCGGGCGGAAGATTCTCTATCCCTTTCACTTCCAGCTTAATATCAAGGAATTTCATACAAGCCTCTAAAAAATCCACACCAGTCTTGTCTGCAACACTTTTCAGGAATACATTAATTTCATCCTGATGCACAATATGCTTTAAGTATGACACCAAAAAACGCGGTATACGATTAGCTTTTTTCCCGGCTTTGTCTCTCAATACTTTATCAATGTCAATTAAAAATATTGAATTTTCACCCATTCTACAAAAGTTTACTTTGCAAAAGTAACTCATCTTTTGAAAAGGCACTCATTTTATGACAAAAAATACACTTATGCAGACAAAAAAAATTGCATAGCCGATTTCATTAAAACAAAATCTTGACGTTTCTTCCTCGTTTTGCACAGAAAGAATAACCTGTTGATAACTTATTCAAATTTTCTATAGAAAACATGGTGCGTGATTCTATGGAAATTTCTAATTTTACCGCTTGAATATATAATAAGGTGAATCTACAAAAATTGCATGGAGAAAACAGAATCTACATATCACATACCAGTACTATTAAACGAGAGCATTGAAGGCATGCATCTTCAACCGGGAGGCACTTACGTGGACGTGACATTCGGAGGAGGAGGACATTCCAAAGAAATATTGCGAAACATGGACAGCCAAAGCCGACTATTCAGTTTTGACCAAGATGCCGATGCGGAAAGAAATATCATCAATGACAAACGCTTCACTTTTGTCAGAAGTAATTTTCGTTACCTGCAGAATTTCCTTCGCTATTACGGAGTAGAAGAAGTCGATGCAATCTTAGCTGATTTAGGCGTTTCATCTCATCATTTTGATGACTCAGAACGAGGGTTTTCCTTTCGTTTTGACGGAAAACTTGATATGCGTATGAACAAACGTGCAGGTATTACCGCTGCTGATATTGTCAACACATACGAGGAAGAGAAGCTAGCCGACTTGTTTTATCTTTATGGAGAGTTAAAAAACAGCCGTAAACTGGCTGCTACGCTTGTAAAAGCCAGAGTACAAAAATCAATTGAAACCATAGGGGAATTCATTGAAATTATAAAACCACTTTACGGAAGAGAAAGGGAAAAGAAAGAACTGGCAAAAGTTTTTCAAGCTCTCCGAATCGAAGTGAATCAAGAAATGGAGGCGTTAAAAGAAATGCTTTATGCTGCTACTGAAGTCCTCAAACCAGGAGGAAGACTCGTAGTCATTACCTATCATTCATTGGAAGACCGTATGGTGAAAAACATCATGAAAACAGGTAATATTGAAGGGAAAGCCCAACAGGACTTTTTCGGGAATATAGAAACCCCTTTCAAATTAATCAACAATAAGGTTATTATCCCCAGTGAAGAAGAAATCCAGCGGAACCCACGTTCACGCAGTGCCAAACTGAGGATTGCAGAAAAAAAATGACACATGGAACATCAAGAAAAAACATCGCAAGAAGCCTCTCATATCACATGGAGGAGCATATTAGGGGGAGAAGTACTGGTACACCTGATGAGGAAACAGGCGAACCTAATCATACTAATTATGATTCTGGTTATCCTGTACATAGACAATCGTTATTCCAGCCAGCAGGAAATGATTGAGATAGACCGTCTAAAGAAGGAATTAATTGATACCAAATATGATGCATTGACTATTTCCTCTGAACTGACGGAGAAAAGCCGCCAGTCGCGCATTGAAGAGTATATTTCTACAGAAGGAACTCCATTGGAAACCGCCTCCACCCCACCCTATTTAATAAAAAACAAGGATTAAAATGGTACCAGGACAAAAAAATATCATACTACGATATACACTTATTGTGTTCATCATGGCATTGCTGGCTATTGCTATTATTGCAAAAGCAGCAATCATCATGTTTGCAGAACGACAATACTGGAAAGACGTAGCCGACCGTTTCATTAAAGAAAATGTAATAGTTCATCCTACCAGAGGAAATATCATTTCTGCAGATGGGAAACTGATGGCCAGCAGTCTGCCGGAATACAAAATCTATATGGATTTCAAGGCTGGAGGTGAGAAGAAAGATACCATGTTGATGAATCACCTGACCGAGATATGCGAAGGCCTTCATCAAATTTTTCCAGACAAAAGTGCAAAAGAGTTCCGTCAGCATATTTTAAAAGGAAGACGGCAGAAAAGCCGAAACTATCTCCTCTACCCGCGGCGTATCTCTTACATTGAATATAAGGAAGCTAAGAAATTGCCGGTATTTAACCTGAGTAAATTCAAGGGAGGATTTCATGAACTGGCTTTCAATCAGCGCAAAAAACCTTTTGGCTCACTAGCAGCACGTACATTAGGTGATATGTACCCAGATATGGCGTTAGGTGCAAAGAATGGGATAGAATTGACATACGATTCCATCTTACGAGGCAAAGACGGTATTACCCATCGTCAGAAAGTAATGAACAAATATCTGAATATCATCGACAAACCTGCCGTAGACGGTTGCGATATAATTACTACCATTGATGTCAGCATGCAAGATATTGCAGAAAAAGCACTTGTAGACCAGTTGAAGAATCTTAACGCTGTATTTGGAGTAGCCATCGTTATGGATGTAGCAACCGGAGAGGTAAAAGCCAACGTAAACATGACTCGTGCCGGTGACGGGAATTATTATGAGATGCGAAATACAGCCGTCAGCAACTTGATGGAACCAGGCTCCACATTCAAGACAGCTTCTATCATGGTGGCATTGGAGGATAAATTTATTACTCCTGATTATACAGTAGACACAGGTAATGGTGTGGTGAATATGCATGGAAGCAACATGAAAGACTGGAACTGGTATAAAGGCGGATACGGACAAATAGACGTGACCAAAATCATGGAGGTATCATCTAACGTCGGTGTGTCTAGTATCATCGACAAATTTTATGGAAACAATCCGCAGAAATTTATAGACGGACTAAAACGCATGAGCATTGACACGCCTTTAAATTTAGGCTTTGTAGGAGAAGCAAGTCCTCGTATACTGGGCCCAAAAGAACGATATTTTGCCAAAACGACCCTGCCATGGATGAGTATCGGATACGAAACTATGATTCCTCCTATCTATATGCTGAATTTTTACAATGCTATTGCCAATAACGGAGTCATGGTTAAGCCCAAGTTTGTGAAGGCTATCGCAAAAGATGGAGAGATTATACAAGAAATTCCTACTGAAATTGTAAATTCCAAAATCTGTTCAGATACCACTCTTACCATGATTCGGGAAATTCTACGCAAAGTGGTTTCTGACGGACTGGCGAAACCGGCTGGAAGTAAACAGTTTAGTGTATCCGGAAAGACTGGAACAGCTCAGGTTTCTCAAGGAAAGGCAGGATACAAATCCGGTGGAGTAAGTTATTTGGTTAGCTTCTGTGGATATTTCCCGTCCGAAGCACCTAAGTACAGCTGTATGGTGTCTATTCAAATTCCTCATGGTCCTGCATCTGGAGGCCTACAGGCAGGTAGCGTATTCAGCCGGATTGCTGAGCGTATCTATGCAAAACATCTGTATCAGGACCTGGCCTCGGCCAAAGACTCTACTTCCGTTATCATTCCTGAAATCAAAAATGGTGATTTACGAGAAACATCCTATGTGTTACAGAACCTACACATCCAGAGCAACAGTTCCAATATTCCCCAAAGTAACGCTCCCGTTTGGGGTAAGGTAAACTGTACGACAGCCTATGCCGAACTAAAACAAACA
>NZ_DBEXBB010000005.1:0-10434 GCF_048170425.1 Phocaeicola sp.
AAAAAGGTCTTAAAAATTAGTTTTCTTCTATGGAAAGTCGTAATTTCGTCACCGAATTTAAAAATACGATTTATGGAATTAGCAGGAAGAGTGATTGCGGTTCTGGAACCGAAAGGCGGTACATCGCGGAACGGCAACGAATGGAAGGTACAAGAATATGTCATCGAAACACACGACCAGTATCCGCGTCGTATGTGCTTTGATGTCTTTGGTGATGACAAAATCAAACAGTTTAATATTCAAGTGGGCGAGGAGCTGAACGTATCGTTCGACATTGATGCCCGCGAATGGCAAGGACGCTGGTTCAACAGTATCCGCGCATGGAAGGTGGAACGTGTGGGAGCCACTCCTCAGACGCCTCCGGTAGAAGCTCCGTTCCCTCCGGTAAATGCAGCTCCGGCCGATTTCTCCATGACAGACGAGAAAGACGACCTGCCGTTCTAAATGAATACAGAAAATTTTAACCTCCTTTGCTTCTGAAGAAATGAAGTAAAGGAGGCTTTTTTATTGGCCGTAAATAAAGCCGTTGATGAAATTTGGATTGTAAATGTTTTTTATAACTTTGTAAAAACCATATATGATTAAAGTTATGAAAACAAAGTTACTGATAGTCCTGCTCAGCATGCTTGTATGCTTGGGCGGAACTTCGTGTGTAGTGCATCGCCACGCTCCCAAACCGCCTCACAAAAAGGAGATTCCTCCAGGGCATGCCAAGAAAATACGTGGTGAGAAATCCGCGAAGCTCGACGCCCCCGGACATCACAAACATCGTCCGCCTCAATTGTAAAAGAGGAATACACGAAAGTGTAAGGAAATTTACCGATAAACCATTTTATATCTTCTACATTTCGCATGGCAGAACCCTATGTTTTCTGACCGTAAAACCTACGTTTCAGCTATGGGAAATTTAGGTTTTGCGTTCGGGAAACCTGGAAAACGCAATTGCTTTTACTAGAAAAAAATAGAAGTTTCAGAAAAAGCTATTTTCTGAAACTTCTATATACAATACTACACTATCCTGAGCCATGCATTCTGCATGGAAAAATGACTTATTTTGCTCTTACATACATTCCGCCATGCATGTCCTTGATAACATCTGAGCTTACGATTTCAAATGCGGGCTCTCCGCTATAATAAATCGTATTTCCATGGATGGTATATTCTATGCCGCTATAACTTCCGGTTTCGATATTGGTCCAGTATACCGTTTTCCCGTCAGAGGCAGGTATCCGGGCTATTGTCAGCGTATTTTCAAACAATCTGGTTTCCATCGTTACCTCTTTCATCTGTCCGCTGGCATTAAAATGCATACCAAAGCAACTGAAATATCCATATTCCGGATTATTCAGGTAACGGCTGCTGGGTGCATTCTGGCTTTTATATACCTGCATCACTGCAGCATACTCGGAATAAGGATCGTCGTACATCCAGAATCCACTCATGTTGCTCCATGAATAAGAGCTTGTTTCGTCCGATTCTACGCCGTCACCTTTCTTGGATAAAGTCCAAATCTGGTCGTTAGTATCATCTATCAGGTTGTTGCCAGATATGACCAGGTCTAAAGTATAGTAGCCGTCCGTCGGTGTCAGATGTATAACGTTATCCGATACTGTATATTCATAAAATGTATATCGGGTACCGCTGTAGGGCTTATATTCACTTGATCCAAGGGTGTAATTATAATCCCATCCATAACCTTCATACTCCGTCGTTTTTTCTGCTTTGGTAGAAGATGTAAAAACAAGTACCTCCGTACCCGACTCCATACTAAAATCATCCGAGTCAAGCCACTCATAAGAGGACTTCCATTCACTACCTACCAATTGAGAAATTTCAAAAGCTCCCTCATCATCTCCAGAGGAACAACTTGCAAACGCAAACAAACTCAAGGTTGCTGCAAGCATCGAATAATAAAATTGTTTCATTGTTTTATCCTATTTAATTAATTTATAACAAAAGTAGCATGTCCACTCCTGATTGGCAACGGAGAGTTAGACGCATCCTGAACTATAACTTCAAATACCATCACTATCCAGCAGAAATCATCCACTATTCATCAAAAAAATTAAATAGCCTCTAAACCATAAAAAAACAGGTTCTATGTAAATCAGTCAGGAAAACTACTTCGTTTAGTTATATTAACTATAAAAATTAGTTTATCAACTAAAAGTTTTAGTTCTTTGCAATAATCAATTGAAAGGGATATGAAAACACTTACAGCCAAAGAAGAAGAAATTATGGGATTTTTCTGGGAGAAAGGTCCGATGTTCGTCAAACAGCTGGTGGAACTTTACGAAGAACCCCGGCCGCACTTCAATACCCTGTCGACCATTGTAAGGGGACTGGAGGAGAAGGGGTATCTGTCGCACACGTCGTTTGGTAATACCTACCAGTATCATGCCGTAGTGTCGGAAGAGGAATTCCGGCGGAAAACCCTGCGTGGGGTCATCTCCAAATATTTCAACAATTCTTTCTTGGGGGCTGTCTCCTCGCTGGTGAAAGAGGAAGACATCTCGGTAGAGGAACTCAAAGAACTCATCCGTCAGGTAGAAGAGGAACAGAACGAGAAACCGCAATAAAATACTTCTGCCTATGGGAACCTTTTTAGTCTATATACTCAAGTCGGCTGTCTGCCTGGCGATGTTCTATCTGTTCTATCGCCTGCTGCTCAGCAAAGAAACTTTCCACCGTTTCAACCGGATGGCTTTGCTGGGAGTGATGCTGCTCTCGTGTCTGCTGCCTTTAGTAAAGGTGACGGTGGAACAAGCTTCGCCGGTAAATGCACAAGTGATGTCGATGGAAGACTTGCTGCTGATGTACCAATGGAACAGCGAAGCGGTAGTGTTGGAAGAGGGAAGTCGTCCGTTCCACTGGCAGGAAGGGCTGGTGTTAGTCTATTTTGCAGGATTGCTTTTTGTCATCGCCCGTCACCTCTGGTCGCTGGGACGCATGCTTTATCTCATTCGCCACAGCCGGTGTGAAAGGTTGGACAATGGTATCTGCCTGGTAGTTCACCGTCGCAAACTGGCTCCCTTTAGCTGGATGCGCTACATCGTGATTTCGGAAACAGACCTGAAGGAAAGCGGACATCACATTCTGGTGCACGAAATGGCCCACATCCATCACCGTCACTCATGGGACTTGTTGCTGGCCGAAGCCTGTGCCTGGCTGCAATGGTTCAATCCGGCCATCTGGCTGCTCAAGCAGGAGTTGCAGAACATTCACGAATACGAAGCCGACGAAGAGGTTCTCCGTCAGGGAATCAACGCGAAAGAATATCAAATGCTATTAATAAAAAAAGCCGTTGGCGCAAGGCTCTACTCTATTGCCAACAGCTTTAATCACAGTTCACTTAAAAAACGTATCACTATGATGATTCGAAAAAAATCCAATCCGTGGGCACGTGCCAAGTACCTCTA
The DNA here is from genome assembly GCF_048170425.1 of Phocaeicola sp. Classification (GTDB taxonomy): domain Bacteria; phylum Bacteroidota; class Bacteroidia; order Bacteroidales; family Bacteroidaceae; genus Phocaeicola. The sequence continues at coordinate 3,420 of NZ_DBEXBB010000005.1, forward strand.
TGTACTTCCGCTGGCAGCCGTTACCGTAGCTGCTTTTGCCCGTCCTGAAATCTCCCGACCCCTCGATGAGATTTCAAGTGTCAAAGTTAATGATTTATCGGCAGTTTTGGAAACGTATGCCGATAAAAATGTGTCGAATCCTGCCGAAAAGACCAAACTGAAGATGAAGGTGGTGGATGAAAAAGGAGCACCCATCATTGCAGCAACCGTGCTTGTGGCAAATACGACCAACGGGACCATTACCGACGAAAATGGCAATTTCACGCTGGAAGTCGGCACCGACCAAAGCATCCAAGTGGCCTACATCGGTATGGGTACAGTTACCATGGCTGTCAAGGACTGTCTGAAGAAAGCCGACCAGACAATTGTCTTGCCTGAAGGCGACACAAAGAAAGACGTGAAGGTGTTGGCACACGCTCCGCAAGCTGTGACATCGGCTGACCAGACATTTAGCGTAGTAGAACAGATGCCGGAATATCCGGGCGGTATGCGTGCTGGTCTGGAGTTTATGGCACGCAATCTCAGGTATCCTGCAAAGGCACAGGAAGCTGGCAAGCAGGGACGTGTCATCGTACAGTTCGTGGTAAGGGAAGACGGTTCGCTGAGTGATTTCAAAGTGCTCCGTCCGGTCGACCCGTGGCTGGATGCAGAAGCTATCCGCGTAATCAGCACTATGCCGAAATGGAAGCCGGGCATGCAGGACGGAAAAACGGTCAGCGTGAAGTTTACCCTTCCGGTGACTTTCATGCTGGAGGGAACCAACAACAAGCCGAAAGCAGGCGACAATGACGTCGTAGTAGTGGGGTATGGAGTTCAGAAAAGCGAGGAATCAGTAGATGTGCCGACTATTAAACTCCATAATCCTATGGATGAATTGTTCATTACAGGAGATTTCAAAATAGATTCAGTGGGTAGTTCCAAAGCCTCCGGAATGTCTCCGCTTATCATTATGGACGGGTTGGAAGTGTCTGACGATGTGATAAAGAAGCTCAATCCGAAAAAGATACAATCCGTCAGTGTGCTGAAGAATGAAGCCGCTACCGCAATATATAGTGAAAAAGGAAAGAATGGAGTGATACTCATTACTACCAAAAAGAAATAAAAACACGTTCTATCTAAAAGAAACGCGCAAGGGTATATGAAAATATCCTTGCGCGTTCTCTTTTAGTTTTCAGAGGTTCCTTAAAGTGTGACACCATTCTTGAAAATGGCAATCTCACGGTAATTCTTTTTCTCATTGTTCACAGGTTCTCCGCTGGCCACCTGAATCACATAATCAATGAAACGGCGGCAGGTAGTTTCCATCGGTTCGTTTTCTACGATGACACCGGCATTGAAGTCAATCCATCCGGGCTTGTGCGCCGCCAGGTTGGAGTTGGTAGAAATCTTCATGGTAGGTACGAAGGTACCGAATGGCGTACCGCGTCCTGTAGTGAACAGCACGATGTGGCAACCGGAAGAGGCGAGAGCGGTAGCAGCTACGAGGTCATTGCCCGGAGCCGACAGCAGGTTCAGTCCCTTCGTCTGCAAGCGTTCTCCGTAAGCCATCACACCCGATACGTAACTCTTTCCGCATTTCTGTGTGCAACCCAGTGCTTTTTCTTCCAGTGTAGAAATACCTCCGGCCTTGTTGCCCGGCGAAGGATTCTCACCCACAGGCTCTCCGTGTGAAAGGAAGTATTCCTTGAAATCATTGATCAGGCTCACAGTCTGGTTGAACAGTTCCGTGGTACGGCAACGGTTCATCAGGATGGTTTCTGCCCCGAACATTTCGGGTACCTCCGTCAGCACCGAAGTACCTCCCTGTGCAATCAGATAGTCGGAGAACATGCCCAGCAGCGGATTGGCCGTAATGCCCGAGAAGCCGTCGGAACCACCGCATTTCAGTCCCACGCGCAACTCGGAGAGGGGCACATCCGCACGCTCGTCCTGACAGCATTTGGCATACAGTTCACGCAAGATACGCATGCCTTCTTCGTATTCATCGTCCACTTTCTGAGCCACCATGAAACGGATACGGTCTTCATCGTACGGGCCTACGAATTCGCGGAACACATCGGGCTGGTTGTTCTCACATCCCAATCCCACCACGAGCACGGCTCCGGCATTGGGATGCAGCACCATGTCGCGCAGAATCTTCTTCGTATTCTCATGGTCTTCACCCAACTGCGAACAGCCGTAGTTATGCGGAAAAGCCACGATGGCATCCACTCCCTTGCCTCCGTCCGTCTCACGGCGGAGTCCCTCGGCCAGCTGGTTCACGATACCGTTCACACAGCCCACGGTCGGGATAATCCAGATTTCGTTGCGCACGCCAACATCTCCGTTCCGACGGCGATACCCCTTGAACGTGCGGTGTTCCACCGGAATATCCGTATGCACTTCCACCGGCTGATAGGTATAATCCAGCAGCCCCGCCAGATTAGTCTTGATTTCTTTCTCGCTCACCCATGTACCTTCAGATACATCCGTCATTACATGGCCGATGGGGTAACCATATTTAATGATATTCTCTCCGGCCTGTAAATTCTTCAGCGCCACCTTGTGCCCCGCAGGCACATCCGTACGCAACATGATTATCCGTCCGTCTGCCTCGATGGTTTCCCCGGCATGAAGCGGAGAAATAGTTACCGCCACATTGTCGGCCGGATTAATTCTCAAATAAGTCGTTTTCATATTAATAGCAATGTAATCAGGTTATTCGTTGACGTGTGCATCGAAATAGAAATCGATGTTATCAATCGTAATCAGATTGATGGGCATGTAGTTGCAGTCCTTCACCTTCTTGCGCAGAATCAGGTGGTTGCACAGACATTCAATGCTGTTGTACCCCTGCACGGTAGGTTGCTGTGCAATAATAAAATCAATGCAACCAGCTTTCAGGCAAGCTACGTTGCGGCGCAGCAGGTCGTACCCCATGAGATGAAAGTCCGTACGTCCGTGACGCTGCATGTACTCCCCAATAATATATGCTTTCGAATTGAAGGTAATACCGCACTTCACGTTCGGATGCGCCATAAAAAAGTCATCCAGCAACGAAGCATCTTCACCCGGCTGTTTGGCATAAAGGTTCAGTTCCCACATTTTCAGTTCAGGACAATGTTCCTTCATATATTCATAAAATCCTTCTTCACGATGGAGCTGCTGGTTCGAGCCCAGACGTCCTTCATTTATCTGACGGAAAATGACAATCTCCGGTTCTCCGTTTGCAAGCAGACGCAACATACGGGCGGCAAAATACCCGCTCCGCTGGGCATGCTGTCCATAGAAAGCCAGTGGCTCCAAACGGGAAATATTCGAGTCAATAAATACATAGGGAATACCCGCCTCACGCAGCATGTCTACAAAGCGTTCGGTTTCTTCTTCCACGGTAGGCGAAAGGATAACGCCATCAGGCTGGGTATCCAGAATACGCAGTCCGCTTTCTATAAAGGCACCCAACTCATACTGGTCATAATAATAAGAAGCCAGCGCAACGTTAAAATCAGAAAAACGGGTGATGGCCTGCTGCATGCCTCGTTCCACATCTTTCCAATAATCACCTTCATTGTGTGAAGGGAGCAAATAAGCAAATCTGTATTTCTTGTTCGAAGCCAGCGCACTGGCATACATATTGGGCTGATAGTTCAGCTTCTTCAATATCTCTTCCACTTTGATGCGGCTGGATTCGGACACACCGCTCCGGGAATGAAGTACACGGTCTACTGTTCCCACCGATACTCCGGCCATCTGGGCGATATCCTTAATCCGGATTCTATCTTGCTGTTTCTCCATGCGTTCTACCTTATTATATTGTACAATCTGTGCATTCTGTAAAAATTCATTTTTTTCGATACAAATATATAACTTATTTTGGTTTTTAAAAAATAAACCGTACCTTTGTGTGCGTACACAAAATAGATATTTCAAAAGTAACCGATGAAAGAATCGTTTTTGTGATACGAGTTAAGAACTACATTATTAATCACATAAGTATAAAAATATTTAGCAATGGGAAAAATTGTTACTTTAGGCGAAATCATGTTGAGATTGTCTACACCGGGCAATACTCGTTTTGTTCAATCAGACAGCTTTGACGTAGTTTACGGTGGAGGTGAAGCAAACGTAGCTGTGAGCTGTGCCAACTATGGTCATGAAGCATACTTCGTCACCAAGCTGCCGAAACACGAAATCGGACAGTCGGCTGTAAATGCATTGCGCAAATACGGTGTAAAAACCGACTTTATCGCCCGTGGTGGTGACCGCGTAGGTATCTACTATCTTGAAACAGGTGCTTCCATGCGTCCTAGCAAGGTTATCTACGACCGTGCTCACTCTGCTATTGCTGAAGCTGATCCTTGCGACTTCGACTTTGATGCTATCATGGAAGGTGCTGACTGGTTCCACTGGTCTGGTATCACTCCGGCTATCTCTGACAAAGCTGCCGAACTGACTAAACTGGCTTGTGAAGCTGCAAAACGTCACGGAGTAACAGTTTCTGTTGACTTGAACTTCCGCAAAAAACTGTGGACAAAAGAAAAAGCACAGTCTATCATGCGCCCGTTGATGCAGTATGTAGATGTTTGTATCGGTAACGAAGAAGATGCAGAACTCTGCCTGGGCTTCAAACCAGATGCTGACGTAGAAGGCGGTAAGACCGATGCAGAAGGCTACAAAGGAATCTTCACAGCCATGGCAAAGGAATTTGGATTCAAGTATGTAATTTCTACTTTGCGTGAATCGTTCTCTGCTACTCACAACGGCTGGAAGGCTATGATTTACAACGGCGAAGAATTCTATACTTCTAAGCGTTACGACATCGACCCGATTATCGACCGTGTAGGTGGGGGTGACTCATTCTCAGGTGGTATTATCCACGGCTTGCTGACCAAAGCTACTCAGGGCGAAGCTTTGGAATTTGCAGTAGCAGCCTCAGCATTGAAGCACACTATCAACGGCGACTTCAACCTGGTATCTGTAGAAGAAGTAGAAGCACTGGCTGGTGGTGACGCTAGCGGTCGCGTACAGAGATAATCACTCAACAAACAACATTCATTTAAGGTTAGAAAAAAATGGCTAAATTCGATAAAATTGCAGTGTTGAACAAAATTGGTTCAACAGGTATGGTTCCTGTATTCTATCACAAGGATGCAGAAGTAGCAAAGAAAGTGGTAAAGGCTTGCTATGACGGTGGTGTACGTGCATTCGAATTCACCAACCGCGGTGACTTTGCACATGAAGTATTTGCTGAAGTAGTGAAATTCGCAGCAAAAGAATGTCCGGAAATGGCAATGGGTGTAGGTTCTATCGTAGACCCTGCTACTGCTTCTCTGTACATCCAGCTGGGCGCTAACTTCGTAGTAGGTCCGTTGTTCAACCCTGAAATCGCAAAAGTCTGCAACCGTCGTCTGGTAGCTTACACTCCGGGATGCGGTAGCGTATCAGAAGTAGGTTTCGCACAGGAACTGGGCTGCGACCTCTGCAAGATTTTCCCGGGCGACGTACTGGGTCCGAAACTGGTAAAAGGTTTGCTGGCTCCGATGCCATGGTCTAAGCTGATGGTAACCGGTGGAGTAGAACCGACTCAGGAAAACCTGACTTCATGGATTAAGGCAGGTGTATTCTGCGTAGGTATGGGTTCTAAGTTGTTCCCGAAAGACAAGGTAGCTGCTGAAGACTGGACTTACGTCACAGAAAAATGTAAGGAAGCATTGGCTTACATTGCAGAAGCTCGTAAATAATACAGAAATTCATTTTGTTTAAAGGTGTATAAGTGAGAAGCCTCGCAATGCCGAAAGGATATTGCGGGGCTTTCTCATGCTCATAGATGAAGGAATATTCATGAAAAAATACAAAAACGAATACTTCCTGCATGGATATGTGCGCGAAAAGACCTATCTTTGCATGAAATTTTTCGCGAAATATGAAAATTAAGGAAATTGTGAATGCCCTTGAGATATTCGCGCCTCTGCCTTTACAGGACGGATTCGACAATGCCGGACTGCAAATCGGATTGACAGACGCGGAAGCTACAGGGGCTTTGTTGTGTCTGGACGTAACCGAAGCCGTGGTAGATGAAGCCATCGCACTGGGGTATAACCTGATTGTATCTCATCATCCGCTCATCTTCAAAGGCTACAAGTCGATTACCGGACGCGACTACGTGGAACGCTGCATCCTGAAGGCTATCAAGAACGACATCGTGATTTTCTCGATGCACACCAACCTGGACAACGCACCGCAGGGCGTCAACTTCAAGATTGCCGAGAAAATCGGACTGAAGAACGTAAGAATCCTGGAACCGAAAGAAAACCAGCTGCTGAAACTGGTCACCTTCGTGCCGCAGGCACAGGCCGACGAGGTACGTAATGCCTTGTTTGAAGCCGGATGCGGGTGCATTGGCAACTACGATTCCTGCAGCTATAACCTGGAAGGAAAGGGCACTTTCCGCGCACAGCCGGGCACACATCCTTTCTGCGGAGAAATCGGCCAGTTGCACGAAGAGCATGAGGTACGGATTGAAACTGTACTGCCGGCATTCCTGAAAGGAAAGGTGCAGAAAGTTCTCGTCGAAGCACATCCATACGAGGAACCAGCCTACGACTTCTATCCCTTACAGAACGAATGGACACAGGCAGGAGCAGGCATCATTGGTGAACTGGAAGAACCGGAAACTGAAACTGATTTCCTGCGCCGGATAAAGAAATTGTTCGAAGTGGGCTGCGTGAAACATTCGCGCATGACAGGACGCCTCATCCAGACCGTAGCACTCTGCGGAGGAGCAGGAGCCTTCCTGCTGCCCAAGGCCGTAAAAGCCCATGCCGACGTGTTCCTGACGGGCGAAGTGAAATACCACGACTATTTCAGCTACGAAAACGACATTCTCATTGCAGAGATAGGACACTACGAAAGCGAACAATATACAAAAGATTTATTATATTCAATCATACGGGAAAAGTTTCCGACACTCGACGCCCAGCTGACGCGTGTCAATACCAATCCCATAAAATACTTGTAGAAAACTATGGCTAAAGAA
>NZ_DBEXBB010000006.1:0-4742 GCF_048170425.1 Phocaeicola sp.
GAATTTATATTGTAACTGATTTTCTTCTTTAGTAGTCGTTCATTATAACTTTTTTACACGCTTCCATCAGCCATTTAGGGGTAGAGGTGGCTCCACAGATTCCAATGGAATGTGCATGTGACAATAAGGCCTTGTCAATCTCTTCCGGTTTGTCAATCTGGTAAGAGTTGGGGTTGACTTTCTTACATTCCTGAAAGAGGATTTTCCCGTTGGAACTCTTATGTCCGCAAACGAAGAAGACCAGGTCGTGACTGGCGGCAAATTCCCGGATATGCGGCATGCGGTTGGCTACCTGACGACAGATGGTGTCAAAGTACTGGAAGGAGGCTTCCGGTGAAATGTGGGCCTCGATGTAGGACACAATCTGGCGGAATTCGTCGAGCGACTTGGTGGTTTGAGAATACAAGCGGATGTCTTTGCTCATGTCCAGCTTGCTGACCTCTTCCAGTTTTTCGATGACAATGGCCTTGCCTTCGGTCTGGCCTACCAATCCCAGCACCTCGGCATGACCGTTTTTCCCGTAAATGACAATCTGCCTTTCTTTATCGCGGGGAGTGGCATCATACTCCAGCTTGATTCTTTTTTGCAGGCGTAGCACTACCGGACAAGTGGCATCGATGATTTCGATGTGGTTTTTCCGGGCTAGTTCGTAAATCTCAGGAGGTTCTCCATGTGCTCTCAGCAGGACTTTTACATTTTTCAGACGGGCAAACTCTTCGTGGTTGATGGTAATCAATCCCATTTCCTTCAGTCGTTCACATTCCTGCCCGTTGTGTACAATATCTCCCAGGCAATACAGGGGAGCCCCTTTTGCCAGTTCTTCTTCTGCTTTTGATATGGCGGTTGTTACTCCAAAGCAGAAGCCGGAATCTTTATCTATTTCAATGTGATGCATGTGTTGCTTTTTCAAATTGTTCTTTCAGCCATTCTTTTTGCTCGGCAATCGTCAGGTGACTGTTGTCCAGTAAAATCGCATCATCTGCCTTGCGAAGGGGACTTACTGCCCGGCTCTGGTCGATGCGGTCGCGTTCTTCCACGTTGTGAAGAATTTCTTCGAACGAAGCATCCTGACCTTTGCCCTTTAACTCATCGTAGCGGCGCTGTGCACGGATTTCGGCAGAGGCTGTCACGAAAATCTTCAGTTCCGCATTCGGGAATACGGCTGTTCCGATGTCTCTTCCGTCCATCACGATTCCTTTTTCCTTACCCATTTCCTGCTGTTGGTGCACTAGTGCTTTGCGCACAAAGTCGAGTGCTGCCACCGGACTGACATGCGAGGAGACTTCCATGGTGCGGATGCGTTCTTCCACGTTCTTCCCGTTGAGGAAGGTCATGGGGCGCTGGGTTTCCGGGTTGAGCTGGAAGGAAATCTGAATTTGTCTCATCTGCTGTTGGAGAGCTTCTTCCTGGATGCTTCCGTCGGTATTGAACAATCCGTTTTCCAGACAATACAGTGTAACGGCCCGGTACATGGCGCCGCTGTCTATATAGATGTATCCGATTTCTTTGGCTAAATCTTTAGCCATGGTACTTTTCCCGCAGGAAGAGAATCCGTCGATGGCAATAATAATTTTTTTCATGTTTCGGCTTCGATAAAATAGATTTCGCATTGACAAAGATAGTGTAAATCCTTTGTATATCGGATGTTTTGGATAAAGTTTTTGGCGTCTCTTTCTTTATAATATAAGGTAGAGATTCGTTTGTGGTTCTAGGGGCGAAAAAACGTTGTACCATTAATACGGATACCTGTTTGTGTTTTTTACGTTTCCTTTCCGGGAAACTTATGTTTCTCATGGCAGAAACGTAGGCTTTCCCTGTGTGAACCCTACGTTTCCGCATAGGGAAACATAGAATACGAAAGGCGATATGCTGATTATTTCAAGTGCGGAATAAAAAATATGCATTGTTTTACATTATTTTTATGTTGGGGTGTCGGAGTTTCGGGGATTTATGCTACCTTTGCCACGTATAGAGTATTAACCTTTAATAAACACATTTATGGAAGTCAAGAAATCGCCGAAAGCGGACCTCGAAGGCAAAAAGTCTACGTGGTTATTGGTAGGTTTCGTACTGATCTTGGCAGCGATGTTTGTAGCGTTCGAATGGACAGAACGTGACAAGCAGGTCACTACCGATACCGGTATCACCGAACCAATCTTTGAAGAGGAAATGATTCCTATCACTGAACAGGAAGAGCAGAAGCAGGCACCTCCTCCTCCTGAAGCTCCGAAAGTGGAAGAAGTTCTTCAGATTGCAGAAAATGATGCAAACGTAGAAGAATCTACTATCCAGTCAAGTGAAGAAAACAACCAGGCTGTGGAAATCAAGTATGTACCGGTTGAAGTAGAAGAAGAAGAACCGGAAGAACAGCAGATTTTCCAGGTGGTAGAAGAAATGCCGGAATTCCCGGGTGGTATGGCTGAATGTTTGAAGTTCATCGGTAAGAACATCAAGTATCCGACTATCGCACAGGAAAACGGTGTACAGGGACGTGTAATCATCCAGTTCGTGGTTAACCAGGATGGTTCTATCGTTGACCCGGTGGTTATGCGTAGTGTAGACCCGTACTTGGATAAGGAAGCACTCCGTGTGATCAAGATGATGCCGAAATGGAAACCAGGTAAACAGCGTGGTAAAGCTGTACGTGTAAAATATACCGTGCCTGTAACCTTTAAGTTGCAGTAATCTATTGACCGTATAATAAAGTGAAGGCTGCATTTTTGCAGCCTTTCTTTTTTCTCTTATCTTAAATTACATTTCCATGAAACAACAGACAAGCGAACAATTGTTGCAACAGATTCACGAATATATCGGAAACCTTTCTTATATGCGGGAGCCGACGGGACTTTATGACCCGATTGGGTATGTGTTGGGATTGGGCGGAAAACGCTTGCGCCCGGTGCTGATGCTGTTAGCTTATAATTTGTATAAGGAAGATGTGGCTCGTATCTTTTCACAGGCGGAAGGTATTGAAACCTATCATAACTTTACTTTGCTGCACGATGACCTGATGGATAAGGCGGATATGCGTCGTAACAAGCCTACGGTACATAAAAAGTGGGATGAAAATACGGCTATTCTTTCCGGAGATGCCATGCTGATTCTTGCTTATCAGTTCATGATGAAAGGATGTCCGCTTGAATGTATGGGACGCGTGATGGATGTGTTTGGTCGTACTGCCCTTGAGGTGTGCGAAGGGCAGCAGTGGGATATGGAATTCGAACACCGTCTGGATGTGACGGTCGACGAGTATATCGAAATGATTCGGCTGAAGACTTCCGTGCTGCTTGCGGCGGCCTTGAAAATTGGGGCCATTTTAGGAGGTGCTCCGGAAAAGGATGAACAATTGCTCTATGATTTTGGCATTAAGATGGGACTGGCCTTCCAGTTGCAGGATGATTACCTGGATGTGTATGGCGACCCGGCTGTCTTTGGAAAGAAGATTGGAGGAGACATTCTTTGCAATAAGAAGACTTTTATGCTGATTACTGCCTTGAATCTGGCAGAAGGGGAGGATAAGGAAACATTGCTGAACTGGCTTCATGCTGCGGATTACGTGGCTGAAGAAAAAATCCAGTCGGTTACAGCTCTATATAATAAGGTGGGAGTTCCTGGACTTTGTCAGGCTCGCATTGATGCCTATTATAAGGAAGGATTGGAGTTGCTGGATAAGGTAAACGTGGAATCCTCTCTTAAAGAAGAACTGAAGAAGTTTGTTTGTCATTTAATGGACCGTAAATTGTAAAGATATGAACTCCCTGATTGATACTCATACCCATCTTTATACCGAAGAGTTTGATGACGACCGTGAACTGGCGGTGATTCGTGCAGTCGAAGCAGGAGTGACCCGACTGTTTATGCCTAACATTGATGATACGACGGTCGAGGCTATGCTCAAGTTGTGTGAGGCGCACGATTGCTGCTATCCGATGATTGGTTTTCATCCCACATCGGTAGATGCCGGTTGGAAGGAACGTTTGGAAAAGGTGAAAGGGTATCTGACTTCTTCTTCTCATCGTTTTTATGGAATCGGTGAGGTGGGTATTGACTTGTATTGGGACAAGACCTTCCGTGAGGAACAGATGATTGTCTTTGAAGAACAGATGAAGTGGGCACTGGAATACGACCTACCTCTGATTATACATTGTCGGGAAGCTTATCCGGAACTGCTGGAGGTATTGTCAGGTTACAAGCATACAGCCTTGCGGGGAATCTTCCATAGCTTCACGAGTATCGGTGAAGACGCAGAACGACTGTTGGAGTACGAATCTTTTATGTTAGGTATAAACGGAGTGGTTACTTTCAAAAAAAGTACCCTTCCCGAAGTATTGAAGAATGTGCCTTTGGAGCGCGTCGTGCTCGAAACCGACTCACCTTATTTGGCACCTGTGCCTTATCGTGGCAAACGGAATGAAAGTGCAAATCTGGTGAAGGTGGCAGAATGTCTTTCGGTAATCTATGGAGTACCTTTGTCGGAAATCGCTTCCCGTACTACAGAAAATGCTTTAAAAGTCTTCACAAATGCGGAGAAAAGTTTTTAAAGTTTATTAATTTCGACTTCAAAAGTAAACTTTTGCAGGCTTGATGTTATGTAAGACGAAAAAAAAGAATACATTTGTGACTGAAATCAGCGCGGGGTATAAAAATAACTGAAATATCTCCCCTGCTGATGGTAAAAAGGAGAGGTGCTCGAGTGGTTGAAGAGGCACGCCTGGAAAGCGTGTATACGCCAAAAGCGTATC
>NZ_DBEXBB010000007.1:0-6818 GCF_048170425.1 Phocaeicola sp.
TTCTTTAAAAACTCATACATAAAAAATCTATTTTTTTATTTGACTTTCTGAATAAGCTTTGATATATTTGCATAAAGTAAAAAATTCTTATCGATTAAGTAACTAGTTAATTTAATTTCAATATTTAAAATTCTAACCACCATGAGATTAATCATTGAACCCGATTACAGTTCTCTGTCCAGCTGGGCAGCAAACTATGTTGCAAAAAAAATCAACGCAGCTAATCCTACCAAAGAAAAACCGTTTGTATTAGGACTTCCCACAGGTTCATCTCCTCTGGGTATGTATAAAGCCCTGATTGAATTAAACAAAAAGGGAGTGGTATCATTCAAGAATGTAGTGACTTTCAATATGGACGAATACGTAGGCTTGCCGGAATCTCATCCTGAAAGCTACCATTCATTCATGTTCAACAATTTCTTCAATCATATTGACATCTGCAAAGAAAATATTCACATATTGAATGGTAATGCTGCCGACCTGGAAGCTGAATGTGCCAATTATGAAAAAGCAATTGAAAAGTTTGGGGGTATCGACCTGTTTCTGGGAGGTATCGGTCCTGACGGACACATTGCTTTCAACGAGCCGGGCTCTTCACTTAGTTCACGCACACGTGTGAAAACACTGACTACGGATACTATTATCGCCAACTCACGTTTCTTTGACAACGATGTCAACAAAGTTCCTAAGACAGCCTTAACTGTAGGAGTTGGTACTGTACTTTCTGCTAAAGAAGTGCTGATTATCTGTAACGGTCACAACAAGGCACGTGCCCTGCAGCATGCAGTAGAAGGTGGCATCACACAGATGTGGACTATCAGCGCATTGCAGATGCACCAGCACGGTATCATCGTATGTGACGAAGCCGCTACCGATGAATTGAAAGTCGGCACCTACAAATACTTTAAGGATATTGAAAAGAACAACCTTTAATTCATTGAATCATGAGAACCAATCTTAGCTCTCAAATTTCACTGAACCGCGTTTCCCCACGCTACTATCGTCCGGGGAACGCCGTAGAACGTTCTGTCCTTACACGACTGGAAAAAATCCCTACCAACATCTTTGAAACAATTGAAGAAGGTGTAGAACAAATTGCCAATGAAATCGTTGCTAAAATACAGGACAGACAGCGTGAAGGAAAATTCTGTACAATTGCAATAGGTACAGGTGCTTCCCTACGGCCACTATTCACAGAACTGATTCGTAAACACAAGGACGAAGGAGTAAGTTTCCGTAACGTAGTTTTCTTCAACTTGTATGAATATTATCCACTGACAGAAGGTGCAGGAAGCAGTTTTAATCATTTGAACAAGCTTTTCCTTTCACAGATAGACATTGACCACCAAAACATCTTTACGATGGATGGTAGCATCCCTCAGGAAGCTATCATTGAACACTGCCGCTTGTACGAACAGCGTATACAAACCTTCGGAGGCTTGGACATTGTCATCATGGGAATCGGTCGTGAAGGAAACATCGGTATGAACGAACCTGGTTCACACGCCAGTTCTACTACCCGCTTAATCTTAATTGACGCTACTTCCCGTTCTGAAGCCGCACGCAACATCGGCGTAGATAATCTTCCTCCCTGCTCTATCACCATGGGTGTCAATACCATTTTAGGAGCGAGAAAAATATATATGCTAGCTTGGGGAGACGACAAAGCCGACATCATCCGAAGCGCAGTAGAAAACAAGGTCAGTGATGCATTGCCGGCATCCTACCTGCAACTTCATTCCAATACTTCTGTTTGCGTAGACTTGTCTGCAGCAGCCCATTTAACCCGCATTCAGCGCCCGTGGCTGGTAACCAGTTGCGAATGGAACGATAAGCTGGTAAGAAGTGCTATCGTATGGTTATGTACCACCCTGAACAAGCCTATTCTAAAACTGACCAATAAGGACTATAACGAAAACGGCTTAAGTGAATTGCTGGCACTTTACGGTTCTGCCTACAATGCCAACATCAAAGTGTTTAACGACCTCCAGCATACCATTACCGGATGGCCAGGCGGCAAGCCGAATGCAGATGACACCTATCGTCCGGAACGTGCCAAACCGTTCCCGAAACGTGTAGTCGTATTCTCTCCGCACCCGGATGATGATGTAATTTCCATGGGAGGTACGTTACGCCGTCTTGTACAGCAGGGACATGAAGTACACGTAGCTTACGAAACGTCTGGAAACATTGCTGTAGGCGATGAAGAAGTAGTACGCTTCATGCATTTCATCAACGGATTCAACCAATTGTTTGCCAATAATGAAGACAAAGTTATCAGTGACAAATATACGGAAATCAAGAAATTCTTCTCCACCAAGAAGGAAGGTGAAATGGATACCCGTGACATCTTGACCATCAAGGGACTGATTCGCCGTGGAGAAGCACGTACTGCTTGTACGTTCAATAATATCCCGCTCAGCCGCTGCCACTTCCTCGATCTTCCGTTCTATGAAACTGGAAAGATTGAAAAGAATCCTATTAGTGAAGCCGATGTAGAGATTGTGCTGAATCTGCTCCGCGAAGTGAAACCTCACCAGATTTACGTAGCAGGTGACTTGGCCGACCCGCACGGTACCCACCGTGTATGTACGGATGCCGTCTTTGCCGCCATTGATGAAGAAAAGAATGCCGGTGCCGAATGGCTGAACGACTGCCGCATCTGGATGTACCGTGGCGCATGGGCAGAATGGGAAATTGAAAACATTGAAATGGCTGTACCGTTGAGTCCGGAAGAACTTCGTGCAAAACGTAACTCCATCCTGAAACATCAGTCTCAGATGGAAAGCGCACCGTTCCTGGGCAATGACGAACGCCTGTTCTGGCAAAGAAGTGAAGACCGCAACCGTGGAACCGCTTCATTTTATGACCAGTTAGGCCTGGCTTGCTATGAAGCTATGGAAGCATTTGTAGAATATAAACCTATCTAAGTGCATATTACATTTTAAGCAAAAGACACAGAAACGCAGAAGTTCCCATTTCAGGGAAGAACTTCCCGTTTCCGTGTCTTTTTTATTTCTGTTTTTACCAAATCTTTATTACCTACATGAAAAAACTACTTATACCCGCATTTGCATTCTGGCTCAGTTGCCTCTTCCCGTCGTGTACCTCGACCTCTCCTAACCATTTTCTGAAAGAAACCGACTACCGCAACAAAGTGGAAGCAGATTTCGGACAAAAGAAAGAAATACTCAACCAGGGAAATCTTTTTGACATCTTCAATGAAGACTTGACACTGGAAGAACGGGAAGCCATGATGTTCCTGTATGCCTACATGACTCCGGGCGATATTTCTGATTACTCCGGAGAGTTCTATCTGAAAAATGTACGCCTGGCGCTTCAGAACCGAAAAGAGACTTCATGGGGAGCCGGGATTCCTGACATGATATTCCGACACTTTGTACTCCCTGTCAGAGTGAACAACGAAAACCTGGACAATGCACGCGAAGTGTTCCGTCAGGAACTGATGCCGCGTGTAGAAAAACTGTCGATGTACGATGCCGTGCTGGAAGTGAACCATTGGTGTCATGAAAAGGTTGTCTATACTCCGACCGACATTCGTACCAGCGCTCCGATGGCCACGGTCAAAACCGCTTACGGACGTTGTGGTGAAGAGTCGACCTTCCTGGTAGCCGCTCTCCGTGCCGTAGGTATCCCTGCCCGTCAGGTGTACACCCCGCGCTGGGCACATACCGACGACAACCATGCCTGGGTAGAAGCCTGGGTGGACGGCAAATGGTACTTCCTCGGTGCCTGCGAACCGGAACCGGTACTGAACTTAGGATGGTTCAACGCTCCTGCCAGCAGAGGTATGCTGATGCACACCAAGGTATTCGGTGCATACGACGGACCGGAAGAAGTAATGAAAACCACTGCCAACTATACGGAAATCAACATCATCGACAATTACGGACAGAGTGCTCCCCTCACTGTCACGGTGGTGGATGCTCAGGGTAAAGCCGTAGAAGGCGCACACGTAGAGTTCAAGATTTACAATTACGCCGAGTTCTTCACCGTAGCCAACAAAACAACCGACGCGCAAGGAAAGGCTTCTCTTTCTGCCGGATTGGGCGACATGGTAGTGTACGCTTCGGCGAATGAACACTTCGGCTTGCAGAAAGTTTCTTTCGGAAAAGATAAAGAAGTTACATTGACGCTTTCTCACCGCCCGGGAGACGTATTTACCGATACCCTGCACATCGTACCGCCGGCTGAAAAAGCCAACTATCCGGAGGTGACCGATGCACAGCGTAAGGAGAACACCCTGCGTATGGCTCAGGAAGACTCTATCCGCAATGCCTATGTAGCCAGCTTCCCTACCGAAGAAAAGGCCAAAGCTTTTGCAGAAGGACTGAAACTGGATGTGAACCAGACAAGCACATACATTCTGAAGTCCAGAGGAAATCACGCCGACATCATGCAGTTCCTGTCGACTGCGGCAGAAAAGGGACAGAGTGCCCGTGCCTTGGAACTGCTCGGCACACTGGCTGATAAAGACCTGCGCGACACCCCTTGCAGCATTCTGGAAGACCATTTGTATGCTACCGATGCGAGAGCTGACGTGAAAGAAGTGCTTGCACCGCGCATTGCCACCGAAATGCTGACTCCTTACCGTACTTACCTGCAGAAAGCCTTGTCTGCCGAACTGGCCGCACAAATCAAAGCCGACCCGCAAGTACTTGTAAAATGGTGTAAGGACAGCCTGTCTATCCGCAATGACTTGAGCACAATATCCACCATTACTTCACCCGAAGGCGTATGGCGCAGCCGCGTGACGGACTCACAGTCCAGAGACATTTTCTTTGTAGCTGCTGCCCGTAGCTTAGGTATCCCAGCCTGGAAGGATGAAGTAAACGGTAACATCTGCTACCGCCTCAACGGAAAACCGGTATTGGTAGACTTTGAAAGCTCAGAGGGTGGAAGTCTGTCGGAAGGTGTATTGAAAGCTACTTACCAGGCTATTCCGCGACTGGACAATCCGAAATACTACACTCACTTCACCTTGTCGAAGTATGACAACGGCACATTCCAGTTACAGAACCATCCGGAAGATGCCAGCTGGGCTTCTCTGCTGAAAAACGGAAGCAGTATGTCGACAGGTTATTACATGATGGTAACGGGTAGCCGTATGGCCAACGGAGGCGTATTGAGCCAGGTTTCGTTCTTCTCTGTTGACAAAGGAAAGACTACGGTGACTCCTCTCTGCATGCGCAACAATACGGAAGAAGTACGTGTCATCGGCAACTTCAATTCCGAAGCACTCTACACTCGTCCGGGCACAGACGAACAAGTATCCATTCTAAACACCACAGGAAGAGGATATTACATTGTCGGCGTATTGGGTGTAGGTCAGGAACCGACCAACCATGCCCTGAAAGACATCGAAGTAAAGAAAGCGGAATTTGAGAAATGGGGACGTACAATCGTACTGCTCTTCACAGACGAAGCAGCCTACAAGAAATTTGACCGTAAAGAATTCCCCAATCTTCCGTCGAACGTAGTGTTCGGTATAGACAAGGACGGAAGCATTCTGAAAATGATTGCTGAAAATATGAAGTTGGGCAGCAAACCCACCCTGCCGGTGATTATCCTGGGCGATACGTTCAACCGTGTAGTCTTCGAATCACACGGATACACCATCGGCATGGGCGAGCAACTGCTCCATGTCATCCACGGACTGTAAGCGCCTCAATAGTGCGACGCACCTTTTCGGGAGTCGTGACCGGATGAGCATATTCATCCATATCCGTACCTCCCATCGACAAAGCCGGATTGCGAAGAAGCATCCGGCTTTCTTTTTGTTCGCGCGCCGAAAAATGGAATTCACCGGCTCCCGTCACACGGGCCAGTTCCGCAATGTTATGCTCGTTCACTCCGCAGCCCGGCATGATGATAATGCGGTCGCCCGCCTGCTTCACCAGTTCAGCCAGCAAGGGTGCCCCTTCCATGGCCGTAGGCATCTGGCCGGAAGTCAGCACACGGTTCACGCCCATGCCTATCAGCTCTTCAAGCGCCTCACGAGGCGACTTGACATAATCAAACGCACGGTGGAAAGTCACCGAAAACCCTTTGGAAGCTTCCATCAGACGCTGCATGGCCGGCTTGTCCAGTTCACCTTCCGGCGTAAGGCAACCGAACACCACGCCATCGGCTCCCGCCTGACGGGCAGCCCGGATATCTTCTTCCATAATCTCCAGTTCAGAAGACGTGTACAGAAAATCTCCTCCACGCGGACGGATTATAACATGCAGACGGATGTCAATCGACTTACGGGCCACTTTTATCTCACCCAACGATGGAGTAGTTCCACCCTCTGGCATGCCGGCACACAATTCTACCCGGTGAGCGCCTCCCTGCTGGGCAGCCACACAACTCTCTGCAGAGTTCGCACAAATTTCAAACATGTAGTTTTTCATCTCTCAGTCAACTTTAAACAGTGATTTTTTCACCTTCAGAAAACGCCTTTGCATTTACCGGAAAACGCTTTGACATTTTAATCAAAACGCAAGTACGTTTTACTTGAAACACAAGTACGTTTTGTGTCAAACGCAAAGGCGTTTTGGCACAAACGTAGAAGCGTTTTCAGGAAGTACAGACCTTATTTTCTGAAGGCTGGTTCTATAAACAAAAAAGCTTATTAAACCGTTCATTTTCAGTCTAATAAGCTTTATGTACGCCCGTGGGGAGTCGAACCCCAATCGAAGGAACCGGAATCCTTTATTCTATCCATTGAACTACGGGCGCAAATATCAATAAACACACTTTCCAACGTCCTTTCAGGAAAAGGATATTTCGAAAGCGTGACAAAAATACAATTA
>NZ_DBEXBB010000008.1:0-21280 GCF_048170425.1 Phocaeicola sp.
ATTCGAAATAGTGGATAAAAGTGTTTTCTAATAAAAATATATTCTTTCTTCCACTTCTTCTATCCTCCTCACTAGTCTTCTAATAACCAGCCATATATCAGAGGTAACATATTAAGCAGATTTCAAGCAATAAAAATTTTACGATTCATTTGCAACCCGTTTCTTTGTTATCAACATAAAAGTGTTTCTTCATTCTCTGCGAAGTTACATTCATGACATATAATCTTACCTGAATTAAATAAAAGACACTTCCTTAAAATCAATATTTTTCGTGGCGGAAACCAATGTTTTGCAAGCTATAGACATAGGGCTCCAACGTAGAAAACATAGGGTTCTGCCACGAAAACCATAAAGAATGCAGTGCATTTTCCCCTTCTAAGGCACAGCGTTTTCAGTTCTTCATCAAAGAGAATAAAAAAGGGAAATTTTCTTGCGTTCAATCTTCCAGCAAACTGCTCGGAGTCACATTAAAATGCTTCGTAAAACAGCGGGTAAAATATTTAGGGTCATTAAATCCTACTTCATAAGCAATCTCAGAAATATTCATCGTGCGGTGTACTTTATTCTTCAGCAGAAGTTCACGAGCCAGGTTCAAGCGATAGTTACGGATGAACTGACCGGCAGACTGTCCGGTCAGACTCTGCATTTTTTTATTCAACAAACTCTTACTGATTCCCACCGCTTCAATAAAATCACTAACTTCAAAATCCGGGTTCTTGTAATTCTCTTTTACTACTGACATCGCCTTGTTCAAGAACTTTTTGTCACCGGAGTTCTCTTCAACTTCCAACGAATCAGTGTTCATATCAATAGAGAACTTTTGCTGGAGACGTTTCCGGTTCTCCAATATACTGGAAATGCGGGCCAGCAGCATATTCTCATCAAAAGGTTTCAGCAAAAAAGCATCTGCACCCATCTTATAGCTTTCCAGACGAGCTTCATCTGACGTTTTAGCCGTCAGCATCAAAAAAGGAATATGAGAGATAGAGAAATCATTCTTTACACGACGGGACAATTCCATGCCATCCATGACAGGCATCATCAAATCGCTGATGATAAAGTCAACATTATTGGCATGCAATAATGCCAAAGCTTCTTCCCCTTGAGCGGCCTCCAATACATTATAATATTCGCCCAATATGGAGCGAATATAATCACGCATATCCTTATTATCTTCTACTACCAGTATAACCAATTTCCCGTTGCGCGGCACATCTATCGCAATATCCTCTTTTTCCATTCCAGATTCTGAATGGATTTGAGTATCTCCATACAGTGCAGGCAAAAGAATACGGAACGAAGCCCCTTTCAGCGGATTATTCTTCGCATAAATCTTGCCGTCCAGTAAATCAATAAGTTTCCGGCATAAATACAGACCTATGCCCGTACCGCTCTGCCCGCTGACAGATTCAAGGCTCCGGTTATCCGACTGATAGAATTGCATGAAAATACGTTCTATATCATTTCCCGGAATACCTTTCCCTGTATCACGCACGCTAATAAACAGCTTCCTTTCAGTCCCCCCTCCTATTACTCCGACATAGATACCTACATTGCCTCCTTTCGGAGTAAACTTCAAGGCATTACTGATAAGATTTGTCATAATCTTACGCATCACATCCTCATCAAACTTCAGGAACGGATCGGAAAGACGAAGATACAATTGAAGATTAATACCACGATTCTTCGCATAATCAGCAAAAGGAGGTACTATCTCCAACATAAATTCTTTCAAGTTACCATAGTTGGTAGCAATCTTGATACGACCTTCTTCCACTTTCCGAAAATCCATCAACTGATTGACCAATGAAAGAAGATATTTCGAATTGCGTTCCACCAAATGCAATTGTTCAATCACCTGTGGATTATAGCTCAACTTTAAAGCACGCTCAATCGGACCTACAATCAGAGTAAGCGGGGTACGAAATTCATGGGTAATATTGGTAAAAAAAGCCAGTTTATCAATCGTCAGCTCCTCTACCTGACGCGACATCTCCAGAATCTGGTTCTTTTGTGCAGTAATTTTCTCATTCTGATCCTTCAACAATTTATTCTGCTCCGAAAGCTCCTGAGTCTGGTTAGATAACAATTTCTTTTGTTCCTCCAGTTCTGAAGTACGTTCTTCCACCATCTGATGCAATAAGTTCTGCTGGCGCTTCATAGCCTGATAACGCCACCTCAAAATGCGATAACCACCAAACAGGAGAACAAACAAAACAGAAAGCAAAAACCAAGGTGTTTTATAAAAATAAGGATGAACTACAATGGTCAACTCCTCTGTACGTGTAAGCCAATGCTTGCCATCAGGAGCATAACGAAGCTGGAAAACATATTTACCGGGATACAAGTTCGTATAAGTCGCATTGTTTCGATTGGAAGGTACTATTACCCATGCATCGTCAAAACCTTTTAAACGATATGAATATTGTGCCTGAGACTCCAATGCATAATCAAGGGCTGAGAACTCTATTGATAACGACTTGTCACTCTCGTGCATAACTATTTCTCCTGACTGAGGAAAAACTTCCTGTCCAAACACCTTGCAATGTGTAAAAGCCAAAGGAAACTTACGCTGATGCTCAGTTTCAATCATCGGATGTATTTCAGTCAACCCCTTTTGACTACCAAAGAACAAACGTTCCTTGTCAAAAGACAAAGCACCGGCATTCCAATAAAACTGATCAGAAACCAAGCCGTCAATCTGACTGTAATTACGAAACGACTCCTCTTTGACATTAAAACAAGACAACCCGTTGTCGGTAGATATCCAGATATTTCCATACCAGTCCTCCAGCATTCCACGCACACTATTGCTTACCAGACCATCATTTTTAGTGAATGCCAGGAACTGATAATCATTCCCTTTCTTCATGGCTTTATAGAATCCGTTTCCATTACTTCCCAGCCATATTGTCCCGTCTTTCGCTTGAAAAATAGAAGTAATGCGCTCCCGACGCTTAGAAGCCGGGTTATCCAACTGATATACATATTTCTGATATTTCAATTGTCCTTTGTCATAAGCCGTCAGATTTATTCTTAAAAGGCCGAACGGAGACGAAATCCAAAGTTCCCGCTCACGGGTAATACACATGCCTAGTGCATTCTGATTGACAACCTCCTTACCTTCATTCAGGAAAGGTTCTGAAACGGTTCCGTCTGCCGGATTATATACATACACATTATTCATGGTGCCAATCCAAAGTAAATGACTCACAGGGTCAAAAGCCAAACTTGACACAAAAGGATCACTCAACGGAAGAGGTACATAACATTTAGATGCAGAAGGCTTACGGTTTATCCAGCCAAGACCAGCCCCCCAAGTACCTACATACAAACGATCTTTGTCATCTATTACTAACACACTCACAGTATTATGCGCCAAATAAGCAGGTGCTTCGGTAGTATAATGCAAGAAGGTATCACTTCCTTTCAGGCGACAGTTTAATCCCCCTTCCACCGTTCCCACCCAAAGTGTCTGGTATTCATCTTCTACAATTGCATTGACCGGATTACGCGACAAACTACCGGGAAGATTTTGCTGATGATAATAATTGATTACAGACAAACGGGAAGGAAACATTTTACTAATTCCTCCTATCTCAGTCCCTACCCAGATTATATCATTTTCATCATCTGCATACAGAGTATTGATAAAGTTACATGACAGCCCATGCATTTCCATAACTTCACCAGCCTGAATACGGGTAAAATCAGACGTAGAGGCATTAAACACGTTCAGGCCTAACAATGTACCAACTATCACCTGATTATCTCGTGTGGATGTAATAGAGGTCACATAATTCTGTGACAAAGAAGACGGATTCTGGGCATCGTGCACATAATGCAGACTGGTGTCTGTCGTCAAATCATAACAATACAGTCCGTTACTTGTACCAATCCATACATTATTCTGACAATGAAAAATGCTAAAAACCGCCTCTAAGGGAGAAATATCCAAAGATACAGAAACCGGCTGTGGTTCCTGACTACTTGTTACGCTCTCACTAATCCGGCACATTTTTCCTTTATGAAAGAACCAGACATAACCATCTATCTCAGACAAGACGCAGCCACGCTCATGTATTGGCGTATCCGAAATACGAATGACTTTTTTCACCGTACCCGTACTGTTAAACATTACCTTATAAATATGTCCACGACTACAGAGCCATAAATTACCAGTCCGAGTCGTCATCAAGAAACTAACCGGCGCCTTCATAAGCCCTGCCATTTCTTCCGATTGCAAAGATTCTACAGGCAGTAACTGTAAGTTCTC
This sequence comes from Phocaeicola sp., assembly GCF_048170425.1. GTDB lineage: Bacteria > Bacteroidota > Bacteroidia > Bacteroidales > Bacteroidaceae > Phocaeicola. The sequence goes on from NZ_DBEXBB010000008.1 coordinate 4,277, forward strand.
TGTAGAAAGTAATTCGATACCTGACTCTCCAGCCACCCAGATACGATGAAAAGCATCCTCTGCCAATTTCTCTACAAAATTACTTCGAAGTAGCCTTCTCTGGTCTGTCGTATTCGTATTAAAAACCACAAATTCATTTCCATCATACCGAGCCACCCCACCTCCATACGTAGCGACCCACAGATAGCCGTCGTCCGATTTGATTATATCGTCTACAAAATTATAAGGCAACCCATCGTTTATCGTAATAGAAGCCAACGAAAAACGAGAAGAGTTCTGCACCGCATAGAGTAATCCAGCCGGACGACACAAACAAAAAATCAGGAACAAGTATAGAAGCAAACTTTGTCTTTTCATAGAAATTATTCTGTTTTACACAAAGGTAAACCGTTTTTCGAGTCTTTTTCTGAAAAAGAGGATAAAAATCCGCTCAAAAGACAAATGTCCACCCAATAGAAAAATTTGTCCACCTCAGGAAAAAGGATTGCTCCTATTTTTATGCCTAGATTTCACAAAGACAGATATTTCACTGTTTTTCCGTGAATCTTTCGTGCTTTTTTATAATTTTGTATCACATTAATTTAATAATAAAACCATGAACAAACACTTAACCTTTCTTTCTGCACTTGCACTAACGGCAGGACTCAGCTTGCAAGCACAGAATGTCAACCAAATGGTTATCCAAGCCAACAAAATTGGAGCAGAGATTCAACCGACCATGTACGGTCACTTCTTTGAAGACATTAACTATGGAGCAGACGGGGGACTCTATGCAGAATTAATCAAAAACCGTTCATTTGAATTTCCACAGAGTTTTATGGGATGGAACATCTTTGGAAACGTAACTCTGCAAAACGATGGCCCGTTTGAACGTAATCCACATTACGTACGACTTGGAGCTCCCAGCCACGCACACAAACGTACAGGTATTGAAAATGAAGGATTCTTCGGCATCGGAATTAAAGCCAATGAAAAATATCGTTTTACTGTATGGGCAAGAGGAGAAAACCAGAAAATACGAGTAGAACTTATTGACAACGATTCCATGGATGAGACTCAGGTCATCACGGCACAGTCTTTAGACATCAACTCCAAAGAATGGAAAAAATACGAGCTGATACTGACTCCTACAAAAACAGAAGCAAAAGCTCACCTGAGAATCTTCTTACAATCAGCAGGAACTGTAGACTTGGAACATGTATCCTTATTCCCAGTCGATACATGGAAGGGACGTGAAAACGGATTAAGAAAAGACCTTGTACAAGCATTAGCCGATACTAAACCGGGCATATTCCGCTTCCCTGGAGGATGTATCGTGGAAGGTACAGAAATAAGCGACCGTTACAATTGGAAAAATTCAGTAGGACCAGTAGAAAACCGTCCGCTGAACAGCAACAGATGGCATTATACTTTCCCACACCGTTTCTACCCTGACTATTTCCAGACGTATGGAATGGGATTCTATGAATTATTCCTTCTCTCAGAGGATATGGGAGCAGAACCACTGCCAATCCTGAACTGCGGACTTGCTTGCCAGTATCAGAACGATGACCCGAAAGCACATGTTCAGCTATGCGACCTCGACAGCTACATCCAGGATGCACTCGACCTGATTGAATTTGCCAATGGAGGTACTGATACCAAATGGGGAAAACTCCGTGCCGATATGGGACATCCGGCTCCTTTCAACATGAAGTTCATCGGAATCGGAAACGAACAATGGGGACCTGAATACCCGGAACGCTTGAAGTTATTCGTAGAAGCTCTTCGTAAAGCACATCCTGAAATCAAGATTATCGGTTCATCTGGTCCAAACTCTGAAGGAAAAGATTTTGATTACTTGTGGCCGGAAATGAAAAAGCTGAAAGTAGACCTGGTAGACGAACACTTCTATCGTCCGGAAGACTGGTTCCTGAAATCAGGAAACCGTTACGACAATTACGACCGTAAAGGTCCGAAAGTATTTGCCGGAGAATATGCCTGCCACGGAAAAGGAAAGAAATGGAATCACTTCCACGCTTCTTTGCTTGAAGCGGCGTTCCTGACTGGAGTAGAAAGAAACGCAGATGTAGTACACATGGCTACTTATGCTCCGTTGCTGGCTCACGTAGAAGGCTGGCAGTGGCGTCCAGACTTAATATGGTTTGACAACCTCCGTTCTGTACGCACCTGTAGCTGGTATGTTCAGTCGCTCTATGGTCACAATGCAGGAACAAATGTAGTTCCTCTGACTATGGATAAAAAACCGGTAAGTGGTCAGGAAGGTCAGAATGGACTTTTCGCCAGTGCCGTATGGGATGAAAACACACAGACCTACATTGTAAAAGTAGCGAACGTGTCTGAAAAAGCACAACCCATCAGTCTGGAATTTAAAGGACTGAAGAAGTCGGTAACTTTAGGAGATGGAAAATGCATCACACTGCATACAGAAAATCCGGATGCCGAAAATACACTCGACAACCCGAATCTTATTACTCCTAAAGAAAGCAGCATCTCAATTGAAGGAAATACGCTCAATACCCAAATAGGTGCCATGACATTTGCTGTCTACAAGTTTAAAAAAGAAAGCAAATAATTCATCGGCTTTTATTGCTAAAAAGGTGCGTCCGGAATTATCCAGACGCACCTTTTTTCGCTCTACTAATAATACATGCACAATCTATATCCCAGATAAAATAAACAAGCACATGCTATAAATAGCATAGCCATTGTAACTGTCAGTGCTTTCTGACGTTCCCGAACACTTAATTCCATTATATAAAACCTTGATTAATTCTGTAACAAAGGACAAAAAAACATATTACAGAACCATGTAGAACACATGACTTTTAAATGAATATATTTTAGAGAACAGTTCTCATTGCCATTGTAATTTTATTAATAAGTCTTTCAAATACAGCTAAAATTTCAAATTATGTTATAAAGCACATGTGAACGCACACAAAACTTGCATAATTCCCAAAAGTCCGTACCTTTGCATCGTGTTTTTCATAGTATTAGATTTAAGGTTAACAAAAGGTTGGAGTTCAGCGGAACTCCTTTTTTTATATCCCTATCTGAACAAAAAATTCCGAACCTGAAAATAATTTTTTCAAGTCCGGAATCTTCATTTTATGCTTTTATTATTTACATCGGCACAATCGTGAATCCCCATTGATACTCCTTATTGGCAGGAATCAGATATTGAGGATCTGGCACGGCACCCCAGCTATCAAATCCTCCTACACCCATCTGTCGCATATCCAAGCAGACTTCCACGAAGTCACGAGGAGTAATATCATTAATGTGTGTCTGACGAGGTTTGATATTCTTGGCCGTACTTACATCATGTTTCAACTCTTCTGCATCACGGTTATTCCACTGGTAATCACGCTGAACGGCTTCTTCTCCATCAAAATCTTCTATAGAATTACGGAGCGAATTAAATTCCAATGTACCATCTGCATACACAGCCAAGCCCTTTCCGTTTTTCTTTTTCAACATCAGCCAACGTGTATCTGTATGATGTCCGTTTTCTTGTGGACGCACATAAGGGAAATACATTTGTGCTGCTGTCGCCTGATACTCACCTACCAGTGTACCATTATTGCGGTCACAATAATTCTCTTCCGGTCCGCGACCAAAATAAGTAACCTGTTCCATCTCGGCTGGCAAGCGGAAGCGAACACCGATACGCGGAACTACCAGTTTGGAGCTTTCCTTGCGAATCGCTTCATTCCCAGGAGTAAACGTGGCCATCAATGTAGCTTCTGAAGCTTCTGTTTTCGCAGCTTCCATTTCTGTAGAAGTAAATGTATAATTTGCTTTCACTACTCCTGAAGGATGAATGCGATAGGTAGCAATATACAGATTACCTGCAGCCAACAGGTAGCTGACTTTCAGTACCGCATCTTTTCCATCCATAGTCAATGAAGCGTCCACCACATTGAAGTTCTTGCTGGACTGCTTCCAGATTTGCAGGCGCTTCGGCATCTGGCTTCCATAGTCATTGTCATTCGGAGCACGCCAGAAGTTAGGCTGTATACCAAATCCCTCATGGAAATATTCTGTTCCCTTCACTTTATAAGAAGTAACCAGACCAGTTGATTTGTCAAATACAAAAGCTACACGTGAAGACTGCACACTCAATAAGTTGCCATTTTCACTGCACTGCAAAGCGGGACCCTGTACCGAGAATGAACGTGAAGCAGGGTCTATCGGCAAGCGGAACTGTTCGTGTGCTATCTCATATCCTTCCGGAATAAGTGGTTCAGGCTCTACCGTAGTCACTGAGAAGTTCACAAAATATTCCGTACCCACTTTAGCTTTCAATCCACTAACATTCACCGTCAACTCTTTCTTATCCTGAGGAGCTACATCCAGTGAAACTTTTCCACGACGCACCACCTTTTCATTTTCCTTTACTTCATACGAAATCATATATTTTTTCAGGTTCGTAAAATAAAAGCGGTTCAGTACATTAAACTTACCGTTTGCCAGGTCTACAGCTTCAAAAGCCACATTCTGGTGCGCATATTTCACTTCGCTCATGGCCGGATGAGGATTGCGGTCCGGGTTCACGATACCATTACAGCAGAAGTTACCGTCACTCGGCATGTTGGTTCCGAAATCACCTCCGTATGCCCAATATTCTCTTCCGTTTTCATCCTTCACTAAAATGCCCTGGTCCACCCAGTCCCAGATGTATCCTCCCTGCAAGTTAGGATACTGATAGATAGCCTTCCACTGGTCCCACAAGCCTCCGGTAGAGTTTCCCATGGCATGTGCATATTCCGAAGGAGCTACCGGACGGTCACTTCCCAGTTTTCCGATACGTTCCAGCCAGGATGCACTGGGGTACTGCGGCACATACATATCAGAGTTCCATTCCCACTGTGCACGTTCATAATTTACCGGACGATCCATCAGCCCCTTGTCGGCCTGTTTTACCCACAAATAAGCTTCATAAAAGTTGTAACCGTTTCCAGCCTCATTACCTAACGACCAGAATGTAACTGAAGGATAGTTTTTATTCCGCTCAAACATATTCTCCACACGGTAAAGATGCGGTTTCAGCCATTCCGGATTATTTCCTAAAGTACCTCCTTTACGCAGGTCATAATACATTCCGTGACTTTCAATGTTTGCCTCGTCGTACACGTAAATACCGTATTCATCACAGAGTTCATAGAACCGGCGGTCTTGCGGATAGTGACACAAACGTACCGTATTGATATTGTTCCGTTTCATCAGTTCCAAGTCCTTACGCATCAGGGCCTCATCCACATAGTGCCCTGTCAACGGGTTATGTTCGTGAATGTTTACCCCTTTCAACTTTAAAGGCTGTCCGTTGATAAACAACACATGGTAATTCTTTCCGTTAGCACCTTTCTGATCAATTTCCTTGATTTCGATACGTCGGAATCCTACATGGTAAGGAATCACTTCGGTCACCTTTCCATTTTCCTTCACGGCCATCAACAGTTTATACAAATTAGGCGCTTCCGAAGTCCAGGTTTTTACTTCAGGCAGTTCCTTGCTGAACGATACCGTACCTTCCTTTCCGGCAAGTACCTCTACGGCTTCTTCACCATTGGCTACTACCTTTCCGTTATTATCGAGCAACTCATATCCAATGCTCAACCCAGCCGTATTGGTACGATGATTCTTTAACTCCATATCCAAGCGGAAAATACCGTTACGGTACGAATCATCCAAAGTAGACACAATCCGGAAATCCTGTACTGAAGCTTTCGGCTGTGAATAAAGGAATACGTCACGTTCTATACCGCTGATACGCCAAAAATCCTGACATTCCAGATAAGAGCCTGTACTCCAACGGAAGATTTTTAAGGTCAATACATTATTACCTTCCTTCAGATAATCATTTATCAGGTATTCAGCCGGATTCTTGGAGTCCTCATTATAACCGACTTCCTTTCCGTTCAAATACACATAGCATCCTGATTTTGCTCCGGCAATGTGAAGGTAAATATCACGGTCTTTCCATTCTGAAGGCACGGTAATATCACGCCGGTACACTCCCACTGGATTCTTCTCCGGCAACAAAGGAGGCTGAGGGTTACGAGGTTGAAACTCATATCCGTGATTCGTATAAATGGCCGTACCAAACCCTTGCACTTCCCAGTTTCCCGGTACCTTAATATCGTGCCATCCTTCTATGCTCACTTCCGGAGAGGTAATGTCTACAGGAAGGTTCAGATAGGAATCCGTATAATAGAATTTCCACGTACCATTCAACAATTCATAATAAGGACTGTTTTCATATTTCCCGGTCAAGGCCTGAGTCTTATCAGCATAAGTCATAAAAGCCGATCTCGGCGCTTCCCGGTTTACCGATACAGTCTGAATATCCTTCCAATAAGGCAAGGATGCATTTTCTGCATACAACTGCTGAGGAGTCCCGCTAATTGTCAGTACTCCCGTCAATGAACAGCAAATAGTTTTGATTGATTGAATAAGAGTTTTTTCCATCTGTTCTTTTTAAGGTTAATTATTTCTGGGGTGAAAGTTAGGAAGAAATTTTCATATTTCTTCCTAACTCCTTTATGAATTTTATTTTCTTAAAAAGAAAGCCCGCCATCAAGATATACACTTGATAACGGGCTCTCACTATATAGTCAACACTACATTCATTAATACCATACTACCGGCTCATCTCCCATCAGGAACTTCAACTCACCACCCTTCATAATATCCGCATAGTCAATCCAGGCTTTCTTATATTCCTTTCCGTTAAGAACGACACCCTGTATATAGTTATTATTCTTTCCTTTATCCTCTCTCACAATCGTAAACTTTCCACCGGAAACAGCTATTTCTACTTTTTCAAAGTTAGGATAACCAAAGACAAACTTGCCACCGGCAGGTTCTACCTGATAGAATCCGAAAGAAGAAAGGATATACCATGCCGACATCTGTCCTACATCCTCATTACCCGACAAACCATCCGGCTGGTCTGTGTACATGGTATGAAGAATCTCCTTGATTCTGTCGGCCGTCTTCCAAGGCTGACCGACAAGTGTATACAGATAAACTGTATGATGACTCGGCTCGTTGCCATGCGCATACTGTCCAATCAGTCCGCTAATATCCGGCGAAGAAGCTTCTCCCATATCACCGCTTGCCAGGAACAAAGAATCCAGTTTGTTCACAAACGCTTCTTTACTGCCGAAGCATTCCACCAGTCCTTCTACATCATGAGGAACCAGCCATGTGTACTGCCATGCGTTTCCTTCACAATAATCATCATCTCTGTGAGAAGAAGCATAAGGACTAAACGGAGTACGCCAGGAGCCGTCGAGCATCTTTCCTCTCATAAAGCCCGTAGAAGCATCAAAATAATTCTTGTACGACTTGCTACGTTTCAGGAAATAGTCATAATCTTCCTGCTTGCCAAGTTTCTGAGCGGCCTGTGCCACTGCCCAGTCTGCAATAGCATATTCCATATCATACGCAATGGCTTCCGTCATCTTGTCTGCCGGAATGAACCCATACTTAATTCGGTGTTCCATTCCACGTTCAGGCAACATAGAAGATTCTTTCAATGCCTTGAAAGCCAGCTCTGAATCGAATCCCTTGATGTCTTTCAAGATGGCATCTGCCACCACCGGTACTCCCGGATTACCTACCATACAGTTGGTTTCACAACCCATCAGATGCCACACCGGAAGTTTTCCTTGCTGCTGATAGATGTGAAGCATGGTATTAATAATGTCACTCATCTTTTCAGGATGCAGAATCGTCATCAACGGCTGTGCCGCACGATAGGTATCCCAAAGTGAGAATGTAGTGTAATTTACAAAACCTTCTCCCTTGTGCATCTGCTTGTCGGCTCCATAATAATCACCGTTCACATCACAGAACTCAGACGGAGCAAACAAGGTGTGATACAGGCTTGTATAGAAAATCTTCTTTGAAGCCTCATCTGCAGTATACACTTTTACCTTATTCAATTCCTTATTCCAGGCAACCTTGGCATCTGCAATCGTCTTCTCAAAATCCCAGCCACTCAGCTCTGTCTGCATATTCAGTTGTGCACCCTCTTCTGAAGTAGGAGACAATGCCACCTTCATATACACCGGTCCCTGGTTTCCCGCAGCAAAGTTTACTCTGGCAAACAGCTGTGCACCTTTTGCCATGTCACCTTCCTTCACCGAATCGTTGACAATAAACTCTACGTTATCAAACTTACGTGAGAACTCTGCACGGAAAAACACACGCTGGTCGTCGGCCCATCCCTTTGAATAGCGATAACCGCTCACGGTGCTGTCGTTTACCACCCGTATCACGGCTTCTGTAGTTTTATCCCAGCAGCCACCGTTTACCATATCAAATACAATGGCCGGACTTTCACCTCCCAGGAAGGTATATTTATGGAAACCTACACGCTTGGTGGCTGTCAATTCTACATCCACATTGTATCTTGACAGGTGGGTACGATAGTAACCCGGAGTCACAACTTCTTTCGAACGGTCGGAGTAAGACCATAATCCCGTTTCATACGATGAAGCATCCCCTCTTGAATAAGTCACTTCTCCTACTACCGGCATTACATTGATGTCATGCAAGTCGCCTATACCAGTTCCGCTCAGATGCGTATGCGGAAATCCTATTACTGTAGAGTCAGATACATGATAACCCGATACCCAGTCCCATGACTGAGGAATGCTTGTCGGGCCCAGCTGAATAAATCCGTAAGGCACATTGGCTCCATAAAACACATGTCCATGTCCGCCAGTACCGATACGAGGGTCTACAAACTGTGTCAAATCTTCCATCTCCTGCCCTTTCTGGCTACTTCCACAAGAAGCCAGGCACAAGGACAAAACCGGAACAAACAATAATGATTTCTTATTCATGGTTTTAAATTTAATATATGAAGGTTCTTATTTCTCATCCACTGAAAACGAGTAAGGAGCATCTTCTGCGACTATACCTCTGTTTTCGTTCGGCAAGTTACTCATTTCTATTTGTATTTTCGCTCCATTCATCAAATCTTCATGTGAAAAATAGTTATGAGTATAAGATTTTCCATTCAAAATCATCTCCTGGAGATAGCATTTTCCTCATTATTTGACGGAGCCTCCATTGCTATCTCCTTTGTTCTTGTAGCCATATTTCTTCATAACGGCTTCAAGTCTGAACTTTTCAATTAATACCATACATGTCCAGGCTCATTACACATCTCCAGTTCTAGTGTAGAACCAGATAAAATCTGTTCATGTGTAATAAAACTCCGATGATAGTCCTTGCCATTCAATTTGACTGCACGTATATATATATTTTCCTTGTCAAGATTCTGCGCAAGCACGGTAAACACTCTGCCATTTGCCAGTCGCAATTCGACTTTCTTAAATTTCGGTTTTCCTATTTCATACTCACCGGAGACCGGGTTTACAGGATAAAATCCCATAGCACTGAACACATACCATGCCGACATCTGTCCGCAGTCCTCATTTCCACACAAACCGGCCGGCGTATTCAAATACAATTCATCCATAATCTGCGACACATATCGCTGCGTTTTCCAAGGCTGGTTTACCTTATTATACAAGTACGCCACATGATGACTCGGCTCATTTCCGTGTGCATACTGCCCAATCATTCCCGTACTAAAAATAGGCAATTCATGGTCATCCGCCGGATAATAGGTAAACATACTGTCAAGTTTCTCGCTAAAGCGTTCTTTGCCCCCCACCAGAGCGACAAGCCCATCAATGTCATGCTGTACAGACCAGAAATAATGCCATGCATTGCTCTCGCAAATATGCGGCGTATATTCCTCTGCATGAAAATCTTTAATAAAATTACCTTTATCATCTTTGGGCTGCATAAAGGAAGTGGCCGGATTATACAGATTTCTATAATTCTGCGAACGAGCATAGAACGTTTTCGCCACATCCTTGCGTCCCATTTTAGCAGCCATCTCAGCTATACAAAAATCATCGTACGCATACTCCAGTGTTCTCGACAGCGACCAGTTTTCCGAATTATATTCATCTTCAACATTATAAGGAATATACCCCTTCTGCTTATAAAGGCCGATACCTCTATATTCATCTATATTTGCAGTAGCAATACAGGCTTCCAGCGCTTTTTCCGCATCAAAATCACCGATTCCTTTCAAATAAGCATCCACAATGACCGGTACCGCATGATAACCAATCATCATGTCTGTTTCACTTCCATAAAAATTCCACACCGGCAGACGGCCATTCTGTTCATAAAATGCCAAAAATGATTTAATCATGTCATTTGTCCGTTCCGGCTGGGTATAAGTAAACAACGGATGTGATGCCCGGAAAGTATCCCAAAGAGAAAACGTACTGTAATTTGTCCAATTCTCCGCCCGGTGCACTTTCTGGTCCGGTCCATAATATTGTCCGTCTACATCCGAATAAATAGTAGGAGCCAGCATACTGTGATAAAGCGCCGTATAGAACACAATCTTGTCATCCTTATTTTCTGATTCTACTTTTATCTTCGACAATTCCTCATTCCATGCATTTTTAGCCAGCAACCGATATTTTTCAAAATCATTATCCGGCACTTCTGCCTGCAAATTTTTCGCAGCCCCTTCCATACTTACTCCCGAAATGGCGGTAGCCACAATTATCTGTTCACCTTTTTTCGTTGAGAAGTCAAACCGGGCGATATATGCGGTTCCCATAGAAAGGCTATCGTTCAAGATAGGAGTTGTATTCATCTGTATATCCTCAAAAGGTACGGAGAAACGAGTCTGGAAATATACTTTCTGCTTTCTTGCCCAACCATCTGAAAAACGATACCCACGAATAGTGACAGAATCTACCACTTCCACATAACTATCCTGAGTGATATCCCAATTCATTGCCTTTTTCAGATTCAGGATAATAGCCGACTTCGCTTCCGGAAATGTATAACGTTGTATTCCGCAACGCTCCGTAGCAGTCAGCTCTACATTTATTCCATAGTCATCCAAAAAAACCTGATAATATCCGGCCCACGCACTTTCCTTGTCATGTGAAAATTTAGAATGTACCCCTAGAGGAGCTTCTGCCTTTACGTAGGGCAAGGTTACAGGCATAAAAGAAATATCATATAAATCACCCGCTCCTGTTCCTGAAAGATGCGTATGGCTGAATCCGGCAATGGTGCTATCCGGATAATAATAACCTGCAATTCTATCCCATCCCGGAAGTCCATTATCCGGGCTCAACTGAACCATGCCAAAAGGCACTTGTGCACCCGGATAAGTATTTCCGGTAAAGTCTGTCCCGATAAAAGGATTTACATATTGTGTCAAATCCTCTTCTACGGGAACGTCAGGACTTGAACAAGCCCATGTAAGGCCCGCCAACCCCATTAAAAACCAAAGTGAATTTTTCATATTTTATAGCGTAAAGAAGATGCTGAAAACCAACAGCGATTAAAGATAAGAAAAAAATAATGATAAAAAAGCCGTCTGAGACAACTTTTATGAGACAGCAGTGAAATATTGACTTTCACTACTACGCACTACAACCCACAAACGGATGACTTGCAATCCTTCGGTATCAAGCCCACAATGCATTTTTATATTCCATGTTTCCCAGGGGAAAAACCTGTGTTTCCCATAAGGGAAACATAAATTTCTGCCCTGAAAAACATTGGGTTCACGCATGGAAGACATACAATCCATCCCCGTATGATAAAAATAACCTCAAGCATTTTTTATTTTAATTATATCAACCGAACCGACACCTGTGTTCAACACAATCTGCCCTTTCCATTATTCATCGTGTTTCTAGTTCCAAGGAATCGGTACACAATACATTGTCTTACACCAATTTTATGTGACGATGATGCTTTTCTATGAGCCTTTTGTATAAAAGGTCTGAATGAAAGCCCTTTATTTCTTAATTCATGTTATAAAACATATTAATCGCTTGTTTTTTCCTTGAAAACCCTTACATTTGCAATGTGTTTTTCATAGTATTAGATTTAAGGTTAACAAAGGTTGGAGTTCAGCGGAACTCCTTTTTTTATGCCCATCGTTCTCGCAGTGGCTTTTCCCACCCCCCTCTAATAAGCATAAAAAAAGCCCCAAAGCATAACACTCTGAGGCTTTCCACTTCATTATCCGTTTTTAATAACCTTCATTCTGCTTTAAATTCGGATTCTTATCCAAAATACTTTGTCCAAACGGGAAATAACGATTCTTAGGTTCAAACTTACGCACCTCTATCAACTTGTCTTCAGCCAATGCATTGACATTAATAGTAGCCCGGGTTTCTGAATCGGCACCTGCCATATCTACCGTACCCACTCTTCTTTCCAGACGTACGTTCAAAACCTTTTCGGCCAGCATCTTTCCATCCGCAGTCTTCCAGCGCAAGATATCTGCCCGGCGAAGCCCTTCTCCTGCAAATTCTACGCCCCTTTCACGCCATATCAACTCACGCAACTTTGCGGCTGTATTGTATTTCGCTTCGTCTACCTTCGGCATTCCTACACGCTGGCGTACCTGGTTAATCTTGTTGTAAACCTCCGGTGAAGGACCGCTTAATTCATTCTCAGCTTCCGCCCATGTCAAAAGCACTTCCGCATACCTGAATACAATCGGACAAGCGGCTGTTTTCCAGATGTCGCTATACTGTGTGATAGGTGCAAGATACTTGTTCCAGGTCAACCCGGTTTTCGAAGCGTTATCGGCAGCGGTCATGTAATTACTGTTGTTGCCTCCGTTCACTGTTTTGTCGAGCGTGTTGAAGACCTTCTTCACCCCGTCTCCCGCAATGTAATCCGCACCAGGATAGATAATACTCAGGCCCAGACGCGGGTCACGGTTTTTAAACGGATGAGTGGGATCATAAGAGGTATCTTCCTCAATGGTCAATCCGGTTTTCATTTCATACGTATCGACCAACTGATGGGTAGGTACGATAGACGACCAACCTCCGTCACCATTGTTATACATCTGTCCGATTACTCCCAATACCTTAGTCGGAGTCACATACTGCACAGCCAGAATGATTTCCGGAGAGTCCTGTCCAGCCAGCTGAAACAGTTTACTATATCCTTCCGTTCCTTGCTCCAGCCCATATTGGTTCAGGTCAATAATTGCTTGAGCCTTCGCCTTGGCAGTACTCCAGTCACCATAGTACAATGCCTCCCTCATACGGATAGCCAAGGCTGCCCCCTGCGCAATCCGTCCTCTTTCTGAAGGTTTCACGTTCAAGTCAGGCGTACACTCATCCAATTCTGTTTCAATAAATTTACGAACCTTCTCTTCACTTTCTCTAGGCACCTGCGCTTCCTGCGCACTCTTATAGTTCTCGATGATAGGCACACCTCCATACAGCCAGTTCATCTTGAAATACCGATAAGCCCGGATAACCCGTACCTGAGCAATCAGGTCCTTTTTCACTTTTTCATCTGCGAAAGTTACCTGATCAATATTTTCCAAAAAGGTATTGCACCGACGAATAGTGGTGTAATTATAGAAGTTTGCCCCGGGATTGGCTGCCGTAACACTTCCGTTACCAAAGTTTTTATAACCCTCCCAAGAGAAATTATTGTATGCAAAATCAGAGGCACAATCCATATACAGGATTTCTCCACCACTTTCCCAACCATCGTAGCAACCTACCAGAAATTTCTGCGCATCTACTTCCGTCTTCCAGGTAGAACCCGGAGACAGTGCATCCAAAGGTATCGTATCCAAAAAATCATTGCAAGAAGCCATAAAAGCCAATGCTGTACCTGCCAATATATAGTTTATGTATTTCATATCTTTATGTTTTTAAGGTTTATCTTAGAAAGTCACATTCACACCAAACGAATGAGTCCTCAACAAAGGATAAGAAGACAAACGCTGGCTGGTGGCTTCCGGGTCAATATTAATTTTCATTCCATCAATCGTAAACAGGTTCTCTACAGAATAGTAGAAACGCACGTTTTCAATTCCCCAGCTGCTGAGAAGATGTTTAGGCAAGGTATAACCTAACTGCAGGTTTTTCAATCTCACGTAACTTGTATTCTGTAACCAGAAAGTGGAAACGGCATTACGTGAACAGCTCGGAGAGTTGGTATCCGTAAAGATACGTGGCATGGAAGCATCTTTATTGTTTTCCGTCCAAGCATCTTTCCAGATACTGGCCGGGTGACCGGCATCACCAGAAAAGGCACCATAGACTTCATAAGTATCAAACAGACGAGCCACCTTTGCAGCTCCATTGAACATAACAGACAAGTCGAAGTTCTTCCATCCGGCATTCAGGCTCAATCCGAAAGTATAAACCGGATCACTGCTGTTAGTCAGCACACGGTCATTGCCATTCAACTTACCGTCACCATTGGTATCTATGTAACGAATATCGCCGGCTTTAAAACCACCACCACCAAACGGGTTGCCATATTTCGCAGTGAATTCGTCTGCCTCTTGCTGGGAATTGAAGAAACCGTCTGCCTGATACACATAATAAGAATTCATGGCATGTCCCACTGCATTGCGCTGATTGTATCCACCTGCCGCGCCAATATAATCTACACCTCCCAGGTTAGTAATCTCATTGTGATTGTAAGAAAAATTAGCAGCCACACCGAATGACCAGTCACCCCACTGGTTATTGTACCCCAAATCGATTTCCACACCTCTGTTCAGCATGGAGCCTACATTGTCTTTATAGGGATTGAGCGCGAATTCCTGTGGAACAGCCACATCCATCATGATTCCCGTTGTCTTGCGATTATAAAAATCAATAGAACCAGTCAGCCGGTTATCAAATAATCCAAAATCCAGTCCCACACCCCAAGTAGTAGCCTTTTCCCAGGTGATGGTACTCAGATTGTAAGAGCCCTGATAATATCCAGAATTCAAGTCACCGCCAAATGGATAAGTCGCTCCGATAGCGTACACGGTCAATGCCGGATAGTAAGCTCCCGACGCATCATTATTCAATGCGTCCTGATTACCCAGCATACCCCATGAAGCTCGAATCTTCAAATTGCTCAGCCAGTTGCGTGCAGACGACATGAAGTTTTCTTCACTAATTCTCCAGGCTCCAGAGAAAGACGGAAAATATCCCCATCTGTTTTCTTTGGCGAAACGGGAAGAAGCATCGGCACGGATATTAGCCTCGAGCAGGTATTTTCCAGCATAATCATAATTGACACGGGCAAACCAGGAAATCATGGCCAGTTCCCGGCTGAATCCGGCATTAGTCTGCGAAGCTGCATCACCCGCATTGATATCGGTCAGTTCATTGTTCGGGAAATTTTCACGAAAAGCCTTCAAATACTTATAATTGTATTTTTCGGTATGCCATCCGGCCAACCCTTTCACATGATGATTTCCAAAACTCTTGTCATAGTTCAGCAACGCATCGTAGTTAGTACGATCCCAGCGATAATATCGTTCATCCAGTGAATTGGGAACAGTCGCCTTATTGGCATTATATTGAATGAATGCCTGGAAATATTTATAGTTCTGCAAATTGTTCACATACGATCCCGTCAAAGTCAATATCAGTCCGTCCAGAATCTGATAGTCCAATGAAGCCATTCCCGTGAAGTTATAATTGTCACGTGTCACCTTCATACCTGAATCCAGCCAGGCAATCGGGTTACCATCAGAAATTGTACCGTACGTGCCATCTTCATAACGGTTCACAATCCAAGGAGAAATCAAGTTCAACTGACGGATAATCTGATCAGAACTACCTCCGTTATACGCAGAGCTGGCATCGTCATATTTATTCTTGATGAAAGCCAGATTTAACTTGGCCGACAGGCGTTTGCTGATTTTCATATCCAGATTGGTACGCGCATTGAACTGTTCACGTCCAGCATTGGGCAATACACCGGTCTGATTCAGGTAACCGATAGAACCCATATAATGTACGAACTCATTACCTCCTGTCACATTCAGATTATGACGATGCTGGATACCAGTCTTGTAGGCCAGTCCATACCAATCGGTGTTGGGATAATTCGGGTCGGTACCATCCTTGAACTTCTGAATTTCTTCATCTGTAAACCGAGGAGCCTTGTTTTCCGAGCGCAATGCATCGTTATACATGCTGGCATATTCATATGAGCTCAACCGGTCAATCGTCTGGGTGGTATTCTGGAAACCTACATATCCACTATACGATACTTTAGGCTTTCCGGTAGCCCCACGCTTAGTTGTAATCAAAATAACCCCATTGGCTGCCTTAGAACCATAGATGGCAGCCGATGCCGCATCTTTCAAAACAGAAATACTGGCAATATCACTGGGGTCAATAGCACTCATGGTTTCTGATTCCACTCCATCAATTAAAATATAAGGAGAAGCTGAGTTCAAGGTACCTGTACCACGTACCCTGATTTTTCCACTGTCCATACCCGGGGCACCGTTCGTACCAGTCACGGTCACACCTGGCATCAGGCCCTGCAAACCGCTGCTGACATTCTGAATAGGGCGGTTCTGAAGTTGTTCGCTGTTAATGGAAGCTACCGCTCCAGACAGGTTTTCTTTCTTTTGTGTGCCGTAACCTACAACTACTACCTCCTCCAATGTTTTGGTATCTTCTTTCAATACCACCTTTGCATGTCCTGAAGCAGGAGCGGTCAGCTCTTGAGTAACATAGCCGATGTAAGAAAATACCAACACAGACTTGGCAGACGCCACGTTCAACATAAAATTCCCGTCCATATCCGTAATCGTACCATTAGAAGTACCCTTTTCCAAGACACTTACTCCAATCAAAGGAGTACCATTGGCATCAACCACAGACCCTGCGACACGAACCACTTGCTGACCATAAGCAAAAGAAGTATAATCTACTTCTGATGCAACCACTGTTTCACTAACAGAAGCCAATGAGCAGAATAAACTTAACGTAATAGGCACGGAGACAAGTTTTCTTCTCCACAGAGAAGAAAACGGATGAAAAAAATCCATTTTTTCCATAGATTAAAAGTTTAGTTAACGTTCTAGTTTTTTTTTACTTTTACAACCCTTCCTGCCACTTGAACAAAAAAGAGATGAATAAGTAG
>NZ_DBEXBB010000009.1:0-8613 GCF_048170425.1 Phocaeicola sp.
CGACATTCTGGAAAAAGTAAAAATTCACTTCAATAAATATGAACCTGGAAGCTGCCTGGTAAGACAAGATACTCCATGCAACCAGCTCATTTTTGTGCTGGGTGGAGAAGTACAGATAGAATCCAATGACAGAACCCATAAATATACGATTTGGGAAAATTTTAAAAGCCCCAATGTGATAGAACCTTATTCTTTGTTTGGTATGCGTCCGTATTTCACAGCATCTTACACCGCAGTTACAGAAGTCAACACGCTGAACATTGATAAAGCATACATCCTCAATGAGCTATGCCGGTATGAAGTGTTCAATCTGAATTATATGAATATGCTGAGTAACCGGAGTCAGGTGATTTACAACAAGTTGTGGAACGCACATATAGGAAAAACACGCGACAAGATTATCAATTTCCTTCTGCTGCGCTGTATGACTCCTTACGGAGCGAAAAAACTATCTATCCGAATGGAAGATCTGGCACGCTTGATTGACGATACCCGTATCAACGTATCGAACGTACTGAATGACCTTCAGAACCGAGGACTGATTCAACTGGGACGACGTACTTTCAGTATCCCAGAACTTCGGGAAGTGGTACTTCTGTTAAACAAGAAAGACTAAGTGCAATCACACCTATTATTTTATGTGGAACAATATGAGCAATCCATTTTTACAACCTTATTATACACTCCACGATACTACTCCTTTCCAAAAGATACGGATTGAAGATTATGAACCGGCTATCCGGGAAGGTATGAGGCTGGAGGATGAAGAGATACAACTGATTATCAGTAATCCGGAAGAGCCGAGTTTCCAAAATACCATTCTGGCTTTGGAACATGCCGGAAAAGTCCTCGACCGGGTCACTACCGTACTTTTCAACTTGCTGAGTGCAGAAACCTGCGACGCGCTGGAAGAAATAGCAGAAAAACTGACTCCGGCTCTGTCTGAACATGCCAACAACATCAGCCTCAACGAACAACTATTTGCCCGTGTAAAAACAGTGTACGATAAAAAAGAGTCTCTGCAACTGAGTCCTGAAGAACGCCGCCTGCTGGAAAAATCGTACGATGGTTTTGTACGCAACGGCGCCAATCTGTCTGAAAAAGACAAGACTGTATTCCGAAAGCTGAGTATGGAACTGAGCAGTCTGACACTGAAATTCTCTCAAAACCACTTGAAAGAAACCAATGGGTATGAGCTGGTACTACATACTGCCGACGAACTGGCCGGACTTCCGGAAAGTGCCATAGAGGCAGCCGCACATACAGCGCAAGAAAAAGGGAAAGAAGGTTGCTGGGTAATCACCCTGCAGGCTCCAAGCTACGTTCCTTTCATGAAATACAGCGACAAAAGGGAACTGAGGAAGACACTCTACATGGCTTATAACACCCAGTGCTGTCACGACAATGAATTCAACAACCTGAAGATTGTGGAACAGCTGGTCAACCTCCGCATGGAGCTCGCACAATTGTTGGGCTTCAAGAATTATGCCGAATATGTACTGAAAAAACGCATGGCCGAGAACAGCGAAAATGTATACAAACTGTTGAACGACCTGCTGGAGGCTTATATACCGACTGCCCGTCAGGAAGTAAAAGAAATCGGTGCCCTGGCTCGCGAACTGGGAGGTGAAGACTTCGAACTGATGCCGTGGGATTTTTCTTACTATGCGGAAAAGCTGAAAAACCGGAAATTCAGCCTGGATGAAGAAGCGCTACGGCCTTACTTCGAACTAAGCCGTGTAAAGGCCGGTGTATTCGGACTAGCTACCCGCTTGTATGGTATCACTTTCAAGGAAAATAAGGAAATTCCTGTATATCATCCGGACGTACAGGCGTATGAAGTGTTCGACCGCGACGGAAGTTTCCTGGCTGTACTTTATACCGACTTCCATCCCCGTGAAGGCAAGCGTTCGGGTGCCTGGATGACCAGCTACAAAGAACAATGGATAGACGACAACGGATGCAACAGCCGTCCACATGTGTCTGTCACCATGAACTTCACCAAACCGACCAAGGACAAACCTGCCCTGCTGACATTTTCGGAAGTAAATACCTTCCTGCATGAGTTCGGACACGCATTGCACGGCATGTTTGCCAATACTCGCTTCCAAAGCATGAGTGGAACCAATGTGTACTGGGATTTTGTGGAACTTCCTTCACAAATCATGGAAAACTTTGCCATAGAAAAAGAATTTTTGAATACATTCGCATGTCATTACCAGACAGGTGAGCCCATTCCTCAAGAACTGATTCAGCGCATCGTTGATGCCTCCAATTTCAACGTGGCATACGCCTGCCTGCGCCAGCTTAGCTTCGGATTCCTTGATATGGCCTGGTACACTCGCCAGAGCAAGTTTGAAGGAGACGTAAAAGCCTACGAAAAAGAGACGTGGCAACGTACACAATTGCTTCCGCAACCAGAAGATACCTGCATGAGCGTACAGTTTGGCCACATCATGTCGGGAGGATATTCTGCCGGATATTACAGCTACAAATGGGCTGAGGTGCTGGATGCCGATGCTTTTTCCGTATTCAAGGAAACGGGTATCTTCAATCAGGACACCGCCCGTTCGTTCCGTGAGAATATCCTGTCAAAGGGAGGAACCGAGCACCCGATGACATTATACAAACGCTTCCGTGGCCAGGAACCGACCATTGAAGCATTATTGAAAAGAAATGGTATAAAATAACTCTATAACCCACAGGGTATGAAAACTTTAAAATATTTCTTTTACACCTTATTTATTACACTTTCATCTTTTCTCTATGGGTGTAATCAAGAAGACGACATTTATGAAATCTTCGATAGTGGAGTATGGCAACTGGTAAACTACTATACAGGAGGAGACTGGGACTCCAACAACGACCGATATGCACGCCCTGCATATATTGAAGCACAAGATCTGGAAGTCCTAAGTAAAATTTCAATCACCTTCAAAAACGACGGTACCTTTACCGGAACTCTTGATGGAGGCACATTTGAAGGAAAATGGCAAGCAAATCCAGGTGACAGAAGTTTTGCTGTAATTGGCGAAATAAAAGCTTCTATCCAGCTGTCAGGAAAGAATGCAGAATTTATCAACAAGCTAAAACTCGCAAGTTATTATAAAGGAGACAGCAAAAGACTTCTCCAGCTCGCCCCTGATGCCCGCACTACCTATATGCAATTTACCCACAAATAATATACCCCATCATGAAACAAACGGAACATAAGCAAGAAATACTGGACAAACGCTACATGCGCATGGCCTTAATCTGGGCAGAGAACTCCTATTGCCAACGACGGCAAGTAGGAGCACTGATTGTCAAAGACAAGATGATTATTTCAGACGGTTATAACGGTACACCTGCCGGCTTTGAAAATGTATGCGAAGATGAGAATGGAGTAACCCGCCCCTATGTGCTTCATGCCGAAGCTAATGCCATTACCAAGATAGCCCGTTCCAGTAACAGCAGCGAAGGAGCGACCATGTATGTCACTGCTTCTCCTTGCATCGAATGTGCCAAGCTAATTATTCAAGCCGGCATCAAACGAGTAGTATATGCAGAAAAATACCGGTTAGAAGACGGACTGGATTTACTGAAAAAGGCTAATATTGAAGTTGTATATCTTAACCCCAATGAATAAATAACATGAAAAACAATAACACACGCTTTGTACCGTTTTTGCTGGCCATCTGCCTGATTGCGGGCATCGCCATCGGCACATTCTATGCCAATCATTTTTCAGGAAACAAGCTGGGCATCATCAACACTTCATCCAACAAGCTGAATGCTTTGCTGCGGATTATTGATGACCAATATGTAGATACGGTAAATATGGGCGAACTGGTGGAAGAAGCCATGCCGCAGATTCTTTCGGAGCTCGACCCGCATTCTTCCTATATTCCGGCCAAGGACCTGGAGGCTGTGAATGCCGATTTAAAAGGTAGTTTCAGCGGCATCGGTATTCAGTTTACCATTCAGAATGACACCATTCATGTAAACAGTGTCATTCAGGGTGGTCCTTCAGAAAAAGTAGGTTTGATGGCAGGTGACCGTATCGTAGAAGTAGATGACTCTGCTTTCGTCGGCAAAATTGTGACAAACAGCGAAGCCATGAAACGCTTGAAAGGTGAAAAAGGTAGTAAGGTGAAATTAGGTGTCTACCGCCCGGGCGAAAAGGACTTGCTTCATTTCACCGTTATTCGTGGGAATATTCCAGTGAAGAGTATCGATGCAGCCTATATGATTAATGAAAAAGTAGGCTACATAAAAGTCAACAAGTTTGGTGAAACCACTTATCCGGAACTGCTCATCGCACTGGCCAAACTGAATCAGAAGAACTGTGAAGGTCTGATTGTCGACCTGCGTGGAAACACGGGAGGTTACATGGCAGCTGCCATCCAGATGGTCAACGAGTTCCTGCCTAACAACCGTCTGATTGTCTACACTCAGGGACGCAAGTCACCGCGCGAGGACTATAACTCCAACGGAACAGGAAGCAATCAGAAAATGCCGCTTGTAGTACTGGTGGACGAAGGTTCGGCCTCTGCCAGCGAAATCTTTGCCGGAGCCATCCAGGACAATGACCGCGGTACCATCGTAGGACGTCGTTCTTTCGGAAAAGGTCTGGTACAGCAGCCCATTGAGTTCAGCGACGGCTCTGCCATCCGTCTGACCATCGCACGCTACTACACCCCATCCGGACGCTGCATACAGAAACCTTACGAGAAAGGAAAGGAATCGGAATACGAACTGGATTTGCTCACCCGTTATGAACACGGTGAGTTCTTCTCTGCCGACAGTATCAAGCAGGATGAAACAGAAGTATATCGCACCCGCCTGGGCCGTCCGGTATATGGAGGAGGAGGTATCATGCCCGACTTTTTCGTACCGCAGGATACGACCGGTATGACGTCGTATTTCCGCATGGCTGCCAACCGTGGACTGATTATCCGCTACACGTTCGACTATACCGACCAGAACCGCAGCATCTTGCAGAAATATGATACTCCGAAAAAGATGGAAGCTTACCTGAAAGGACAAAACCTGCTGAACAAGTTTGCCGCATGGGCTGAGAAAAAAGGGCTGAAACGCCGTAACAACCTGATGATGAAGTCACACAGCTTTTTCGAAATGAGCTTGTACGGAAATATTATCTATAACATGTTGGGTATGGAAGCATACGTGGAATACCTGAATGAATCAGACAAAACCGTACTGAAAGCCGTAGAGATTCTGGAAAAAGGCGAATCTTTCCCTCAGGCCCCGGCTCCTCAGACAGCAACCAACAAAAGGAAATGATACCTCATGGATAAAAGGGAATTGCGACGGTTAATCGCTCGACAAAAACGGAATTATTCCGTTGCTCAAAAAACAGAATGGTCTTCCAGCTTGTTTCAAAAGCTGGAGGGCCATCCATTATTTTTGCAGGTACATACCCTCCTGCTCTATCACTCACTGCCCGATGAAGTACAGACACACGAATTCATCAAGCGCTGGCATCCATACAAGCACATCGTGCTTCCCCTTGTCAAAGGAGAGGAACTGGAATTCCGGTATTATGAAGGGGAGGATTCATTACAAGCCGGTGCTTTCGGCATTGAAGAACCCACCGGTAGTCTGGTAGAAAACCTGCATGAAATAGAGTTGAGTATTATTCCTGGTGTGGCCTTCGACTGCTCAGGCAACCGCTTAGGACGCGGAAAAGGGTATTACGACCGTGCCTTGACCAAACTACAATCTTACCGCATAGGTGTATGCTTTCAATTCCAACTTCTTCCGCATATTCCTGTAGAAGCCACAGACCTGCCTATGGATGAAGTATGGACGGAACGAGGCTGTGCATTCAGCGGAACACAATGTTCACAATAACCTGAGATCCGACCTGAGCATTCAGGTTACGAATCAGCATTTCACGTCCCATCATTAACTCCTGACGAATCACGGAAGAAGAAAGGCTGACATAAAGTACCTGATTTTTAATAAAAAGATTTGTGGTGTAACGGGTAATAACCGGTCCTACTACATCTTTCCAGGCATCAACCAGACGATACTCATTCAAGGGAGTTTCCAACCCTTGCTGGCGAAGAAACTGCCGGAGCACATCGCCAATCTGTTCTGTGTTATTCCGCTTCATAAGACTCCTTTCGTTCGGACACTTCTCCGTTTTCCACTTCAAACAGCTTGTAATCGCCCTCTATCTTTTTCAAGATACGGTCCAGATGGTCACGGTTGGTATCGGTAATAAAAATCTGTCCGAAATTATCTCCTGCCACTAACTTGACAATCTGCTCCACACGAAGCGCATCCAACTTGTCGAAAATATCATCCAGCAAAATTAAAGGAGTCGTTCCGCTTCCAGTACGCTTCAAAAATTCAAACTGCGCCAGTTTCAGGGCAATCAGATAGGTTTTATTCTGCCCTTGAGAACCTTCCCGCTTCATGGGAAACTCTCCCAACTGCATAATCAGATCGTCCTTATGAATGCCTTTCAAAGAATACCCCATCACTCGGTCACGCTGACGGTTAGCACGCAACAAGGCAAGCAAACCACCCTCTGCCGCATGCGACTGGTAAAAAAGTTTTACTTCCTCCTGATTTTGGGATATATAAGAATAGTATGACTGGAAAATAGGAATAAACTCGTCGATGAACTGCTGACGTTTACGGAATACCACTTCACCCGTAGAAGCCATCATCTCTTCCCATACGTTCATCAGTTCCTCATCGGGTTCCAATTCCGCCTTCAACAACGTATTACGTTGTACCAATGCCTTATTGTAGCGAATCAGCGCATCCAGATACTCACGGTCGAACTGCGAAATCACCAGGTCCATGAAACGTCTTCTTTCCTCACTACCTCCAGCAATAAGTAAAGTATCAGCCGGAGAAACCATCACTAAAGGAATTAATCCGATGTGGTCGGACAAGCGGGTATATTCTTTCTTATTCCGCTTGAACTGCTTCTTCTGCCGACGCTTCAACCCACAATACACTTCTTCCGGCTCACCGCCTTCAGTTTCATAAAAGCCTTGCAGCACAAAGAAGTCCTGTTCGTGCCGTATATTCTGAGAATCAATGGGGTTAGTTGCACTCTTACAAAAAGAAAGATAATACACGGCATCCATCAGGTTGGTCTTTCCCATTCCGTTCTTTCCGATAATGCAGTTCATCTTGCGGGAAAAAGCCAGCTCGGCCTGTTCCAGGTTCTTATAATTTAATATCGAAATGCGTTTAAGCCACATAAAAACAATCACTATTTGGGATACAAAATTAACAATAAAAGCAAGATTGATTAAAAAAACTGCCCGCAAATTTCATTTATACACATAAATCAACTACTTTTGCTGTCCAAATACGTGGATTGGAAAAATAATAAAAAACAAATATCAAATGACTGAACAAAAACACACTAACGACCCGTTGAATGTAGACGAAGCGCTCAGCACTTCAGAAGCATTCCTGATTAAAAACAAGAATGTACTTTTGGGAGCAGCAGTTGCTCTGGTAGTTATCGTCGGAGGCTTCCTCGGATACAAACATTTCATTTCTGAACCGAATGAGCTGAAAGCTTCAGAAGCTATCTTCAAAGGTGAACAGTACTTCGGAACTGATAACTTTGAGGTTGCCTTGAAGGGCGACAGTCTGGGATATGCAGGCTTTGTGAAACTGGCAGACGAATTCAGCGGTACAGATGCAGGAAACCTGGCAAACGCATACGCAGGACTTTGCTATGCACAGTTAGGCAAATACGAAGATGCTATCAAGTATCTGGATAAATTCAGCGGTGATGATTTACTGGTTGCTCCTTCAGTAATGGGAGCTTTGGGAAACTGCTACGCACAGACCGGACAGCTTGACAAAGCCGCCGCTACTTTACTGAAAGCAGCCGACCGTGCCAACAGTTTGTCAATTAGCCCGATTTTCCTGATTCAGGCTGGACAAATCCTGGAAAAGCAAGGAAAAAATGCAGAAGCCGTAGAAGCTTACAAGCAGGTTAAGAACAAATACGGTAACTCATATCAGGCAATGGACATTGATAAGTACATAGAACGTGCTTCTTTGAAATAAACCATAAAAAACATACTTCTATTAGTATAAGTATCATTCAGGCCGGACCGAGGTTTTTCAGTCCGGCTTTTTTCTTAAACATACAAACTTAAAAGACAAACAATATGGCTACAGCTTATCACAATCTTTCAGACTACGACTTTAACTCCGTACCCGATGCCTCACAGATGCGCTTCGGTATCGTGGTGTCTGAATGGAATCACAACATTACAGGAGCTTTGCTTGAAGGAGCGGTCAACACATTAAAAAAACATGGAGCAAAAGATGAAAACATCCTGGTATATCCTGTTCCTGGCAGCTTTGAGCTGACTTTCGGTTCGGCACAGCTCGTAAAAAGCGGAAAGGTAGACGCTGTGATTGCATTAGGTTGCGTAGTGCGTGGTGATACCCCTCATTTTGACTATGTATGCGCCGGAGCCACACAAGGCATTACAGAACTGAATGCAACAACCGATACACCAGTCATTTACGGACTCATCACGACCAACAACATGCAACAAGCAGAAGACCGTGCAGGAGGGAAATTAGGAAATAAAGGTGATGAATGCGCGATTACAG
>NZ_DBEXBB010000010.1:0-2957 GCF_048170425.1 Phocaeicola sp.
CTTTAGAATAAAACAAAACAAATACATTTTGATTACATTTATCACAAAAAGACAGAAACAATGTATTTTTTCAGGCACAGCACATACCTCTTTTAATAATTGTCTGTTATTTTGTAAACGAAAATCATAATATGGCTTGAAAACAAAATACAGATGGAAACATTAAAACATGAATGCGGGGTCGCTCTTATCCGACTCCTGAAACCACTGGAATATTATCAGGAAAAATATGGTACATGGATGTATGGCTTGAACAAGCTTTATCTGCTGATGGAGAAGCAGCACAACAGAGGACAAGAAGCTGCAGGATTAGCCTGCGTAAAACTGCAAGCCAACCCTGGTGAGGAATACATGTTCCGTGAAAGAGGACTCGGAGCGGGAGCCATTACAGAAATCTTCAACAACGTTCATCAACAATACAAAGATTTAACGGAAGAACAGTTGCACGATGCTGAATTTGCAAAGAAGTGCCTGCCCTTTGCCGGAGAACTTTATATGGGACATCTGCGTTATTCTACCACCGGAAAAAGCGGTATCTCGTATGTTCATCCATTTCTCCGCCGCAACAACTGGCGTGCCAAGAACCTGGCACTGTGCGGTAACTTCAATCTGACCAATGTAGACGAAATCTTTGCCGACATAACTGAAGCCGGACAACATCCCCGGAAATACGCAGATACCTATATCATGCTGGAGCAGGTAGGCCACCGGCTGGACAGAGAAGTAGAGCGCCTATACAACCAATGCAAAGAAGAAGGTTTGAAGGGAATGGACATCACGCATGCCATTGAAGACCGGATTGACCTGACAAACGTACTGAAAACATCTTCTTCTCATTGGGATGGAGGATACGTTATCTGCGGAATGACGGGAAGCGGCGAAACCTTTGCCGTACGCGACCCATGGGGCATCCGCCCGGCATTCTGGTATCAGGACGATGAAATCATGGTATTAGCTTCGGAACGCCCTGTCATTCAGACGGTACTGAACATCTCTGCTGAAAGCATCCATGAACTGATGCCTGGACAAGCTGTATTGGTCAATAAGAAAGGTCAGCTCAGACTGGCACAAATCAACAAACCCGGGAAGTTAAAACCCTGCTCTTTTGAACGCATCTACTTCAGCCGGGGAAGTGACGTGGATATTTACCGGGAACGTAAAAAATTAGGAGAAAAACTGATTGAACCGATTCTCTCAGCAGTCAATCATGACATTGCCCATTCCGTATTCTCATTCATTCCCAATACAGCCGAAGTGGCTTTCTATGGAATGCTGGAAGGACTGGACAATTACCTGAACCAACTTAAAATCAAGCAAATCGAGGCCCTGGGTCACACGCCCAGTCATGAAGAACTGAAACAGATTCTTTCTCAACGCATCCGAAGCGAGAAGGTAGCCATCAAGGATATTAAGTTGCGTACCTTTATTGCGGAAGGAAATACCCGTAACGACCTGGCAGCTCACGTATACGATATTACCTACGGAAGCCTCGTGCCACAGAAAGACAACCTGGTAATCATCGACGACAGCATCGTACGAGGAACGACTTTGAAGCAAAGTATCATCAGCATTCTTGACCGCCTGCAACCTAAAAAAATTGTCATTGTGTCTTCTTCCCCACAAGTTCGTTATCCTGACTATTATGGTATCGATATGGCCAGCATGGAACAATTCATCGCTTTTAAAGCTGCCATTGCTCTACTGGAAGAACGTGACATGCAACATGTGATTGAATATGCCTACAGAAAATCAAAGAAACAGATGGATTTACCCAAAGAAAAAATGCGCAATTATGTAAAGGAAATCTACGCTCCTTTCAGCGATGAAGAAATATCGGAAAAGATTGCAGCATTGCTGACCCCTTCAACCACACGAGCAAAAGTACAAATTGTATACCAGACCTTGGGAGGGCTGCACAAAGCATGCCCTTCACATCCTGGAGACTGGTATTTCAGCGGAGACTATCCGACTCCTGGAGGAACACGACAAGTCAATCGAGCATTTATTGATTGGGTTGAAAAAAATTATCAGTTCTGATAGTTCAAAAGAGGTGCTTTAGCCTCAAACCTGTTAAAAAGTTTTACCCACAACACGGTACTCTCATTTAAGACCAGCACTGCCAGTGAAGTATGCAAACTTACTATCACTTTTAAATGAAAGGATCGTGTATGTGGTTTTTTCTACCCTTTCTCTAGGTACAGAGCATTTTTCTATATTTTTTCACACCTTTCCTTCCAGAATAAACTAGAAAAGAGATTCAAAAAAACTTAATCAAAAGATGTTTTTTTGACAACTCCAGTTTGCAATATTATGAAGTATTCGTATATTTGCAACCTAGAAACAGAATTCATGGAAGCATTTTACAGAACACATAATTATTTGGTTGAACATACCAACGCTCCTGTTCGCCGTGACCTCATGGATGAAATTGATTGGAACGAACGCCTAATTGGTATAAAAGGAACAAGAGGGGTAGGTAAAACCACATTTCTTTTACAATATGCAAAAGAAAAATTCGGAACTGATCGTTCCTGCTTGTTCGTAAACATGAATAATTTTTACTTTTCACAATACAGTTTAGTAGACTTTGCCGGGGAATTTGTCAAAAGAGGGGGAAAAGTCCTGCTAATTGATCAGGTTTTCAAACTTCCAGACTGGAGTCATGATCTGCGTACATGCTATGAACGTTACCCACAATTAAAAATTGTATTTACTGGTTCTTCTGTAATGCGCCTGAAAGATGAGAATCCTGAACTAAATGGAATTGTCAAGTCATATAATTTAAGAGGATTCTCTTTCCGTGAATTTCTGAATTTACAAACCGGAAATCACTTTTCAGCTTACACTTTAGATGAGATTCTACACAATCATGAACATATTGTGAAAACAATCTTACCGCATATCAATCCACTCAATTATTTTCAGGATTATATCCATCATGGTTTCTATCCTTTTTT
>NZ_DBEXBB010000011.1:0-15323 GCF_048170425.1 Phocaeicola sp.
TAAAATCTATTGAACCATGACATTACACCAGATGGAATATATCGGGGCACTGGACAAGTACCGCCACTTTGTGCTTGCAGCCGAAGCGTGCGGCGTGACACAGCCTACCCTCAGTGCGATGATTCAAAAGCTGGAAGAAGAACTGGATGTCAAGATTTTCAACCGCGACCGGAAGAATATCACCCCTACCCGCATCGGCGAAAAAATCATCCGTCAGGCACAGATTGTGCTGAATGAAACCCAGTGCATAAAGGAAGTGGTAGCCGACGAAACGGACAGCATGAACGGTAACCTGCGTATCGGTATTCTGCCCACCATTGCTCCCTACCTCGTGCCCGACTTTATCCATCATTTCCGGAAAACCTACCCGCACGTAAGCCTGTTCATTGATGAGAAAGAAAACAAGTCATTGCTCCAGGAGCTGCACTATGGCAACCTGGACATTATCCTGACCACCCCGCCGGAGGACTTGAACGGCCTGTTAGAGATTCCGGTCTATACCGAGAAGTTCGTGGCCTACTTTTCTGAAGCATGCGACCAAGCCAAAAGCTGCATCGCCAACGGCACCCTCCCTCCCGAACAAATGTGGATACTGAAAGAAGGTCATTGTGTGCCCAACGGCGGAATGAATTTCTGCAAAAACAAGGACATCGGCAATCACATCTACGAGGCCGGAAGCATCGAGACCCTCATAAAAATTGTGGACCGGAACGGTGGATATACCATCATCCCCGAGCTTCATATTGCGTCGCTAACCGAGAAACAGAAAGCCCATGTCCTGCCTCTTCAGGCAAACCCTCCGGCACAGCGCCATGTATCCATTCTTATCAAAGAAGACTTTATCCGCGAAAGAATGGTCAATGCGGTCATAGATACTCTTAAATCCATCATTCCCGCACCGATGCTGGAAAAGCGTTTGTCTTCACATTCCATCAGATTACGGCACTCAAAGAGTGAATAAATGACAATATGTCACAGAATAGGACTTTTTGTCTTTACAATTCAAACTTAAAGTGACAATTTGTTACAGCCCATTCCATCAGACAGCTAATATAGTTTGCAAAGGTTTAAAAATCGGCATAGAAGGTTTAAAATAAAGGTGTTACATTAAAAATGGAAGTTACAACAACCTCCATTCAAGATTTGTGGTACACTGTTTGCAAAAGAGTAAATGAACTTGAATTTCAAAAGGGTTCGGGTTCAGAAACAAAATTGATTAACAACTAAAAATAGGAGATTACAACTATGATGCCGACTAGAAAATATTACAATCAGAACTGGTTACCAAGTATCTTTAATGACTTCTTCGATAACAACTGGATGGAAAAAGCAAACGCTACCGCACCTGCAATCAATGTGGTGGAAAGCGACAAGGATTACAAAGTAGAAGTAGCCGTTCCGGGAATGACTAAAGAGGATTTCAATATCCACTTGGGTGATGAAAACGAACTGGTCATCTCCATGGAAAAGAAAGTTGAAAACGAAGACAAGGAAAACAAAAAATACTTACGACGTGAGTTCTCTTACACCAAGTTCCAGCAGTCACTTTACTTGCCCGACAATGTCGATAAGGAAAAGATTACTGCCAATGTAGCAAATGGTGTATTGACTATTGAGCTGCCAAAGTATTCTCAGGAAGAAAAAGCAAAAATTAATCGTGTGATTGAAATACATTAATCATCACAAATAACGGAAAACTCTCGTCTGCATCCATTGTGGGCGAGAGTTTTTATTTTGGAACTAACTTAAAACGATTGATATATGGCATTTATTGATTACTATAAGATTTTGGGAGTAGACCGTAATGCCACTCAGGATGAAATCAAGCAGGCATACCGGAAGCTGGCCAAGAAATATCATCCTGACCTGAACAAAGATGACCCGTCGGCAGAAGGAAAGTTCCAGCAAGTGAATGAAGCCAACGAAGTATTGAGCGATCCGGAAAAGCGTAAGAAATACGACGAATATGGCGAACACTGGAAACATGCCGATGAGTTTAAACAGGAACGTGAGGCATACAGCAGGGCACAGCAACAGCACGGTGGCTCCGGCTACTGGTACTCCATGAACGACGGTGAATTTACAGAAGGATTTGGAGGAACAGGGGCAAGCGGCTTCTCCGACTTCTTCGAACAGCTTTTCGGCCACGGAAGAGGTGGACGAGGAGGATACCACACCATGTCGAGGGGACAGGATATAGAAGCACAGATGCACTTGTCGCTCAATGAAGCCTACGTCACCCACAAACAGACTTTCAGCATCAACGGTGAAAATATCCGTATTACTGTGCCGGCAGGAGTGGCCGACGGACAGACCATCCGTCTGAAAGGCTACGGCCAGAAAGCCATGAACGGAGGAGAAAACGGAGACTTGTACATCACCTTTGTCATCGATAAGGATGATACCTTCGAACGGAAGGGAGATGACCTCTACACCCACGTCAATATCGACTTGTACACTGCCGTACTGGGTGGAGAAGTACAGGTGAAAACCATGGACGGAATGGTCAAACTGAAAGTAAAACCGGGTACACAGAACGACACGAAGGTCCGTTTGAGAGGAAAAGGATTCCCGGTATACAAACAGACCGGCCGGTTCGGCGATATGATTGTATCATACCACATCAATATCCCGACCTCCCTGACCGAAAAACAGAAGGACTTGTTCAACCAGCTGCGTGCTGCCAGCTGATAAAGCAGCAATTTCATAATAACTTCATTTATATCAGCTTCATAATTTCCAGTACTTCCGTGGAAGTACTGCAGTACTGTCAAGGAAGTACTGTAGTACTTTCAGGGGAGTACTGTTGTACTGCCTAAGGAGTACTGAGCATGGTGACTTTTCCTGATATAACTAGACGTTTTTTTCTTTTTATAAACTGGAACAGTAGACACTTTGCATACTCACTTTAACTGCAGCATTCATACAGCATTCGGATTTAACTCATGGTTTAACTTTCAGTTTAACTGTGAGCCCCGGAAACGCATAAACTGAATGTAATAAGGATAAGTCCAATCCAACGTATAAAAAGGGGAAAGCTCCGTAAATCATTGATTTACAGAGCTTTTTTCCTGTACTCGAAGCGGGACTTGAACCCGCACAGCCGCAATGGCCAAGGGATTTTAAGTCCCTCGTGTCTACCGATTCCACCATTCGAGCATCCTTTCAAAGAAAGAGCGGAAAACGAGACTCGAACTCGCGACCCTAACCTTGGCAAGGTTATGCTCTACCAACTGAGCTATTTCCGCGTTTACGGGTGCAAATGTAGGGAGTTTTGCGATATACTCCAAACTTTTCACCCGTTTTCTTTTTAATTTTATGCAATTATCTTCCTAAAAGTGAGTTTTCAGCTTGAACCACTTTCTCGAAGTTGAAGCCACTCACCACTTGCTGCATCAGTTCTTCAATCTTGTCATTGCACAAGTTACCGATACTTCCGGCATGCGTGTGATGTACGGTCTTATCGTGTGAGAAGTTGCCAGCCTCAATGTCCAGCCCTACTTTCTTATATGCATCACGGAACGGCATTCCTTCTGAAGCCAGACGGTTCACCTCTTCCACACTGAACATATACAGGTATTTGTCATCATCCAGAATATGTTCGTTGATTTTGATTTTCTCCATGATGTAAGTAGCCATCTGCAAGCAGTCTTCCAGTTCCTCAAAAGCAGGAAGGAACACTTCCTTGATAATCTGAAGGTCACGGAAATAACCGGAAGGAAGGTTGTTCATAATCATCATAATCTGCTGCGGAAGAGCCTGAATCTTGTTGCATTTGGCACGGGTCAGCTCAAATACGTCAGGATTCTTCTTGTGCGGCATGATGCTGGAACCAGTGGTACATTCATCGGGCAACTTCACGAAGCCGAAGTTCTGACAACTGAACATGCAGGCATCGAACGCCATCTTCGACAGTGTTCCGGCAATGGAAGC
Source organism: Phocaeicola sp. (assembly GCF_048170425.1). Lineage (GTDB taxonomy): Bacteria > Bacteroidota > Bacteroidia > Bacteroidales > Bacteroidaceae > Phocaeicola. Next base: position 3,934 of record NZ_DBEXBB010000011.1, read on the forward strand.
CAGCGCAAACGATACGTTGCGTTCCACCTTGCCACGGCCCATCTGGGCATACACCACATTGTAATTCATTGAATCGAACCCCAACAGACGAGTGGTCATCTCACGGTCCAACGGGAAAGAAGAGCCATAACCTGCAGCAGAACCCAATGGGTTACGGTTACAAGTCTTATAAGCAGCCTGAAGGAACATCATATCGTCCACCAAGCTTTCTGCATAAGCTCCAAACCACAGACCGAAAGAAGAAGGCATGGCGATCTGCAGGTGGGTATATCCCGGCATAAGCACATCCTTGTAACGGTTGCTCTGAGAAATAAGTACATGGAACAAACGTTCTACAGCTTCTGCCACCGATTTCAACTGAGCACGGATAAACAGCTTCAAGTCGACCAGCACCTGGTCATTGCGCGAACGTCCACTGTGGATTTTCTTTCCCACATCCCCCAGGCGGCGTGTCAGCATCAGTTCCACCTGTGAATGTACATCCTCTATTCCGTCTTCAATCACAAACTCCCCGCGTTCTACGGAAGCGTATATATTTTTCAGTTCTTCCAGCAAAATCTTCAGTTCGTCCGAGGTCAGCAGGCCAATACTTTCCAGCATGGTGATATGCGCCATCGAACCCAACACGTCGTACTTTGCCAGATACATGTCCATTTCGCGGTCACGTCCCACGGTAAAGCGGTCAATTTCCGCATTTACCTGTACATTTTTTTCCCAAAGTTTTTGAGCCATAATTTCAGTTTTTATCTCCGACATCTGCCGGTCATTTCAATTAATAAGGAAGCATGGCCAGCATGTCAGCCAGTTTCTCCACTCCCTCCTGCAGGGGTTTTGACACCATGGCTTTCATGAACATGTTCACTTCCGCACGGATAGTCACTTTCATTTTAGCCTCTTCCTGTGTTACAGGCAGAATCTGAATCCACAGATTCAAAGGTATGGGCGATTTGTCACCTTCAAACTTGATGCACTTCAAAGGTTCACGCTCAATGATGCGCAATGTAAGACTGATGCCCTGTACTTTCAAGGTAATGGAATCACGGTCGAACGACATATCTTTCAGTTTCCCGTCCAGCTTGTCCTTCACCATGTCCAGGCGTTCCCGAACTCCTTCCAGGTTATTCAGGTCGGACAGTTTGTTATATACTCGTTCCTGACTATAAGGAACATGCTTCACATTGCTTTCAAATTGTACAGCCATATTTTTTCAATCTTCAGGAAAATTCTCCCGTCATCGCATAAAAAATGCCATCTTGAGCAGAGTGGACTCGCTCAGGATGACATCTCCTATTTACAATCCGAGACTGCTTTCCCAGTTACAGAATCTATTATTTTCCAGTCCAGTGAGAAGGATCTTGTCTCCATGCCTGCAGCACAGGGATATCCTCTTCATTGATATAATCGGTCTTCAAAGCTGCTTCCAGCACCGCATTGTAGTTGGTCAGTGTAACCAGTTCTACTTTTGCTTTCTTGAAGGCTTCTACTGATACATCGAAACCGTAAGTGAAAGAAGCAATCATTCCAATTACTTCACAACCGTCGCGACGGATAGCTTCTACCGCTTTCAAACTGCTTCCACCAGTTGAAATCAGGTCTTCTACAACAACCACTTTCATACCCGGACGCAATTCACCTTCAATCAAATTTTCCAAGCCATGGTCTTTCGGGCTTGAACGAACATATACGAACGGCAAGTTCAACTCTTCTGCCACCAGCGCACCCTGTGCAATCGCACCTGTAGCTACACCTGCGATGGCGTCTACTTCACCGAATTTTTCAAGAATAACACGACAAATTTCTAACTTTACGAAGTTACGAAGTGCAGGATATGACAACGTCTTACGATTGTCACAATAAATCGGCGATTTCCAACCTGATGCCCAAGTAAACGGGTTAGCCGGCTGAATCTTCACAGCCTTCACCTTCAGCAACTTTTCTGCAAATAATCTTTCCAAAGCTTTCATAACTTTTTAATTCTCTGATAAATGTTTTTGCAAAATTATAGAAATACATCGGGAATAGAAAATTTAAGAGCATTAATTTTACTAAAACCCGTCAGATTGTTTTATTTCGTCCACGCCAGCGTAACAATGCTGATGCTTATTCCCTCAATATCAGCCAATACATCTGCACAGGCACCTAACGTGGCTCCTGTGGTCAGCACATCATCCACCAGCATCACATGTTTGCCTTGCAGCATACGGGTATCGCCAGCCAGATGAAAAAGATGAACCGTGTTTTCCTGCCGTTCCAGCACGGATTTATGGGTCTGGGTCTGATTGTTTCGCACCCGACAGAGCAACCCGTCGCACACCGGAATGCCCGTCTGCTCAGAAATGCCCTCTGCCAGCAGACGACTCTGGTTATATCCCCTGGTACGCAGACGGCCGGGATGCAAGGGAACCGGCAACAAATAATCTACTCCCTCAAAGAAACCCGTCGGGAGCAGTTCATGCGCCAGCATCTCTCCCATCTGCCGGCAGACTTTCTGACGGCCATAGTATTTCATACCGGCCAATATATGGGCAACTTTCCCTCCACGGGCATAATAAAACAAAGCCGACGCCCGCTGTATCAGGAAACGGCCCCAGAAAATCTTTTCCATTTCATTGCCCGGTGTATTTCCTAAGTGTGTATGAGGAAGCTGTGACAAACAATCACAACAAAGAGCCTGTTCGGAGACCTGCAACTTCCGTCCGCAAGCCATGCAGAGACGGGGAAACAGAAAATCCCGGATGTCAGTCAAAATATTCATCCGGTTCTACCTGATTGACAAAACGACGTACTTCTTCCAACGTAAAGCCCCGACCTACGGCAAAACGAATCAGCTTCATGCTCCGTTCATAGTCATTGGCAGCTTTTATTCCTTTCATTTTCTGCTTCAGCATCTTCTTTAGGATTCCGTCGTATTCTTCGGTATCAATTTCCTCCAGTCCGGCACGGATGTCTTCGTCCGACAGGCGTTTCATACGGAGCATCTGTGCAATCTTCATCCGCCCCCACTGATTGAAACGGTACTTGTCGCGCACATAAAACCGGCAGAAACGAGCCGCATCCAAATAGCGTTCTTTCTGCAAATGGGCCATAATCCGTTCTGTCACTTCTTCCGAAGCCCCCCACTTGCGAATTTTCTCCTCCACGTCCGATGGGCAACGCTCCACCGACGAACAATACACTTCGGCTTTACTCTTTATCTCTGCTTCACTATATTCTTTCATGGTCTGATTGCTTTTATCATCCGGTCGTTTCCCGACAAATCTTTCCGTAATTCAATCTGACGGTATCCAAGTTCCTCCAGCATCCGCACAGTCTCAGCCCCGTAAGCACGGTTGATTTCAAAATACAATGCTCCTCCTTCCGAAAGCCAGTCAAGCCCTTTCCGGGCTATCCTACGGTAGAACCGCAACGGGTCCGAATCGGGCACAAACAAAGCCAGTTCAGGTTCCCAGTCGAGTACATTCGCCTCCATATCCGTCCGCTCGCTTTCCGTAATGTAAGGAGGGTTACTCACCAGCACGTCTACCTGACATTCAGGAAGTTCCTCTTTCAGAATATCAGCACTGAACAGAGTCACCTTGTCTCCATAACGCTTTACATTCATAGCCGCAATGCGCAAAGCCTCAGCCGACACATCACACGAAGAAACCTGCGCTTCCGGCAACAGCTGCGCCAGTGATACGGGAATGCAGCCGCTTCCGGTGCCAATATCCAGAATACGCACCTGCCCTGCCTCCCGATAATCGGAGACAATCCATTCCACCAGCTCTTCCGTTTCCGGACGAGGAATCAGTACCCCTTGTTCCACATGAAAAGACATTCCACAAAAAGAGGCTTCCTGCAAAATATACTGAAGGGGTTCCCGCTGCTTCAAGCGCCGAAGAATATCCTCCAGTTCCGCCCACTCTTTCGTGGAAAAATTCATATCTTTGCCTGTATAAAGTTCAAGAGTAGAGAGATGCAGAATATCCGAAGATATCCACTTTGCCATGGCTGAAGCCTCTTCTTCTGTATAAAAAGGACTCAGCTCTTTTTTGATATGTACATAAACCGGATGCATAGTTGCAAAAGTAACGATAAAAAACGAAGAATATGACGATAGACGAAAAATATATGCGGCGCTGCATACAACTGGCCAGAAACGGTATCTGCCATGCAGCTCCCAACCCCATGGTGGGGGCCGTCATTGTACGCGACGGAAAAATCATCGGTGAAGGTTATCACGTGCGCTGCGGGGAAGGCCATGCCGAAGTGAATGCCATCGCCTCGGTCAAAGATGAAAGTCTGCTGAAGGATGCCACCATTTATGTGAGCTTAGAACCCTGTTCTCATTACGGGAAAACCCCTCCCTGTGCTGACTTAATCATACGGAAAGGGATTCCGAGAGTCGTAGTAGGCTGTGTGGACCCATTTTCTTTGGTAGCCGGAAGAGGAATCCAGAAGTTGCGGGATGCCGGCATTGAAGTGACGGTCGGTGTACTGGAAAAAGAATGCCGGAAACTGATTCGTGCTTTCGTGACATTCAACCTGAAAAAGCGTCCTTACATCACCTTGAAATGGGCACAGTCAGCCGACGATTTTCTAGACATCCGACGTGAAGACGGAAACGCGGTACGCCTTTCCACTCCTCTCTCCACCTTGGCGGTTCACAAGATGCGAGCCGAACAGAAAGCCATTCTCGTAGGACGACGCACAGCCCTGCTCGACAACCCTTCGCTCACGGTACGCGAATGGTACGGACAGAACCCGCTCCGGCTGGTCATCGACCGGCAGCTGACTTTGCCGCCTCATCTGCACCTGTTCGACGGCAGCACTCCTACCCTCGTCTTTACGGAAAAAGAAAAGGCCGCTACCCAGAACCTCACTTACGTGACACTGGATTTCGGCCAGAATATTCTCCCGCAAATCATGCAGGTGCTTTATGAGCAAAAAATACAAACATTACTGGTAGAAGGCGGAAGCCAGACGCTCCAGGCTTTTCTGGAACAAGGGCTATGGGACGAAGCATTCATAGAACATGCCCGCGTGACCTTGCACGACGGCATCCCTGCTCCCCTCCTTCTGCACGGACAAGAAAGCCGTTTCTTTTTCCGTGACGGCGCACTGATCCAGCACTGCCGCCACGCAGAACAAATTTAGAAACGGCAGCTGATGCCTGCCATGAAATGCAAACCTTCCACCGGATAACCTGCTTCAGTAGCGTATACCTTATTGAGCAGGTTATTCAGGCGGCCAAACACGTTGATGCGGTTCAGCAACTCATACTCTGCTCCTACAGACAGGTTATTGATGGCATCCGCACGCCCAAAATCACCCATCTTCTGACGACGTTCGTAGTTGTAGTTCAAAAGGGCATGACAATTCTTGATCACCTTGGCACGCACACTGAAATCGGCCTTCAATTCGGGCTTCAACTGTAACAAGCCTTCGTTTCCTTCCGTCACGTTCCAGCTATAATACGTACCGTTCACAGAAAAGTCTACCCAGTCACGGTAGGCATAGCTCACAGAAACACCTCCATAACCGACTTTTCCCTTATCCTGCAGGATACCTGTATAGAACACATTCTGCTCATCCGTATAGAATCCTCCCGGTACAGCAAACAGTTCATTCTTGGTAATACGGTAACCTCCGTAGACTTCAAAACCTAATCCGATAACCGGAGAAGCCTTCAAACCGATTTTCGCATCCAGCGGTGTATAGGAAGTACGCATCTGCTGTGCAATCGTCCAGTAAGGTGAGAAATCATTCAACCGGCGGAAGTCATTCAAACGTGTCCCGCCCAGCACATTGAGGTAAGCCACATACGTATCGGCAAACATATATTCCAGTTTGACATCCGGTGCCACCTTCAGTCCGCTGCCATAAGCCGTCTGCAAATCCACATGGGCACCCACCCGCAACTTCACGGATTCACCCTGATAGGTGTAATATGGATTCAGCTGCAACAGCGTATAGTCCTGCTGCGACACATCGTGAATCAGGTTGTCCATCTCCAGACCAACGCCCACCTGCTGTTCCTCATTGATGTTTCCAGCCATGAAGCCCTGAGTATGGAAAATATTTTCAGAACCATACTCCATATAATAATTATCATAGCGCAAGCTGAAGCTACGCAAGCCAGTCTGGAAAGCAAACTGTATAGGCAAGTCCTTGTCGCGGGACATCACTCCTACATATCCTTCACCCAACGTATAACGCTGTGTGGTAGGCCAGTTCTCCACCCCTTCATTCATGGACGGCATATAATTAAATACCTGCGAAGCAAAGGCACCTCCTAATTTCAACGCTACCTTCCGGAAATCATGCCGGTAATCCAGCGACACATCCGTACGGTAAAAACGAGACTTCCACTCCTCTCCTTCCATGAAATGCGGAATATCCCCGTTCAGCCCGTACAAGGAAGCCATGATTCCCAGACGGTCTTTCGAAGAAATATCCCACAAATAGCTTCCTTTCAGGTCCACATTGTTCAGCGTACCGTAAGCCGCACGGACATAGCCCCTGTCGGCTCCCTTTTGAGCCAGTTCTCTGGACATCGCCTCCATAGGAGTGGTTTTCCAGGCTCCCAACGGACGCAAATCCGTCGCATAATTAATGGCCTGCTTCGGAGCTGCCGGCTCCTCCACCTCGGGCATGACATTCACCTTAAAGGCATCCATCACCTCGGGGTTGTACTGATTTTCCACTACCACCGTCCGGTTCAGTGTAGAATCTTTCTCCCCTCCATTCTGCGCACATACCGTAGCTGCGGGCCACAGACCGGCGCAAACCAATATCGTACTTATGTATTTCATCTTACTTTACACTTTTAAGTTTTTCCAGGCGACTTTCAATCATTCCGGCGATGTCATCATCGGCCTGATAATTCTGCTGCAAAGACAACAAATACTGTTTAGCCTCCATCTTGCGGTCCAACTTCACGTACACATCCGACAACAGGACGAAGCTTCTTGCCAGCCAGTATGCATGCGGTGTGCTGACTTCGATGTATTCCAGCACTTCCTTCTCCGCCTTGGCAGTTTCTCCTTCATCGAAGTAAGTCTGTGCCACCAGGTATTTGGCTTCTGCCCCGTACACATTACGCGTATCCTTGGCCAGTTCGGTCAAATCGGCCAGTGCAGCCTTCTTCTGCCCTTCTGCCAACAACGCCTTGGCACGGAAATACAACGCCTCGCTACGTACCTCCGGAGTCAGCTTGCTCTGCTTGAGCAGTGCTGAAGCAGTCGTCACGGTTTCAGCCCGGTCGCCCAACGCACAAGCGCTTCGCAGAGCACCCACTTCAGCCTGCAGACGTTCTTCCTGCACAGCCGAGCGGTCGGCCAAACGCTTGTAGAGGTTCAATGCCTTGGCATATTCCTTCTGGTTGTAAGCCATATCGGCACAAAGTGCCAAAGCCTTTCCTTCATACTTGCTTCCGGAAAAGCGCAACACTTCTTCCAGACGGGCTGACGCTGCCGCATAATCCTTCTGGTTATAATCAATCAAACCTAAATAATAAGACGCATCCACACTGAAAGCTCCCTGCGGGAACGACTGAAGATAGCGGGTCAGACTGGTCTTCGCTCCGGCAATATCCCCACGCATGTAAGCACGTTCGGCCGCCGTATACGTCAAAGAGTCACGCTCGCTCACGTTGAAGGTCGCACCACCAGGCACCGTAGAAGCAAACGCCATATAGTCATCCACCTTATTCAAATCCACATAAATGGACTTCAAGTCACGCTGTGCCAGGCGCGCCTCCGCACTACCCGGATACTTCGTAATGACCTGCTTGTAAGCTGCAATGGCTTGCTCGTAGCGGTCATTCTGATAATAAAGCAGACCTATTTCATTGGCCGCCTTACGTGAAAGTTCGCTTTCCGGATAACGCTGCACCAGCAATGAGTAACGCTTGATTGCATTCTCACTATCCTCCATCTGCACAAAGGCACGTCCCTGTTCATACAGGGCATCGTCCAGATAAGCCGACGACGGATAATCTGTAATCAATTTGTTAAGTACTTGAATCTTTCCGGCATAATCACGCTGCAGTCCTTTCACAATACCCTCCTGGAACAACGAATAATCTCCCAGCGAAGGAGAAGTGACGACAGCCTGCGCATATTGCTGGCGGGCTTCTTCAAAACGGCGCTCATAAAAATAGCAGTCACCGATACGGTTGTACGCGTCGCCTGCTACAGAAGCCTCCTGCGTCCGTCCGTTCTGCACACAGCGAACAAACCAGTCGCGTGCGGAATTATATTGTTTCTGCTTGAACAGACTGTATCCCAAACAGTAAAGAGCCAGTCCGTACTCCTGTGAATTCTTGTCGGCAGCAAACTCCAGATACAGCCGCATGTCATTGGCAGCCTCCGGATAACGCTCCAGACGGTATTTCGATTCTCCACGCCAATAATAGGCATCGGCCTTGGTCTTCTGATTATACTGGCCCAACTGCAAAGAACGGGTAAAATAATCAATGGCATTCCGATAGTCAGCCTGCGCAAACAGCTGTGTTCCCATACGGAAAAGCAGTTTCTGTTTCGCTTCCAGAATACGTGCACTCGGATGCGTGATTTTTTCGATAGAACGCAACGCCACTTCATAGCTGCGGGTGTTCATATACACCTCTACCAGGTAATCGTTCACCTTTTCAGCATATACCGACGAGGGATATTCGTTCAGGAAGCGTTCGAATACCGTTACCGACTCGGCAAAAGGAGAATAAGACGTTTCATGAATGCAGAGTGCATAATTGAACAAAGCCTGTTCCTGGATGCTACGGTCGAAATCCATACGCGAAGCCTGCTCAAACGCCATACGCGCCTGATTGCGTTCCTTCAGTTGCAGCCCGGCCAATCCCATGTGCAGGTAAGCATTCTGAGCCAGCGCATCCTGCGCACCGGTTGCCTCACCCAAACGCGCCAACGCCTTGGAATAGACTCCCGTATTAAAATAACTCATACCCAACTTGTACATAGCCAGACGGGCAGGCACCTCCTCCGCTTCGTGGCAGCGTTCCAGCGACTGGATGGCAGCCGCATAGTCTTTCTGTCCGTAAGCCGCCTCACCGGAGATACGGTTCATCTGAGCGGCATGCATCTCTTCCGGATACAAAGCCAGATAAGCATCTGCCACCTTTCGGGCCTGTGCATAATTTCCCTGAATCAGGTAAATGTCGGCAATATAATAAGGTGCCAGTTTCTGGAACTTCCGGTCATCCTGCACCTCACGGAATCCCTGCAAGGCGGTATCATATTTCTGCTGTACGTAATCAATATAAGCCAGGTTGTACACCGCATCGTTATGGAAGTCCTTACTCGTCTCTTTCAACACAGCGAACCAGAAAGCCGCATCCTGCAATTTACCGACTTTCAGGTACGACGTACCCATGCGCAAGGCACTGGCATCACGTTCTTCATCGGACAAAAGAGAAATGTCACAGCCCTTCAGCGTAGCAATGGTTTCCATGTATTTCTCTTCCGAAAAATAGCTGGCCCCTATCAGTGCCTGCACCCGATTGCGATAACGCGACTCCTGATGTGCTTCCAGATAATCCGACAGCACTTCCCGGCAATCCGGCATTTTCAATTCATAGGCCGTGCAAGCCAGCATATAGTCCACTTCATCGGCCCAGGCCTTTTCCCCCGCCTGACGGGTATAGCGCACCAAGGTCTGTCGGGCTGCCGCATAATCCTGACGCAAGAACAGCTCCCGTCCCTCGTTGAACAAACGGTCTGCCCCGGTCAGCGGCTCCACCTGCTGCCCGGAAACCGTCAACGGCAAGGCACAACACAGCCCTGCCATCCATATATATTTCTTATATTTACCCATAATCCCTTTTATTTTTTGTTCCGACAGGTTTCCAAAAAGCGTGCGACTCCCTTACGTACAGAGTCCAGCCCGAAATCATCCGGATTCACTTTGTCCAGCGGCATCCACCATGCATCGGCCACATCGTCCATGGCTTTTATCAGATGGTCATCTTCCACCTGACACAAGAAGAACTGGTCGAGTGTATGTACCAGGAAACCGGAGTACAAATACGTGTTGGGCAAGGAAAACAGATATTTCGCTTCCGTCACTACCAGCCCCGTTTCCTCTTTAACCTCGCGTGCCACTCCTTCTTCGCCAGTCTCGAACATATCGATAAATCCACCCGACAAATCCAGCGTGCCCTTGGCAGGTTCCTTTCCCCGCCGACAAACCAGCAATTCTCCTTTTGCGTTCAGGATAAAAGCCACCGTAGCCGCGCTTGAATTAAAATAATACACAAACCCGCAGTCCGCACATTTCTTGGACTTCTCATTATGTATTTCGAAATGAGAAGAACCACATACCGGACAAAACTTAAACAATTCCAATGGATGCATAGTTCTTGAGTTTAATAAATAATAAGCCTTACAAAGATAAAAAAAGGTGAGAGAAGTACGAACGAAAAACATGTTTTTCGGCTCCACCTCCCAACCGCATCCTATCTTCAAGGAATCAAAGATAGTCAAATAGGCCGAACGACTTACACAAATCACCCACAATTTGTTCTTTCACCAAAAATAATCACGTTTTTTTCGGCAAAATAGCATATAGATAAAAAAGTTTTTCTACATTTGCTTACAATATGATAAAAACAAGAACCATTTAGTAGTATGGAGAAAATTGATAAACTTGACAAACAGATTCTGGAAATCATTTCACAGAATGCCAGAATCCCGTTCAAAGATGTAGCAGCAGAATGTGGCGTATCACGTGCTGCCATTCATCAACGCGTTCAACGCCTGATAGACCTTGGCGTAATTATCGGTTCAGGCTACCATGTAAATCCCAAGAGCCTAGGATATAGCACCTGTACATATGTAGGAATCAAACTGGAAAAAGGTTCTATGTATAAAAGCGTAGTGGCAGAACTGAAAAAGATTCCGGAAATCGTGGAATGTCATTTTACCACAGGGCCTTACACCATGCTGACCAAACTGTATTCTACAGACAATGAACATCTGATGGATTTGTTGAACTCCAAGATTCAGGAAATTCCAGGAGTAACCGCCACGGAAACCTTGATTTCACTGGAACAGAGCATCAAGAAAGAAATTCCCATCCGTAAAGACGCCGGTGAGTGATGGAGTGGATTGACAGCCTTCACTGGGAAGGAATCCTCATTGGCATCTGCACATTCCTGATTATCGGTCTGTTTCATCCGGTAGTAGTCAAAGCGGAATATTATTGGGGAACGCGCTGCTGGTGGATTTTTCTGCTATTGGGCATCGCCGGCCTCATCGGTTCCGTGCTGGTAAGTCAGATTCTGCTGTCGACCCTGCTGGGAGTTTTCTCATTCTCTTCTTTCTGGACCATCAAGGAGGTCTTCGAACAGCGCGAACGCGTGCTGAAAGGCTGGTTCCCGATGAATCCGAAGC
>NZ_DBEXBB010000012.1:0-2511 GCF_048170425.1 Phocaeicola sp.
CCCTGCTTTTCTGTATTTTTAAATGTTTGCCCGTAAGCTTCTGGGGTGAATCGTTTATCTTTGCACGTTAAACGGTAAAGAAGAACTGCATGAAATCATTGAAATATATTTTGGTGTGCTGTCTGGCAGGGATAGCATTGTCGTTGGGAGCAGCTCAGCGCAAGAATAAAGCGTATGAAGATTACATCCGGCAGTATCACAAAATTGCAGTGGAAGAAATGAAGCGTTATCACATTCCGGCCAGTATCACGCTGGCACAGGGACTGCTGGAGTCGGGAGCCGGACGAAGTGAACTGGCTCGCAAGTCGAACAACCATTTCGGTATCAAGTGTGGACGGAGTTGGGACGGACGGACGGTGCGTGCCGATGATGATGCACCGAATGAGTGTTTCCGGGCTTATCGTCACGCCAAGGATTCGTATCGTGACCATTCCAAATTCTTGCGTACGGGAGCACGTTATGCTTTTTTGTTTCGTTTGAAGATTACGGACTACAAGGGATGGGCGCGTGGCTTGAAGAAGGCAGGTTATGCCACTGACCCGCGTTATGCCGACCGCCTGATAAACATCATTGAACTCTACGACCTGGATCGTTACGATACCAAGAAAGGTTTGGAATGGATAGAAGAATTCCCCAATCCGCATCAGCCGTATTTAGCCAATGATATGGTGTACGTCATCGCCCGTCGGGGAGATACGTTTGAAAAATTGTCGGATGAGTTGGGCATCAGCAAGAAGAAACTGCGTACTTACAACGAACTCCCCAAAGATTATCAGTTTACAGGAGGTGAAATTGTGTATCTGGAGAAAAAACGCCGTCGGGCGACGAAAGAATACATCGTGTACGTGGTAAGGGAGGGAGACTCTATGTATTCTATTTCCCAGAAATTCGGAATCCGTTTGAAGAACCTGTATAAGTTGAATAAGATGGAGCCGGATTCACCGGCTCCGAAAGTAGGCGATATTCTGCGATTGAGATAACCGGCTTATTCGTGGTGATAAGGGCCGTTGTTCAGAATGGTCATGGCCCGGTAGAGTTGTTCCACGAAGATAAGTCGTATCATCTGGTGTGAGAATGTCATCTTGGACAGAGAGATTTTCTCCTGGGCAGCCTGATAGACGGAAGGTGAGAATCCGTAAGGTCCGCCGATGATAAACACCAGCCGCTTGTTTACGGTATGCATTTTCCGCTCTATCCAGTTGGCAAACTCGATGGAGCGGAATTCTTTTCCGTGCTCGTCGAGCAATACTACTACATCACCAGGTTGTAAAGCCTTCAGGATGGCTTCACCTTCTTTCTCCTTCTGTTGGTCCATGCTGAGGTTTTTGGTGTTTTTAAGTTCAGGAATCACTTCCATATCGAATGAGGCATAATGCTTCACACGTTCCACATAGTCGGCAATGGCTGTGATGTAATGTTTCTCTACTGTTTTACCTACAACTAAAAGTACAAATTTCATTGAAACACTTTTTTGATATTGATGGAAAGGTTAGGATTGTCGGGCTGCAAAGTATACGCCTCCCAGTACTAGTGCCACACCCGTTACGGCAAATACCGTAAGCTGTTCCTCAAGAATGAGTGACGCGGCTATGGTGGTGAATAGGGGGTTCAAATAGAGATAGTTGGAAGCTTGAATGGTGCCGAGCTGCTTTAATATAATGTTCCATACGGCAAAACAGATAAGTGAGGCCAGTACTCCCAAAAATAAGAGGTTAATCCATATAATCGGGTTGGTAAATCCGGAAAGAGGGAAATGGAATGGATGCACAAGAAAAGCGGGAAGTCCGGTCAGTATTCCGTAGAAAAACACTTTTCGGGTGATGAATATGGCCGGATAGCGCCCTGACAGTTTACGGATAACCAGACTGTAAATAGCCCAGGAAAGTGCAGCGCATAGGGTGAGAAAATCGCCTAACGGAGAAAGTTTCAATACAAAACTGCCGTTGAAAATGAGTAGGGCAACTCCCAGCAAGGCTATTACCGAACCGGTTATCAGGCGTTTGCCGGCTTTCTCATTCCGGTTGGTAAGTAAAGACAATGCCGTAGTGAGTAGGGGAGTCATGCAGATGATAAAAGCTACGTTCGTGGTCTGGGTCAGACTGAGTGCTGTATTTTCCGTTAGAAAATAGAGGGTTCCTCCTGTAAATCCGGCTGCAAGGAAAAGCAGTTCGTCTTTCCAGTGGTTGGCCAGCAGCCTGTGTGGAGAAATACTCCAGATACCGATATAGGCAATTAGGAAACGAAGAAAAAAGATTTCTTGAGGTGAAAGTCCGTTTTCGATTAGCACTTTCGTTGAAATAAAGGTAGTCCCCCAAACGCCTACTGTCAGTATGGCCAGCAAATGGTATTTGCCTGTGGGGTACTGCGTACAAAATGATAATGACATAAATAATAATAAAATGGGGTGTATACGCTTATCCTGAGGTATTCTACTTTTCATAATTGGAAAAAGTCAAAATACTTGTCGGATAATTGTGTTGCAAAAGTACGAATAAAATTCTACCTTTGCCA
>NZ_DBEXBB010000013.1:0-14944 GCF_048170425.1 Phocaeicola sp.
CGACTGAAACGGCTCATATAGAATAAAAAAGATATACTTACTTATTTCTGCAAGTCATTCTCATTCACCAGCAACTTGCCCTGATATTCTCCGGTCAATGTGTGCAGGAAGGATACCATCTGTGCGACTTCCTGTTTTGACAAATCTACGCCTACCTCGTACTTAGCCATGGCAATGACGGCATCTTCCAGCGTGGCCTGTGTTCCATCATGGAAATAAGGTGCGGTCAATGCTACATTACGCAATCCGGGCACTTTAAAACGATGACGGTCTCTTTCGTCTTTTGTTTCCTTGAAACGGCCATTGTCTTCTATGGTCAGTTCCGTACCACGGTCGGCAAAGTAGTCATGCTTGATGCCGAGCAGTTCGTACGACTGTCCACCCATGTTCTCACCTACATGGCAAGTAGCACAGTTGTATTTCTTGAACAAATCATATCCGGCCAGTTCTTCAGCCGTCAGGGCTGCATTATCCCCTTTCAGGTACTTGTCGAAACGCGAGTTCGGTGTAAGCAGGGTTCTTTCAAACTCCTGAATGGCATCCGTAATGTTCGCCTGATTGAAACCGTCGGGATACACTTCCTTGAATGCCTTGCTGAAAGCTGCATCTGCATCCAGCTTCTCACAAATTTCATCAAACGACTTGCAAGCCATTTCAACCGGATTCAAAGGAGGACCGGCGGCCTGGTCAGCCAACGTAGCGGCACGTCCGTCCCAGAACTGCACGAAATTATAATGTGCGTTATATACAGAAGGAGCATTCACTCCACCAAACTGACCGCCTACTCCCTCAGAGAACTGCTTGTTGTCTACTCCACCGGTATTCAATCCGTGGCAAGACGAACAGGATACGGTATTATCGGCCGACAGACGAACGTCGTGGAACAGCAGATTTCCTAAAATCACCTTCCGCATATCCACCGGAACGGAGTCCTGAACCGGACGAATGGTCTCATTGCTCCATTGTGCATGAGCCAGCTGATTGGGATAGAAGGCTGCACGCTGTGACTTCACCCATGAAAGTGCCATCTGCTTCTCCGTATCATTCAACGAAGCTCCCCAATGCACCAGATAATACTTGGCCATAGGCATGGTGCCGTCTAATATCACTTTCTCTACTTTAGCTAAATCTACCTCGCTGATTTTCTCTCCTTTTTTCAAGGCATCCAGCATCGGAGTCATGTCAAAAGAGCGATAAGCCAGACGAGCGTCTTCCTTGACCAGCTTTCCTGCGACTGGCAGACTGGCGTAAAATGGCAACTCCGGATTGGCGGTATGACAAGCCATACATCCGCTGCTCGCAATGATTTCTTCCATTTGAGCACTACTTTCCAAACTGGCTGAAGGAGGACGGTTCACCACCCGATAGGTTGCAGCCAATACCGCAGCTACCACCAGTACCGCAAAAACGATTTTTGTTCTTTTCTTCATAAAAAACTGATTAAAGTTTAATAATTTGGTAAATATCTCACACGTTGAAAATTCTAAGAACGGTTGTATAAATGCACGCTTTGCTGTGCGGCAGGAAGATAATTTACCCCATACCAGCACATCTGGAGCGAGAGGAAAGAAACTATCAGTATCCAATACAGCGTACGCGGAGTGTTCTTACGGAACAAACGTAGATGTACGTACAGCAGATAACCTGTCCATGTAACTGCTGCCCAGGTTTCTTTCGGGTCCCAGCTCCAATAATGTCCCCAGGCCGCTTTTGCCCAAATAGCTCCGGTCAGCATGCCAACTGTCAGAAAAGCCAATCCTGCATAAACTAACTTGTCGGCGGCCTCAAGATAGTTCTCCCGGTGTTTGCAAAGTCCCATGCCAGCCAAAATGAACGCACAGCCTAACACAGAATAAGAAAACATATACACAGTGACATGAGGGACGAACCACGGACTTTGTAAAGCGGGCATGAGCGACTGGTCATGAATTTCCGGTTTCAGGATATTGATTATCACAAATACCGCGCCGACTATGGTGGAAAAAGACAATATCCAAGGATATTTCCAACGAATATAGGTCAACAAGCCGGATATGCCCATAAAAAACGAATACCATAATCTGGTCTCACCCATAGTGCGCAAGGGAGGACGCTGCAAGCTCAACCAAAATCCGGCAATAAAAACGGCAAACACCACTATGCCTGCCAAAGTCAGCCCAACAGCCCAACGACGCCATCCCTTGGAAAACAAGGCAAATACCGCACCGGCTCCCCATAAAGCAATGGCAGGCAGGGCAAACAAATAAAAATTATCCCATGTAATCATTCAAGAACGGTATTAGTTATAATCAAATCAGTCAACAAGTTCATTCACAGGTCTGCTCATCTGCTTGTCTGGTCCTGCTAAAAAGAGCAGCAACCCTCCGCACAACATCATCACAATGCCCAATAGCATGACGTATTTCAGCGGTTCACGTACAATTTGCACCACACAGTACTCCGGATTGGAAGAATGTACATCATAGGACGTCAGATAATAATCTTCTGTCCAATTTGCCGAATAAGGCCGGTTTACTTCCAGGTGTATCGGTTTTCCATCCATTGAAACTTCGGCAAAGAAACGACGTGGAGTACCATTGGCATAATGCTCTACAGTAAAATTTGTCAGTTGCAAAGGTTTCTCCAGATATACCACATTCCCCTCGGAAGTAAAAGCTTCATTATTCGGATTTTTCCGAAATACAGGGATGCGTAAGGTCTGTTCTTCTGCACTTCCAATAAACCCGGCAAAGAGTGCCAGCCACAATCCAACATGATTCAGCATAAAGCGCCACCGATTACGCCCCGGTGTGAAAAAGCGTCTTGCGGTAATCATCCCTAAGTGAGTCAGCAACCCAAACAACCCGGTTACAAAAATCCAGGAAGACATAAAATTGTAGCAGCCCAAACGAGAAAATATACCCGACTTCTCTGCAGCCTCTTGTGCAGAAAGTTGGGGAAACAAGCCTATAACCAGACATCCGGCCAGGAACCAACCTAGTGTCCAGCAGGTACATTGCGGAGAAAGCCACAAACGGACAGTGCTCGAATGACGCTTCTCCTTATAGCCATATCCTATCAATGCAATCCACAGCAAAGCTAAAATAGCATCTAATGGAAAAACAAAAAATGCAAACGGAAAATTACCCAAAACACATTGGGCCGCCACTGAAAGCAGACACAATAACACGAATAGTAAGTTAGTCTTTAGGTTCATTACTCAGTCGTTGATGAAATATATGCAAAGATAGGGAGTTTATTTAATACTGCAACAAAATTGTAAAGATAACAAATATTTTTCCCGGCAAAATCCGAAAAAAATTGTTTTCATGCCTTCGTTAATGCTCCCGATGCATTTATAGCCAATATGGTAATGACCACAAAACAATGCCGTAAATAGTGAGGAATAGTTGTTTCTCAGAAAAGAATAACCCCGCCTTTATAAGGCTGTTCAAGAATAGACATGTTGCCGGAACTGGCGGATTTTCCGTCTGCTCCGGCAACATAAAATTGATTATTTATAGATAGGTCCGTAATTTTGACATGCCCTGTAATCAGCCCCTTCCTTATCCATACCAAAGGCATTCCATGCAGCAGGACGGAAAATCTTATCGTCTTCCACATTGTGCATGCATACTGGTATGCGAAGGATAGAAGCAAGCGTAATCAAATCCTGACCTATATGTCCGTAACTGATGGCACCATGATTGGCTCCCCAGTTGTTCATTACAGAATATACATCCTTGAAGGCGGGTTTATCGCACAAACGAGGTACAAACCAAGTAGTAGGCCATGTACGGTCGGTACGTTCATCAAGCAGCTTGTGGATTTCCGAATCAATTTCTACCGTCCATCCTTCTGCAATCTGAAGAACCGGACCCAGTCCCTTAATCAGATTCAAACGGCTCATGGTTACAGGCATACCACCTTTTGACAAGAAGTTAGAAGAGAAACCACCGCCACGGAAATAATCCCGGTTAGCAGGATACCAAGTAGTGGCTTCCAGGCATTTTTCAACCTCTGCTTCTGTAATTTCCCATGACGGTTTCATGGCCGGATTACCTTCTGCATCGGTCTGCTGTCCGGTACCATCCAAGGTAGTAGCTCCTGAGTTAATCAAATGGATAATACCATTCTTAGCCAGTCCGGTCAGTTCCTTACCCGTCACACGCTTCACGGCTTCCGGACTCCAATAAGTACGTACGTCAGAGAAAATCTGTGCACGGTTAGTCAGCAAATGGCCGAAGAGCATAGCTACCCCGTTGCAAGCATCATTTTCAGTAGCCAGTACGTAAGCTTCGCGAATACCGTTCCAGTCGAAAGAAGTATTCAGCAAGGCTTCAGAGAAGTCACCGTTCGGATAGAAGTCCGTCCACTGACGCTGTCCCTGGAAGCCAGCCGCAATGGCATTGTGACCAAGTGCTTCTTCCTTGAATCCCATTTCCTTCAACTTTGGATTGCCCTTCATCAAATCGAGCATGATAATGGTCATCTTCACAATGAAATCCCAGTCGGCATCTTTTTCCGCACGGGTCTTGATCTTGGCTTCCACATTGAAATCCTTGCCTTCGTTTTTCTTGCAGTATTTTTCAGTCCAGGCCATCGCTTTGGCATATTCTTCCTTATCGTAAATTCCTTCCGTCATACGGCGGATGATTTCCGTCAAATCTACTGATTCACAGCGCATGCCCAAATATTCCTGGAAGAAATCCGGATTCACAATTGAACCGGCAATACCCATGGATACGCTACCCATAGAAAGGTAAGACTTGCCTCTCATGGTAGCCACCGCCTGAGCTGCACGGGCAAAACGCAAAATCTTTTCCGCTACATCTGCCGGAATAGTATTATCTTCAATATCCTGTACATCACGTCCGTAAATACCAAATGCCGGCAAACCTTTTTGTGCATGCCCTGCCAAAACCGCAGCAAGATATACGGCACCCGGTCTTTCCGTACCGTTAAATCCCCATACTGCTTTCGGATAATACGGATTCATATCCATTGTTTCTGCTCCATAGCACCAGCAAGAAGTGACTGTAATGGTAGCTCCTACGCCTTCACGCTCAAATTTTTCAGCACAAGCTGCGCTTTCAGCCACACGACCGATGGTAGAATCTGCAATGACGCATTCCACCGGGCTACCGTCACCATTTCTCAAATTAGAAGAAATAAGTTCTGCCACTGCCTTGGCCAGATTCATCGTCTTTTCTTCAAGACTTTCACGCACGCCACCCTGACGTCCGTCGATAGTGGGACGAATCCCAATTTTCGGGTAATTTTTCATGTTTCGATTATTTATAAAGTTAATGCTACCTATTTTCTTTTTAAACTAACCAAGTTCATCTGTGCTGACATTACAGCATAATAATATTTTAAATTCCATATTTACACTGAATTTCGAAGATGTACTTCTGTCGGCAGGAACTCTTGTATGGCTTCGCCTGTAAGAATAAAATTTGCAGCTTTCCGCCCCATTTCTTCCCAATCAATACTAAGAGCAGTAATCCCTTCGTCTATCACTTCGTATGCCGGCGTATCGTTATAAGCTATCAGTCCGAAATCCATTCCACATTTCAAACCGTTCTGTCGGCTTCGCTTAATCACATTCACCACGTCCGTCTGGCGAATAACGATGTACACCACCCCCTTTTCTACCTCTTGTATATCTTCCTCATTCACCACTTCACCTACAAAATGGTGATTGTGGCAATAAGTCTCAAAACTCTGCACGGAAGTTTGTGGATGCTTGGATTCTTGAGGAAGCTGGAATACGATTTTCCGGTAACGTTCCAAACGAGCAGTCAGTTGAGTCAGAACTTTATAAAAAGCATCATCAAAATTCTGACAGATATAGGAATGATTTCCTTTTTCAAACTTACCAAAATCAAGCAACAAAAGGCGAGAGGTAGGAATCTTATCCAACAAGGGAGAAAACTTCTCATTGTCAAAGTTCATCACCACATAATGATTATACCGCCCTATTGCTTCACGCAAAACGGTATTAAAAATATGTTCATTATATTGATGAAACCAAAGATCTACCTTGTATGAAACAGAGAGTTTCTTGACAAAGCTATTATATAAGGTATTCTTGAAAGGAGAATATTCGTCCAGCAACAAAAAAATCTTTTCCTGACGGTTGGTCACATAATACCCTTTACCGGGAGTAGAATCTATCAGTTTCCGCTCACGCAAATCCGCAAAGGCCTTAAATACGGTATCCCGCGACACATGATAGGTTTTACTCAACACATTGATGGAAGGCAGACTCGTATCGGTACGATACTTTCCTACTAGAATATCCTGTTCGATGAGATCCGACAGTTGCTTTACCTTGGTAGACTGTTGCCCGAATTTTATATCCTTTTCCATATCAATACTTTATCTGTGCTGAACTATCCTGATACAAAGAAAAGGACCTTATATAAAACCACAAAAGTATTGGCTATGTTTAAGAGCAGATTTTAGAAAAAGGCATAAAAAAAGAGACTATCACGATGATAATCTCTTTTCGTACACCCTCAGGGATTCGAACCCTGGACCCACTGATTAAGAGTCAGTTGCTCTACCAACTGAGCTAAGAGTGCATTCAAACTGTCTGGAGGTTCCTGGCGGATTCGAACCGCCGTACACGGTTTTGCAGACCGCTGACTAAGCCACTCATCCAAGGAACCAGAAGTTCTCTCTTTCTAATTTGCGAGGTTCCTGGCGGATTCGAACCGCCGTACACGGTTTTGCAGACCGCTGACTAAGCCACTCATCCAAGGAACCGATATCGCTGCACTTGTTTTCTTAAATGCGTTGCAAAGGTACAACTATTTTTTTAACCTGCAATACCTGGAGAAAGGAATTTGCATTTTTCTTCATAAAAACGACTTTTTATCCCCTTTTACCTCCTCTTATCTTTGAGTTCTCACAAAAAACATCTTTCTTTGCAGAAAATCAACTTAAATACAACAGAAATGAAAGGTATTGTTCTTGCTGGGGGTTCAGGTACCCGCCTCTATCCCATTACAAAAGGAGTTTCCAAACAACTTCTTCCCATCTTCGACAAACCCATGATTTATTATCCGATTTCTGTCCTGATGCTAGCAGGAATACGCGAAATTCTGATTATTTCTACTCCATACGATTTGCCGGGGTTCCGCAGGTTATTAGGTGATGGAAGTGATTTCGGAGTACATTTTGAATATGCAGAACAGCCTTCTCCCGACGGGCTGGCACAGGCTTTCCTCATTGGAGAAGAATTTATAGGCAACGATGCAGCCTGTCTGGTACTGGGGGACAATATTTTTCACGGAAATAGTTTTACGACCATGCTAAAAGAAGCGGTACGTACAGCTGAACAAGATGGAAAAGCTACCGTATTCGGTTACTGGGTAAGTGACCCGGAACGCTACGGAGTGGCTGAGTTCGACAAGGAAGGAAACTGCCTCTCTATCGAAGAAAAGCCACAGCATCCTAAATCAAACTATGCCGTGACGGGACTTTACTTCTATCCTAACAAAGTCGTGGAAGTAGCCAAACAAATCAAACCGTCCGCACGCGGAGAACTGGAAATCACCACAGTCAACCAACGCTTTTTGTCCGATGGCGAGCTGAAAGTGCAAACTTTAGGCAGAGGATTTGCCTGGCTGGATACCGGTACACACGATTCATTGGCTGAAGCATCCACTTACATCGAGGTCATCGAAAAACGCCAGGGTCTGAAAGTTGCCTGCCTGGAAGGCATAGCCTTGCGACAAGGATGGATTACCTCAGAAAAAATGCGTGAACTGGCACAGCCGATGCTGAAAAACCAGTACGGACAATACCTGCTAAAGGTAATTGACGAATTGGAAAGAAACAACCTGTAAATGATTTTCATCATATAAAAATGGAAGTAATAAAAACAGAGATTGAAGGAGTGGTCATCATTGAGCCTCGCCTGTTTAAAGATGAGAGAGGTTACTTTTTTGAGTCTTTTTCCCAAAGAGATTTTGACAAGCAGGTACGCACCATTCATTTTGTACAAGACAATGAAAGTAAATCCAGTTACGGAGTATTGCGTGGATTGCATTTCCAGAAACCACCCTTTGCACAAAGCAAGCTGGTAAGGGTCATTAAAGGAGCCGTACTGGATGTGGCGGTAGATATACGGAAAGGCTCTCCTACTTTCGGACAGCACGTAGCCGTAGAACTGACAGAAAACAACCACCGCCAGTTTTTCATTCCGCGCGGATTTGCTCACGGATTCAGCGTATTGAGTGACGAGGTTATTTTCCAGTACAAATGTGATAATTTCTATGCACCTCAAAGCGAGGGAGCCATTGCCTGGAATGATGCTGCACTGAAGATTGACTGGAGAATCCCCGCCGAGAAAGTCATTCTTTCTGAAAAGGACAAACACCACCCACTGCTGGAAGATGCAGAATGGTTATTTGATTACCACGAAAACTTATATAACGAATAAATCAGAAAATCTCCGGACTGTAAAAACTGCCATCCGGGGATTTTTATGCCTTCAATTCTTTTCTCAAATACTTTCCTGTGCACCCTTCTTCATACGGAGTTCATACAAATCACTCCGACGGTCACGCAGGTTTCGTACACTACCGTAAGTATGAAGTTCATTCAGCAAATCCAAATCCACATCTGATACCAGAATCATTTCCGTATTCGGAGTAGCTTCCGCACGTTTTCCGTCCGTCGGGAAGGCAAAGTCACAAGGAGTAAAGACTCCCGACTGCGCATACTGGATGTCCATATTGTGCACACGGGGAAGGTTTCCCACACTTCCGGCAATCACCACAAAACATTCGTTTTCAATGGCACGAGCCTGTGCACAGACACGCACGCGCGAGTATCCGTTCTGCGTATCGGTCAGGAACGGCACAAAGAGGATTTGCATGCCCTGATCTGCCATCAGACGGGAGAGTTCCGGGAACTCCACGTCATAACAAATCAGCACACCGATTTTAGCACAGTCGGTTTCAAAAGTCTGCACTCTTTTTCCACCGCTCAATCCCCAGCTCTTTACTTCATCGGGAGTGACATGAATCTTTTCATACATCTCGTATGTCCCGTCACGACGACAAAGGAAACCTACGTTGTAGAGTCCCCCGTCTTCCTTTACATAGGGCATACTACCGGTAATGATGTTGATGTTGTGCTTGATGGCCAGATTGATAAAACGATCCCTGATTTCTTCCGTATATTGTGCCAGCGCACGGATAGACTGAGCCTCTCCCATGTGATTGAATTTTGCCATCAGGGGAGCATTAAAATATTCAGGGAACAATACAAAATCACTCTTGTAGCCGGCAACCGCATCAATAAAGAACTCTACTTGTTCAAACACGTCGTCCAGTGTCTGGTACGAACGCATCTGCCACTGTACCAGTCCCACTCTCACCGTCGTTTTTTTATCTACATAAGAGTCTGTTGGCGGCTGATAGTAAATATTATCCCACTGAAGCAAGGTAGCGCAATGCTTGGATTCCTCGTCATTCGGAAGGTAGTTGCGCATCACCCGGCGTACGTGGAAATCATTCGAAAGCTGGAAGGTCAGTACCGGGTCGTAGATTTCGCGGGAACGCACCTTTTCGATATACTCCTTCGGACGCATCTGGTCGGCATACTTGTAATAATTGGGAATACGCCCTCCAAACATGATGGCTTTCAGATTCAACTTTTCGCACAAATCCTTGCGGTATTCATACATACGACGTGCCAGACGCAAGCCACGGTAGTCCGGATGGATGAACACTTCTATACCGTACAGAATATTCCCGTTCGGATTGTGGGTATTGAATGTTTCATTACCGGTTACTTTGGCATACGTATGGTCTCCCTTCACCATGTCATAATCCACAATGATGGAAAGTGCACATCCCACAATTTTATCATCTACAACGGTAACAATCTGTCCTTCCGGGAAAATCCGGATTAGCTTTTCTATCTGCGCATGTGTCCAGAACACATCTTTATCTGCATAAACGCGGGTAAACGACTGGGCAAGCTGGGCATAGTCTTCGATTTGCAAATTCCGAAGTTCTACCTTGTTAATCTTCTTTTGAGTCGGTTCCATGATTCAACTAAATTTGTCTTTATTTTTTCACGGCACAAAAGTAATCATTTCCTCAGGTAGGGTGTATCGCTTGTTCAGGATTATTATACTATCTTTGTGAGCAAAAATGAACTTATGAAGAAATTTAAGTTAGGACTTCTTCCACGCATCCTCATTGCCATCGCACTGGGTATTGCCGCCGGAACGATTTCACCGGAACTTCCCGTACGCGTGTTCGTGACATTCAACGCATTGTTCAGCCAGTTCCTGAATTTTATCATTCCGCTTATCATCGTGGGACTGGTTACTCCCGCCATTGCCGATATTGGGAAAGGTGCCGGGAAAATGCTGGTGGCCACTGTACTTCTGGCTTACGGGGCCACACTGTTCTCCGGTTTTCTTTCATTCGGTGTAGGAGAAACCTTCTTTCCTGACCTTATTACCCGAAATATTCCTTTATCCGAAATCAGTGAGGCCAAAGGTATTACCCCTTTCTTTACGGTAGCCATTCCGGAGCCACTCAACGTGATGACTGCCCTCGTCATGGCATTTACTGTCGGACTGGGACTGGCACATCTGGATACGAATTACCTGAAAAATGCGTGCAATGACTTCAAGGAAATCATTGTCAAAACGATACAGGTTGTCATACTGCCCCTGCTTCCGATTTACATCTTCGGAATCTTCTTCAACATGACTCACTCCGGACAAGTATTCCACGTGCTGGCTGTCTTTGTCAAAATCATCGGAATTATCTTCCTCCTGCATATTTTCCTGCTGATATTCCAATACTGCATCGCCGGAATGTTTGTGGGCAAGAATCCGTTCCGCCTGTTAGGAAGAATGATGCCGGCCTACTTTACGGCATTAGGTACACAGTCATCGGCCGCTACGATTCCCGTCACCCTGAAACAAACTATACAAAACGGAGTGAATGAAGGTATCGCCGGATTTGTCATCCCTCTGTGTGCCACCATCCATTTGTCCGGAAGTACCATGAAGATTGTGGCCTGCGCCCTGGCCTTGATGATGATGCAGGACATTCCCTACGATTTCCAGATGTTCGCCGGATTCATCTTCATGTTAGGAGTGACAATGGTAGCTGCGCCGGGCGTTCCGGGAGGTGCCATCATGGCTTCGCTCGGTATCCTGTCGTCCATGCTAGGATTCGATGAGAATGCACAGGCACTGATGATTGCTCTTTACATTGCCATGGACAGTTTCGGTACTGCTTGCAATGTAACTGGTGATGGAGCATTGGCTCTGCTCATTGACAAATGGTTCGGGAAGTCGAAGACGAATACGTCCAGTACATCCCATCAAAATTGACAGCAACCCTACTTTCTACAATTCAGCGACTTACGAAAAACAGGAAGTCGCTTTATCACATGTCCAAGGGCTATAACTGTGGTTATAACTCCTATTTTAACGTGAGTTCAATATAAGAATTAAATATAATCTATTGAGAAAAACAGGAACATAGCGATAAAAGTATTAAACTTATAGTGCTGAATTATAACATTTAACGACTACCACTATGTTCCGAAAGTCCCAAATTACAGAGATTTATTGTATGGCCGATGATTTTTGCAAGGAATTTGCATTGCAAGAGGAAAAATATATGATTGAATACAAAAAAACAGACATTGCAACAAACCCAACCACATGAGTGATGCCGAGATTATAGTTATTCTTATTCCAGCGGTTTTCGCTGCTTCAAACATTATTACAAAGAGTATTTCTGCAAACATCTGAAACACCTTTTTCCACGTCAGAGGTCTTATAACCGTTTTGTGGAACTGGAGAAAGAAGTATTGCTTTCCCTGACCATCTTCATCAAGAAGATACGATTGGAGACCTGTACCAGCATCAGTTTTGTTGACTCCTCCTTACGTGTCTTCAAAATCAAGTCAGTGATATTTTTAGTGTGTATCCACTCTTACCACCCTGAAACCGACATTGGCATAGCCTTGAGCACCGTTTCTTACATCGTCTGATTTTTCGCTGCGGCAATCGTCACGTTTGGAATCCCAACTGCCGCCTTTGATGATATACAGACCGTCTTTGTCTGTGGATGAAGTCCATTCCCAACAGTTCCCCCAAAAGTCAATTCCACCACAAGCTCCTTTGCTTTGCGCATAAGCATCTACGGCAGTCAGTCCACGTTCTACATAGCCGGAGTTCATGGAAACGTCCTTGGGCATGTGGCCTGCGGCAAGAATCCACTCTTCTTCGCTCGGCAAACGGTAAGTATGGTTGGAGTCTTTGGCTGTGAGCCAGTCGCAATAGGCTTCGGCATCCTCGATTGAGATGCCCACGGCAGGATAATTGCCTTCCCCATTATCATACACGAACTTTGTATTAAAGGCAGCGTATTCTGCATTGGTGACAGGGGTATAACCGATGTAAGCGTTTTGAACCGATGCGCCACGTAATACCATCCAAGTGTCATCCGGATTCTCATCCTTGCGAGGATCGATGAAGCGCAGGAACTGCTGCTGTATCCGTATGTCCCGGTTCTCCACCATTTCATTCACGATGCCCTGCATGTGTTCTACAATACCATAAGTCCTTGCCTCACGTTCCAATTCGCGAAGTTTGTTTTTCTTCCTTGCCACCACCTTATCATAGCGGATACCCATACGTTCCAGCAATGCCTGTTTGTTGGTTTCGGTCGGCTTCCTCCTGTATTGGATGAAGAGCTTGTGCGTCATGGCATCCATCTCTGGCTTTTCCTTTTCAACAAGCGGGGCATCCGGTTTGTCAAATTCCAACTCGCTTTCCACTAAATCGCCGGGAGTTATAAATATTCCTAATGCCACAGTCTGATGAACACCGAAGTAATCAGCTACAAGGCCATCTTTGTAAAAGGAAAGCCTGTATCCGCCGTAAAGGTCGCAAGGCAAGGTGGAGATATAATAATCCTTTCCGGGCGTGAAGCCGGATTTGTCGGAAGCCTCGAATGTGATAATGGTGCTCTCGTCCTCTATCACTTCTGCTGTTGCATCTCCTTGCGCGTTCTCCTTGATATTCGCCTTGCCTGCCAGCGGATTGCCGTCAACGCTTTCCAATTCGATTTTTGTCACTCCTGAGAGTTTGATGTTAAACATAATTCCGCAACGGATAGCGGAATTGCCTTCATATCCATCGTTTTTATCCGTCTGTACGGACGATACCATCATCATATTCTCTTTGTTGCTTTTTTGGGCGGACACAGCAGTGGCCGTCACAATGGCTATGGCCATTGCTAAAAATAACTTTTTCATACTTGAAATAAATATAAATATTAAAAACTAGAGGGTTGTCCTTACGACCCGGAAGCCGACATTGGCATAGCCTTGAGTACCATCCCTCACGACATCTGATTTCTCGCTGCGACAATCGTCACGGTCGGAATCCCAACTACCACCTTTGATGATATACAAGCCGTCCGCATCCGTTGATGAAGTCCATTCCCAGCAATTACCCCAAAAGTCAATACCGCCGCACGCTCCGGTTGTCTGACTATAAGCATCCACCGCCGTCAATCCAGATTCCACATAGCCGGAGTTCATGGAAACGTCCTTGGGCATGTGGCCTGCGGCAAGAACCCACTCTTCGTCGGTCGGGAGGCGATAGGCGTGTGCGTCATCTTGTGTTGTAAGCCAGTCGCAGTAAGCTGTGGCTCGGGCAATCGTGACGTTTACCGCCGGATAGTTTTCCGTTCCTGCTTCATAATTGAAATTAGGGTCGAAAGCGGCGTATTCGGCATTCGTCACAGGTGCATAACCAATGTAGGCATCCTGTTCAGGCGCACCGTGCAACACCAGCCAAGCGTCATTGGGGTTGTCATCAGACCGTGGGTCTATCAGTCTTAGGAACTGCTGTTCCAGCCGAATGTCACGGTTCTCCACCATCTCATCCACAATCTCTTGCATTTCTTCCACAAGGTCGGGTGTTAATGCTTCCCTTTCCAATTCGCGCAGCTTGGATTTCTTCCGTGCGACAACCTTGTCATAGCGGAGACCCATTTGTTCCATCAACGCCTGCTTGTTTTCTTCGGTGGGGTTCTGCTGGTATTGGCGCAGAAGGGCGGTGGTAGTGGCATCCAGTTCCGGACGTTCCTCTTCCACAAGCGGAGCATCAGGGTCGTCAAACTCCAACTCGCTCTCCACCAAATCATTTGGGGTGATGTAAGAGGTACGTTCCACCGTCTGATGCACACCGAAATAATCGGCGACCAGTCCGTCTTTGTAAATGGACAGCCTGTAGCCTCCGTAAAGGTCGCACGGCAAGGTGGAGATGAAATAATCCTTTCCGGGCAGGAAGCCAGACTCATCAGGGGCATTGTACATGAGGATATAATCGGTGTCGCTCGTTTCGGCAACAACCGGAAGTCCCTGTTCATTCCATTCAAATTTGGCTTTGCCGGACAAGGCATAGCCATCGACACTTTCCAGCTCCATCTTCGTTACGCCCGACATTTGGAAATTTAGTCTTATACCGCCACACACCGATCGGAAGCACAGCGAGTCGGAAAAGGCACGGGATACTGATATAGCCGCCTTACTGTCATATCCGTCATTTCCTGCTGTTTGAATGGAAGGGACAGACACGGTGACGCTTTCATTGTCGAAAGACACCATATTGCCTGCCGGATAGATGCCATACAACGGATTGCTTTCAACGAAAGAGCTTTCCATGTCACTTGAAAAGCTTGATATGTTGCCTGATTGCTGCGCTTCGGCGAAAGCCGTCTGTCCGTTTTGCAGCAACAAGATGGTATCGCCTGTGCTCCATTTTGTGTAAAGCCCGTCAATGAGGACTGCAACCCAATCGCCTGTAGTCGATGTGTGGGTGGTCTCCGTCAATTTCTCATTGCGATCCGAACAGGAAGCAATGCCAAGCAGCGACCTCAGACATACGCTAATCTTA
>NZ_DBEXBB010000014.1:0-43863 GCF_048170425.1 Phocaeicola sp.
AGGTGAGACCGAGGAATACGGCATCAGCAGTTTCGTGTACTATCGCCGTCCTGCCTTCGACATCCACAAGTTCGACCGCTTTGTGATGACGAAATGGCCTCGCAACGTGATTCGTGCCAAGGGAGTATGCTACTTCGCCCACAACCGCGACATGTCGTTCCTGTTCGAACAGGCCGGACGACAAAAACAGATTTCAGAAGCCGGGCTCTGGTATGCCACCCAACCGGAAGAAGAAATCGTAGAACTGATGAAGCGCGAACCCGGCCTGCTGAGAGACTGGGACGAGCACTATGGCGACCGCATGCAGAAGATTGTCTTCATCGGCCAGCACCTTGACAAGGAACAGCTCATCAAAGACCTGGATGCCTGTCTGGAATAATCCCGACAGCCATAAAATAACGATGCCTTCCCGAGTCTACCCATTCCGTGACTCAGGAAGGCATCATGCTTTTACCTAACTAAGGCCCGAAAGCCCTATTCCACTTCTGTGATATACTCCTTCACCACATCATCGGCCGATTGCAAGTTTGTCTGCCGTAGTACCACCTGCCCCACCTTTTTATTCTCCGGTAAACTGATGCCCGAAAGATTTACATCGCTTACCCTGTCGAACACAAAAGCCGGACGGAAATCATCTTCCTGCAAACGCAACTTGACATTATGCATCTGGATACCTTTCACATGGCGCACATAGAATCCCCATGAAGGCAATTCCTCGAACATGGTAAATTCCGGGTATCCTTTTTCATTTTCCGGCACATCTTTCAAACGACTCAACGACATATAGGCCATTCCGCGCGTAGCACGTCCCGGACACACAATCTCTATATTCTCCAGTTTCACGTTTTCAATATCATGCCCCGGAATGCCTGAGATGGAACTCGGGAACGGATTATGAAAGAACGTCACCGCCGGTCCGCGCAAGTCATAGTTGATGTCCGGACGACCGAAAGGCACTTCCACATACACATCCTTTATTGTCACATTCCGCAAATACCCCGGTTGCTCACCCGAACGGTGACCCAGACGGATAAAAATGGCATTTCCTGTGTTGACCGCATGCACGTTAGACACCCGCACGTTTTCAATCTCCGCCCCGTCGACCGACTCAATGGCTATGGCCGAACGGAAAGTATCTTTAACCCGAATATTGTCAATCGTCACATTCTTGAATCCACCCAACGATTCCGTACCAAACTTAATGGCACTGGCACTGCTGATGATGTGGCAGTTGGAGATACATACCTTGTCGTTCCATGCTCCCCGGTTATGCGACTTCAGGCAAATGCCATCATCTGCCGAGTTAATAAAGCAGTTAGAAATACGCACATCCTTACAATCGCTAATGTCAATCCCGTCATTGTTCCAGTACGCCCTGTTTTCCACATGCAGGCTATCAATCGTCAGATCGGCACACAGAGAAAAAGAAAGCCCCCATGCCGCACCGCTCCGGAAATTCGTTTTCCGAAGCTCCACCTTCCGGCAACTACGCATAAAAAGCAACTTTGGTCGTGTGTTCGGCCGCTTGCGATACGTATTATAGTGCTTGTCCACCAGTTCTCCCGTATGATGCAGGCTGTCAATCGTCAGCGCCAGTTCCCTGCCCTGTCCGTCTATACATCCTTCTCCCGTGATGCCGATATTTTCCGCACCCTCCGCATAAATCAAGGCCTGGTCAAAATGGTCATCATTGACTTTCAGTTCCTTTTCGGTACTGAAACCCGGATAGTCATAAGGGCTCGTACTTCCTAACAGCACTGCATCCTTTTCCAAATAAAGTGTCACATTCGATTTCAGTTGCAGGCTGCCGGTCAAGTAACGTCCGGCAGGGAAGTACAACTGCCCTCCCCCTTTTGCATGAAGCGCATCAATGGCCGATTGCAAAGACTTCGTATTCAATGTTTTTCCGTCACCGACGGCCCCCTGCTGAAGCACGTTGTAATCTGTGGCAGCTATCGTAGCTGCGCATAAAAACAAGCTACATAGAATGAAGATAAATTGTTTTTTCATGGTATTATCAATTTCTATTTACTGTTTTTCAACTCCAAACATCGTCTCGAGCAGTGCCCGTCCTGCCGAGGTTTTGAAAATCTTTTCTCTCACCTTGCGAATGGCATCGGCCGGCAGATTATCTTCATAAATGTTGACCAGGAAATCAGCTTCCACCAAAATCTGATAGTCTATCCCTGTAATAGAGTCATACGTATGATGATGTCCTACCAGCCAGCATATCCGTTCTATTTGTGCTTCAGAAAATGTCCCCATATCCGTCAGCAGTTTCCGGGCTTCGTCCGGACCTTCCAGTTCCTGATGCTTTCCATCGCAGACTCCGTATTTCTGCTCACAAATCCGGATACCAATGTCATGCACAATGGCTGCCGCCTCCAAAATCAGTTGAGTAGCCTCATCCACATGCACTGCCAAACCAATCATACGGGCAAAATAATGTACTTTTATCAAATGTTGTATACGCTTCGGATCGCCCGCATTATAGGCAACCATTCTGCCTGCCAGTTCATGAAGCTGCCGTTCCGCAGCCTCGATAAATTCAGTTGTTTTCATATTATTCTCGTATTGTTACACATTTATTCTTGTACTTCATAATAAGGATATACAGGACCGAATCCTCTTCCAAACTTAAAGCGGGCTCCTAACTCAATGGACTGCTGAATAAACCTTTCCGCTTCAGCAACAGCAAACTCAATCCCATAACCTTTACTTAAAAAAGTCGCTATTGCAGAAGCAAAACTATCTCCAGTTCCATTTACATTTCGGGTTCGAATTCCTTCCTTCTTGTAAACCTTCATCATCTTTTCCACCGGATTATAATAATAATCGATAAAGAAATCACGGTTCTCCACCGACTTTATAACTACACTATTTCCCCAACGGCTCAAATCCTTCAAACATTCCTCTATATTATCCTCATTCAACTCCTTTCCACACAACCACTCAGCCTCTTTCTTATTCGGTGTTAGGATAGAAGCACGAGGGAATAGGTAATCTTTATAAGCTTGCACCGCATCTTCTTCCAGCAATTTATCACCCGAAAAAGTAACCATGACCGGATCAACGACAACTGGAATCGAGCTATATTCATCTAATATGCCTGCAACAAGCCGAATGATATTTTTAGAATACAACATACCGGTTTTTATGCAATCTGCCCCTACATCTTCAAGGAAAGAACGGATTTGTCCTGCAACCATATCTGCCGGTATCAAGTGTACTCCTTTTACATGAGTTGTGTCCTCATCTACAATACATGTCACTGCTCCTGCTGCATACCCTCCACAAGCCACGATGGCTTTCATATCGGCCTGAATTCCCGCTGTCCCTAAAGGTTCACTACCCGCAACAACGAAAACTTTATAAAGCTTATCTGCTATTTTCATAATATCCATCCAGCACTTTCTTCAAACTCCCTACAAATATATCCACTTCTTTCTTTGAAAGTACCAGCGGAGGAAGTATTCTTAATGTATACAGCCCGGAATAGCCGGTAAAAATCTGTTCCTCAAACAGCAGGGGTTCGCGTACCTCTTTCACCGGCACGGTCAGTTCCACCCCCACCATCAGTCCACGTCCCCGGATTTCTTTTATAAGCGGAGAGTGAAGTTCCTGCAACCGCTGCATCAAATACGCTCCCGTATGAAGAGCATTCTCTATCAGTTTCTCCTCGCGGATAATTTTCAGCACAGCCAGAGCTGCGGCGCATCCCAAATGATTGCCACCGAACGTCGTACCGAGCATTCCTTTTCGGGCGGCAAACATCGGACTAATCAAGACTCCCGAAAAAGGAAATCCGTTAGCTATACCCTTGGCCACAGTGATAAGGTCCGGCTTGATGCCAGCCCACTGGTGAGCAAAGAACTTCCCCGTACGACCATAGCCCGACTGTATTTCATCAAGAATCAATACCACTCCATAACGTATCGTCAGTTTCCTCAATTGCCGCAGAAAGTCCTCATCGGGGACCTGGATTCCCCCTACTCCTGAAATTCCTTCTAGAATTACGGCACACACATCTCCCTTGGCCAACTCCGTTTCCACCTCCTTTATATCCAAGTCTGCAAAATACACGTTATGATTCGTATTAATCGGTGCATGAAGGGCAGGATTGTCCGTCACTTCCACAGCCGCCGACGTACGCCCATGAAAAGAGTTTCTGAAAGCCACTACCCGCTTTTTCCCCGTATGAAACGAAGTCAGTTTCAGGGCATTTTCGTTGGCCTCTGCTCCCGAGTTGACAAAGAACGCCCGATAATCAGGATACCCCGACAACTCACCCAGCTCATAAGCCAGTCTTTCCTGCAACTTATTCACTACCGAGTTCGAATAAAACATCAGCTGCTGCAGTTGCTCACTCATGCACTTCACCAGATACGGATGCGAATGCCCCACCGAAATCACGGCATGTCCGCCATACAAATCAAGATAGGCCTGCCCCTTCTCGTCATATACCTCACAACCTTTTCCCCTTACGATATTCACGGGAAAAACTGAATACACATCAAACAGTTCCATCATCTTTTACATTTTACGATATAGCCTGCGGCAAGGTCATTCCATCCTGCCGTATTTCATTTCATCTCCATTCTTGTCATATTGCTTACGCTTGCCGGTGGGAGGGCTTAATAAAGTAATCCGTACCACCTCCGTACGATGAAGGCTTCTCTGCACCGCCTCATCAAACGCATCCATGTGCTTGGGCAGGAAACGCTGACTGATGACCCGAAGCGCCTCAATTTTCTCTTCCGTATCCGTCACCCGTTCCGCCCTGCCAAAAGCGATGGCCGAACGATATTGAAGTGTAAACGTGCCGTCCTTCGGTCCCACAGTAGGCTGGCACTTCGTGACCGCCGAAAGACACACTTCCGGATGTACGGCAATGGCATCCAGCTTATCCCCTTCAGGAGCACAATGAAAATACCACACGTCCTCACTTGTACAAGCCAGTGAAAGCGGCACCCCGTATGCACTTCCGTCGGCCCGGGTAAAGCTGACCGTGATATAAGGGGCCTTGCGCATAACCTCCAAAGCCCACTGACTATCCATTTCTCTACTTGCTTTTCTCATCTGTAATTCTTTATTCAGATTTTTCCTTCTATTTCACAAAAATACGGCTTGCCAGACAATCTGCATGTAAGATTTATGACAAGGGGATTAATTAACACTCCCACAAAAACAGATTAATCCTGCCTTTCTATTGAAAGTAATAAACAAAAAACATATTTTTGCAAAAGAAAATGCAGAAAGACAGATAATGAAAAGCATACCATTCAACGATTATTACAAGGAAAAACTTTTTTCTATTCCACTCTTTAAGGAACTGCCGGATTACCTGAAAAGTGAGATTCTAAAAAGACTTGATTTCCGTCTTCAGGAAATCAACGGGAATACGGTTATCCTGGAGCAAGGAGATATATGCTGTAATCTGTATGTATTGCTTGAAGGAACCTTGGAGGTGAACATCATCGATGCCAACGGCAATGAAGTCTTAATCGAACACATTGAGTCGCCCAGGGCTTTCGCCACCCCTCACCTGTTCAAGAAAGACAACCGTTTCCCCGCCACATTCCGTACGCTGGAAAAATCTGTCCTCCTGACTGCCACCAAGGACTCCACCTTCCATCTTATCAGCAAATATCCGGATATGCTGAAAAGTTTTCTCTGCGTATCAGGCAACTGCAACGTGTGTACCACCATGCGACTGGACGTGCTGTCACGAAAAACCATTCGCGAAAGAATCCTGGTCTATTTACTGAAACGGCTGGATAAAGACACTTCTACCGTGAAACTGACGCATACCCTTACGCAACTGGCCGAATACATTAACGTGACACGTCCGGCCTTGTCTACCGAATTCAATAAGATGGAAAAAGAAGGCATCCTCAAAAGGAAAGAAGGCAATTACATCGAACTGAACCGAAAAGCCATAAAAGGGATTATATAAAGAACAAGGACTGCTCCTTCAATGTGGAACAGTCCTTGTTCTTTTATTGTGCACGTAACTATTATTTTTTGAAAAGAGTCGGATTAACGTTCAAAGACACCCATCCCCAGTCTTGCCAGCTTTTGTGATTTCCTCCTTTCACGACATCCATTGTCGAAGTTCCTCTCATCAGCGAGTAACCCACCGAAAGGCTGACATCTTTCATGATTTTCCAGTCCAGCTGATAATCCAGTTCAGACCCTAAGGTACGGTTCAGGCTCTCCAGCTTCACACCTGTGGCGAAATAATGATAATTCAGTCCCATCGATACTGAAGAAGATACCTTATAACCTACTCCTATCTGCGTGTCAGAAAGTCCCGGTGCATAGCCGTTCACAAAATCGGACGCATAAAAATAATCCATTGCTCCGTAAAATTTATGATGAGTGCCATACAGCGGATTAAAAGCCCGGTAAGTGCCATCGGACTTCTTACTACCACTCAGGTAATCAGTTCCCACATTGACCGTCCAACTGTCATTGATAGAATACGAAGCCCGCACACTTCCCATGAAAGCAGAAACCTTGCGTGCGGATACATTCTTTCCTGTCTGATAATAGAAAGACCCTGACAGATTCCATGAGGCCGGGGTGAATTGTACGTACATGCCCACCGTCTGCATATATTGAGTATCCGACTTTCGGGTTTCGGCATCACCTCCTTCCTGACCCAGATTCATGGCCAGCACAGAAAGTTTCACAGGTGCAGATGCGAAATCATAATGATACCACAAGGTCTGCATATTTTTATATAGTTTGGTCTTGCTGCTGTCATAATATGTTCCGCCTATCAGGGTCTCGTCATTCTGGTTGAAAGCAAAGATACCATCCAGCTGATGCCCTCCGTGTCTGTAGCCTATTTTCAGGGCATCATGATAGCGCCCTGCCACGTTCCAGTCCAGTCCTCCCAAGATGCGCTCATCATCATACACCAGCGACTGCCTTCCCAGCTGCATGAACCACGAGTCATTCAGATGGAATGCAGCCCAAGCCTCGTTCAATATAAAACGCCCGTTTTTGTCAACCAGCGCATCCTGCCCCCACACACCGACATGCTGTGCCGAGAACTTCAACGACAACTTCTTGCGTTCATATCCCAACGTCAGTCGGGCACGTTCATTGATAAACCCCGCAGGTTTATCGCCCTCACCGCGGGGAGACAGCGCGCCATTCCGGTATTCTCCTCTTGTACGAATCTGGGCTGAGGCCCAAAAATGACTTTCTTCATTCTCCTGAGCATGGACCAAGGACACCTGCCCAAGAAGCAAAGCCACCGCCCATGCAGACAAAATTCTTTTTCTCATACTCTCAGCGTTTTTATCAGTTCATATTATAGGTGTGAATACTGCTCCCTTGTGCGGAGGGCAGGTAATTAATGCCCCACCAGCACATCTGTAAAAAAACAAAAGAAATCAGCAGGACCGACAATGACAACCGGCGCTTCTGCTGTAACCCCATTCGCATGTGAATGTAAGTAAGATACGAAAACCAGGTCACAGCCGCCCAAGTTTCCTTGGGGTCCCACGCCCAGTAATGTCCCCAGGCTTCCTTCGCCCATAAGGCACCGGTAAGCATTCCCAGTGTCATAAACGACAGTCCGACATATACAAGGTTATCACACAAGGCCATTTCCTTCTCGTCGCACCGGTTCTTTCTGACCCAGAGCAGGTAAATGGCCATCACGGCAGAAGCTCCCAGCATGGCATAGGCAAACATATAAATAATGACATGAGGGGCAAACCAGGGACTCTGCAAGGCAGGCATGAGCGCTTTATTGTGTATCTCTGGCTTCAGAATATTCACACAGATAAAAACAACCGACAGCAATGTGCCAAATCCTAATATCCATTTATATTTCCACCTTATGTAAGTAATCAGTCCGGCAAAAGGCAGAAAGAACGAATACCACAAACGGGTTTCTCCCATCGTACGCAGAGGAGGACGCTCCAGTGAATGCCACAACAAGCCGATAAATGTACCAAACACCACAAGCCCTAACACCGTACACGCACATGCGCGCAGACGACTCCCCTTAAAGGCACTCCATGCACCAGCTATCCAGCACAGCACAGCCACCAGGGCAAAATAACTAAACCAGTCCCAATTCAGCATATTCTTCTCAACACTTATTATTCTTCTGGGCCGTTACGAACATGCATACAGCCCCCAACATCATCATTACAATTCCCACATAAACTACCGGAAGCCATGGGTCTGACACCAGTTCAAACACACTGACATCACTCCAGCGGCCTTTGCTCTCATCGTAGCTTAACTGATAGATTTTCCAGCCTTCCACTTTTGCCGGCTTATTGACTTCAATTGTCTGCTCAAGCTTTTTTCCTGTCTTTGTATAAATTGTCACCTCAGACGAGAAGCGCCGTGGCTCTCTGTCGGGCATCATCAGGCTGCAGACACTATCAAGCCGGAGCGCCTGATACGGGAACAGAAAACTTCCGCAGCTTACCCAGCCGTCTGCCATCTGCTTCCCATCAGCAGAAGTAGCCCTGACATGGACGGCACACGTAGCTCCCATGCTCGGCCATTCCACGTACCTCACCGTATCTTCTCCTGACACGGAGGCAGCCATATCTATCTTGTTACGTACCTCAATATTCCATCCGGGCAACACACCCTGACTGACACCCTCTTCCAAAAGCAGATGGGCAGGTGCGTTGTCTGGCAAAGCTCTTCCGGTAGCATTGTCTATCAGCATCAGCTTGGGAGGATATTCTTCTATACTGAAATTCTTGAGTTCGATGGCCAGTGGTAACTCGGTTAACTGCCCGTTCGTGTCCGTAGCACGCCATTCAGCCTGACCCACACGTGTATTCATCGTCAACCGTTTCATATCGGCACTACCCAGTGTGGCAGATACCAACGCCACGAATAACCCAAAATGATTCAGCAGAAACGGTATCTTCTGAAACCGGAATGAAAACAGGTGCTTGAGCGACACCAGTCCTACGATGGACGTCATCCAAAAATACTCCAACACGAAAGGCCACCATGAAATCATGCGGTTAAACATGGAAATACCCTCGGCAGGTACATGTCCCGGGACCTGCTTAATCATACCCATACAGAATGTAAGGACCGACACAGCTGCCAGCGAAGGAATCGCCGCTTTGTACGACATGGCCCAGCGCACGAAATAAAGCTTTTTCCGCAAAAAATACAATGCCACCAGCCACACCAGGTAAGCCACTGCCACACACAAATTCAATGGCCAGGAAAAGCTGTTCCAGTCTACTCCACCCGTCATCAAATGAAGAATAAGACCTATGACGAGCAATCCCGCACAGGTCATTATTCCTTCTTTTATCCCCCAAGTATTTTTCCACATAACACTTAAATGATACGTTCCTTCAGTTTTGCTTCTTTCAACCAGTTCGGAACCGTTTCATTCAAGAAACGTTCTTTAGCAGCTTTTTCAGCCGGGATGTCCAGACCTATGAACTCCTGCGCTTTCTCTTTGGTAGAAATATCCGGCATCGGCACACTCTCCGTGTAACCGTGCTTAGCCAGAATACGGACAAGAGAAAGACGGGCCTGCAGTGCTCTGTCCAGTCCATGCGACAGGATTCGCTGAATTTCCTGAGGTGCATGGAAAGCAGCTCCATGAGAAGCTACTCCAAAATCCCAGCGCCACTGAGCTTCACGCAGCAGTTTCAATACCGGTTGCATTTCATTCTCTGTCGCTCCCTTATCCCAGGCGAATTTAGCTTCGATATGTGCCGAAGCCAGTTCTTTTTCCAGACGGGTTCTGATTTCATTGGCCTTACGCTGACGTTCATACACGTTATTGCGCAATGTTTCTTCACTTTCACGATGACACACCTGACACGTACGGTCTATCATGGCAAGCGGACTCTGGATGTGATGGTCACTGAATTTCATTCCTCCCTCACTCTTATACGGCATGTGACAATCGGCACACGATACTCCTCTCTGTCCGTGAATGCCCATCTGCGAAATTTCATAGTCAGGATGCTGTGCCTTGAGAATCGGTGTACGACTCAAAGCATGCGTATAGTCAGAAAAGCCGGCTTCATCGTAATATTGCTCGATGGCCTCTACCGTCATGCCCTTGTCCCATGGGAAAGTGAGGTACTTGCCGTCTCCTTTAAAGTAATATTCCACATGACACTGTGCACACACCAGCGAGCGCATCTCCTGAGGAGTGGCTTTTGTGATGTCTTTTCCCTGACGGGCAAAAGCTTCAATCAGGGCCGGACGGCTGATATGCAAATCCATTGTTTCTGAATCATGACAATCTGAACAGCCTATCGGATTCACAATCTCATCGCCGAAAGCAGCCCACTTGTTATTGTAAAATGAATCTACCCCTATCTCCTGCATCATGCGCGGCACATCAGGACTCTTGCAGGTCCAGCAAGTAGAGGGCTGAGGGCCGTCTTTTTCACCCTGAGGTGCTCCTGTTCGCAACGTGGCACGAATGTCTTCAATGGCATGCATGTGGCCACGAGGAGTGGCATAGTCTTTTGAAAAGGCATAGCCTGCCCAAAGAATCACCATCTCCGGCCGCTGTGCCAGCACATCCACCTGCACATTTCCGTTGAATTCACTTTCAAAATCTGTGCGGGCAGTTTCAGTCCAAGTCTGATATTCTCTCGGGAAATCTCCCTGAAATTTCTCGTTTTGAGCCACAATCCCTTTCATCGGATTCTTCCGGTTATTAAATATGCTTGCCACTTCGGCCCTGCGTTCTGACAACGCAGACACGGCAAGTCCTAAACAAAACACGACGGCCATTGATGCACCAAACAACAGCCATCCCTGCCAAGATTTAAAATTATGAATCATACTATACGAGTTTTAAATTATTCTTTCATCTTTCTCAACCATTCTGGAACTGGTGAATCCGGCAGTGGCACAATGGCCGCCGGTGTGGACGACAGACTGTTCTTTCCTCCATGGGGCACATCGCGGTGGCAATCCCAGCAGGCTTTTCCCTTCCCCACCTCCGACATCATATAGTCTATGCGGCCGGTCTTTGCCAGTTCCGTATTCAACTGTTCATGACAGCGGATACAATTATTCATGATGACCTGTGAACTGGCCGGATGTGCCTGAATGACCTGAGGCTCCGAACTGGTCAGAAAAGCAGCCACGTGCTTCACACCGTCCATCCCCTTAAACGTCCACTTCTTCACAAAATTCTCATGTGGCACATGGCAGTCGTTACACGTCGCATTCCGCGAATGAGAGCTGTGCATCCAAGTGGCATAATAAGGTGACATAATGTGGCAATTCACACAAGCCGAAGGCTCGTCAGTGAGATACGTATGTGCTCTCAAGAGGTAAAGGAAGTAC
Organism: Phocaeicola sp.; assembly: GCF_048170425.1. GTDB lineage: Bacteria > Bacteroidota > Bacteroidia > Bacteroidales > Bacteroidaceae > Phocaeicola. The sequence continues at coordinate 11,332 of NZ_DBEXBB010000014.1, forward strand.
AGTCCACCGCCTGCCACCACTCCTGCAATGAGAGCCGTTATCATTTTTTGTCGTTTGGATAGCATCATATATAATATACTTTTTTGCAAAAAAAAGACATTATTTCAAATTCAGGTGTAATAAATATGACACCCAGCCCAATTTTGCAGACATATAACATGCGATTCCTACCCAAAAATCACAAAGAATTTGATGACAACTCTGAAACCTCCCTATAAAATTAAAGCCGACCCATAAGATTATACCTTACAGGTCGGCCACCATCATTTATAAAACATGCACGCCACTACTTATATTTTCTCGGCAATACACTTTACCACACCAGGACCTTCATAGATGAAAGCGGAATACACCTGTACGAGGTGAGCTCCCGCATTCCGCATTGCCTTTGCCTCAAACGGTGTCATCACACCTCTTGCACCAATCAGCAACATATCCTTGGGAGCATGTGCCGACAAATACTTCATCACCTCCAAAGACTTGTGAATGACCGGAAGTCCGCTGATGCCTCCGGCTCCTACCCGTTCCACTTCAGTCTGTGCGGAATGAATCAGAAGCGAACGATCCTGTGTAAGTCCCGTAGCAATGAAACCGTCAATGTGATGCACCTTTGCAAATTCAATCACCGCATCCAGTTTCTCCACCGGCACATCGGCAGGCAACTTCAGGAAGACCGGTCTGTGAAAACGCTGTTTGTAGCTCTCGAGTGCAGTCAGCACATCAGTCAGAATCTCAGGCGTCATACTGCCCCAGTTTATCGTATAATAATCCGCATAGGCACTGAAAGTCTCGTACAAATCTGTAATATCTGTCACGGCCCGCTCCGCATCGGTCGGAGCATTGGTATTGATATTTACTCCCAAAATGTATTTTCCGTCCCGTTTCCGTTGCAGATTTTTCAGGACAACCTCTTTTCCGGGATTATTGAAGCCCGTACGTGAAACCAGCGCATGATCCTCCGGCAAACGGAAAATTCGGGGGAAAGGATTTCCTGCTACCTTTTCCGGAGTAACGGTTCCCACTTCCAGAAAACCAAAACCCAAATCACTCAGCTCGTCAAAGCAATTCGCCTCTTTGTCGAATCCGGCCGACAGTCCCACCCGATTGGCAAAAGTCAGGTTCCGCCATTGAAACGGAGTTGCCTTCGGACGATAAAATGCACGTAGAAGACATTTCACCGGTGGAAAATGACGATAAACATGAAGTAAAGCAACTATCTGACCGTGAATTTTCTCGGCATCCATACGGAACAACCAGGGACGAAGAATAGATTTGTACATAATCATAATGTTTTTAGTTTTGTGACACAAAAGTACGACATCTACCTGGTTTTTTGTCATAAAAAAAAGTTATCCCCTATTACCTGAAAAAACGTAAGTACGTTTGAATCGAAACGCAAGTGCGTTCAAGACAAAACGCAAGTGCGTTTTACTTCAAACGTACTTGCGTTTTATCTGAAATGTCCTTGCGTTTTAGTTCAAACGCAAAGGCGTTTTCTATTCAAATTTTAATCTGTTAAAAATCAATCATTTATAAAATCCGCAAATTTACATATTTCCCATCGTATTGACAACCTCCACCCGGCTTAGCGTATGGTTTACCCGCTCCACATGAATCTGGGTGGCAATGCGCTCACGCAGGGCTTCCACGTGACTGATGATGCCTACCTTCTTGCCTCCTATCTGGTGCAACTTCTCAAGTGCTTCCATCACCGTATTCAGGTAGTCACTGTCCAGCGTGCCGAAACCTTCGTCGATAAACAGCACATCCACCGAAAGACTTTTCCGGTTGAGTGAAGACAATCCCAATGCCAAGGCCAGTGACACCAGGAAGCTCTCTCCACCTGAAATGGTGGATGTGGGACGTTTCACCCCGCCCTGGTATTCATCGCGCAACAGAATGGTAAGTCCACCCGGCGGACACTCCATACGGTAACGGTCAGTCAGCCGGCTCAGGTAATGATTGGCACCGGCCAGCAACTGGCGAAGCACGTAGCTTTGGGCAATGTTACGGAACTTCTTGCCGTCGGCACTGCCGAACAAGGCAGCCACTCCCGCCCAGTTGTCCACTTCCTTTTGCTTCACTTCTATCTGTTCCTTCACTTTCCGGATACGTTGCAGACACTCTTCGTGATGTGCCAGCATCTGTGCGATGGCTCCCAAACGAGCCAACTTCCCGGTCTGCTGTTCTTCCAGTCGGGAAATTGTTTCCTCTACGACTGCCAGCGTCATCCCTTCGGTTTCCGACGGACGCTGTGCCCGATGCTGCGCCAATTCCCGACCGACCCGTTCCATTTCTGCCCGCCGGCTCGTCAGGTCGTTGTCCAGCTTCTGCAAGGTACGGCGTGCCATATTCACTTTTTCAACTTCCAGTCCGGCCAGTTTCTCCAAATACTCACGGGAAATCTCAGGATGACCGACAAGAAAAGCTTCCACCCCGGCGCTTTTTTCCTCCCTCAACTTTTGCGATGTCTTTATGGAATGGCAGACAGAAAGCACGGAAGTGTTCAGCGCGTTCCATTGTCCCGGAAGTCCTTCCGGACACGGCCCGTCGGGTATCGTCTTTGCCGTCGCCTGCCCCCAGTCCGGAAGTTCCGACAAGATGGACTGACGGACGGACTGCACCTGCTCCACCTGAGAAGCCAGCGACTCAACCTTGTGCGAGAGTTGCTCTCTCCTCGTCTGCTGTTCCACATACCGATTGGTTTCTTTCTTCAAAGCGGTAATAAAGTTCTCCCGATCGGTCTTCCAAGCTTCTTGCCAAGGCGTAAAGACAATCAAGGTCTCTCCTTTCTCCACACACTGGGAGATGGTCAGAGCCTCACGCGAAAGCGCCTCTTCCAGCATACGCAACTCGGTTTCCAAACGGGACACGGCTTTATCGGCTTCCTCTACCTTCCGGTGCCATTGCTCGCAGGCAGTGGTCAGTTCCTCCCGTTCCTTCGTCAGACGGTTCAAACGTTGCTGTCCTTCCTCGGCCTGTTTCCACAGCGCTTCCAGCCGGTCGCATACTTCCTGCTGCGCCGACAAGGCTTGCTCTACCTGAGATACGACCTCATCCGCTTCTTTCACCGTGGCATAAAGCGGCATATCTGTCACGGTCTTCTCCGCCAGAGAATAAGTTTCTTTTGCAATAGTCTCCTTCTTCGCCTCCATTTCTTCCAGTCGCATCAGGGAGCGAACCTCCGCTTCCGCCCGTGCCAGTGCGGTCAAGACTTCCTCCGCCCGACGTGCCTTTTCTTCCAGCAACGCACGGACCGGTTCCAGCAACGACACAAAATGAGCCTCGCTCTTCAAGTCATCACCTACCTCCTTGCCACAAACCGGACACACATCGCCTTTTGACAGACGTGCGCGGGCTTCGCGTGCCCAGTCCTCGCACGACATCCGCTGCTTGTCGTACACCTGCTGCACTTCTTCCTTTTCCTTACGACAGACCTCAGCCTGCGCTTTCAGTTGCGCTACCGTCTGTTGCTGCTGCCGGCAATCGTCCTGCAAGGTTTTCCGGTTCTTCTGCACATCCAGCCAGGCCTGTTCCTTTTCTGCACGGACAGAAAGTGCCTCCCGCAATTTCTGCCATCCGTCCAGTCGGGCGTCTGCTTCCTGCTTCTTCTGCCGAAGTTCCTCCACTTGCAAATCCTCTAACTGCATGCGGCACGCTGCCACCTCCTGCTGTTTTTCTTCCGCTACCTTTCGGGCCTGTTCATACGATGCCGTAGCTCCCTGGCGGACTTCCAGCGTTTTCTGATGGATTGCGGCCTTGTGTGCCTTTTCTTTACGGTAATCTTCCGACTGCTGAAGCGCGCGCTGAATCTGGTCGGACAAAGCCGAAAGCGATTGCAACGATTCGTACACCGGCACCTTTTCCTGCACACTGGAAAGATACGTCTCGCACGCCGCCCACTGTTCCCGGCACTGCACCTGCATACGCTCCAGTTGACCCAGACCGACACTCAACGAACGGTACTTCTCTTTCAGTTGTTCCAATTCTTCTTCCGACGTACGGATGCGCTGCTGCAAGGCCACCTGTTCCGTCCACTGGAAACGCACATCAGCCGTACGGTCCCAATCATCCAGCAACGACTTGTTACGCTTGTAGTCATCCGACTCTACCCGTTCCGTCAGTGCCTGAAGCGTCTTTCCTGTCTCCTCCAAATCATGTGCTAACTTCTGCTCGTCGGTCAACCATTTCCGAAGGTCCTGCTCCTGCTTCAACTGTGTGCGAAGCGTGACAGTCTCTTCTGTCACCTGGCGCTGTTCCGCCTGAAGCGCGGCCAGTTCCTCGTCAGTCAACAACACAATGCCGCCCGTCTGCGCCTTCAGTTCCTGCAGCTCCGCCTCCTTTTCGGTCTTCATCACGTAGATTTCCCGGCTGATGCGCGAGTAGATTTCCGTACCCGTAAGTTTTTCCAGGATATTCGATTTTTCCTCCTCCTTGCTTTTCAGGAACTTGGTAAACTCTCCCTGTGCCAGCAGCGTGGTCCGGCAGAACTGCTCAAAGGTGAGACCGATACGCCGCTCTATCTCCGTACGTGTTTCGGTCGACTTATTCGTGAGCGGAGTCCCGTCCTGCAAGGAAAGTGTCCAGACCACTTTCTGAATTTTCCCTCCAACCTTGTTGCGCGCCCTTGCCACGCTCCACACGGCCCGCAAGTCATCCCCTGCTGCATCCGTAAACCACAGCTCCACTTGTGCCGACACACTGTCACGCCGCATCAGCATGCGTGAATCGTCGATGCTCACCTCACCCGTACCGGAAAAGCTGTCGTTCTCGTCCAAGTAGCGTTCATTGGCTGCCTGCTTCAAGCGAGGAGTGGTGTTATAGAGTGCCAGACACACCGCATCCAGCAACGTCGACTTTCCGGCTCCCGTCGGTCCGCAAATCAGAAAGATGGAATCCTCGCCCAACGGTCCATGCTCAAAATCAATGCACGCCTTCTCGATGGAGGCTATATTTTCAATAATCAGTTTCTGTAATTTCATGTGCTATTCCTCCTCTTGACTTCGTACCCGTTTCACGGCTTCCTCCAGCATGTCGAGCATTTCCGGAGCGATGTCCCGCTGAAACTTGTCCTGATAATAGATGGCTGCTACCTGCGACGGAGAAAAAGTCTGCAAACGGTCTACATCCAGCTCTGTAATCTCCTTCTGCGTTTCCACTACTTCCCGTTCCCATTTGTAGCGGCAGAAACGGCACTGCTTGCCACGGGTCAGTTCGTAGGCCCGCTCCATGCAATAGGCCGGAGGTACGTCCTGAATACGGACGTGTAACTGCACATACATTTTTTCCTCATCGGGAATGGCCTGCAACACCTCCAATGCCTCTTCCAGCGACACGGCCCGCGAAGGCAGCACTTTTAAGGGCCACACATTCCGCACCGGCAAGGTACGCACTTCGGGCATAGCACCGTGTGCAGCCAGTTCTACCAGACTGACGGAATGCCCGTAACTCTCGTCGAAGCTGACCGGAAGCGGGGAACCGCAATAACGGGCCCGTCCGCCGGACAAGGTTTGCGGAAAATGAATGTGTCCTAAGGCCAGGTAATCATATCCTTCACCCATCAGACGGATATCCGTGTATTCCATGCCGCCGCGTCCGTCGTCCTGTCCGGTAATGTCACTTCCCGTCAAGGCCAGATGAGCCATCAGCACCACCGGAAGGTTTTCCTGGTTGCGTTCCTTCACAAGGTTCAGCAAGGTTTGAATAAAATGATGTTGCCGCTCCTCACGCGGAACTTCTTCATCGAGTGCCGGAAAGTTCTGCGGATACACATGAGGTAGGGCTATGACATAGCCTTTCAATTCGCCGCAGCTGTTCTTCACTTCCACGATATGACGTTCCAAGTCTATCTGACCGGCTTCATCTCTTCGGATAGAACCCACCACGGTGACTCCGGCATACTTCCACAGGTTCCGGTTGATTTCCAGCTTGGAACTGCTGTCATGATTGCCTGCCGTGATGATAATCTGCATGGAGGGACAGGTTTCATGAAACTCCACCAGCGCATCCGTATACAATCGCTGGGCGGCTGACGAAGGACTGCAATAATGAAACACGTCGCCCGACACGATCAACGCATCGGGCTGTTCTGCGGCGACCCAGTGGCGCAACTGCCGCAGAAAGTCTTGCTGTTCCTCGCTGCGGTCGTATTCAAACAGTTGCTGCCCCAGGTGCCAGTCACTGGTATGTAATATTTTCATCCGTTTTACAAGGTTTTAGGAGGATAAAGGGTGTTCCACCAGGTCGGGTCATCCTGCAACCATTTGGCAAACCAGGCAAAGATGGTGTTCTGCCACTGGATGCGCTTCTGATAGTCCTTGATGTGATGGTCTTGTCCGTCTACCACCACCAGTGCCGTTTCACGTCCCAGCAATTTCAGGGCCGTAAACATCTGGATACTTTCGCCCACCGGCACATTGGTGTCTACCGCTCCGTGCAGGAAGAGCAACGGAGTGTGTATCTTGTCGGCATTGAACAGCGGACTGTGATCGACAAAGAGTTCCGGATTCTTCCACGGGTAACTGTTGGCAGCCGATACTTCGCTGTAGGAATAACCCCAGTAGCCTTCGCCCCAGTAGCTGGTGTGGTCGCTGATACCGGCATGTGAGATGGCCGCCGCAAACAAATCGGTCTTTGTCTGGAGATACTGCGTCATGAAGCCACCATAAGAAGCACCGATGCAACCGATTTTCTGGCCGTTGACGAAGGAGTGGGTTTCCACAAACTTACGCGTTCCTTCGATGATGTCGTCGGCTACATAATCACCGAACGTATTCACATGGCGGGCAGAGAACTCCTGACCGAAACCGGTCGCACCACTCGGTTCCACCACATACACCACATAACCTAATGCGGCATACGCATGATGCGGGTAACGGCTGGCAAAATTACGGCTTGTGGGACTGCATCCGCCGTAGTAGTTGACAATCATCGGGTATTTCTTGTTCGGGTCAAAATGAGGCGGCAGGTAGTAGCGTCCGCAAATGGTGTCCCCACGGGAGTTGACAAAGTCCCACGCCTTGCATTCACCCAGCAGCACATCTTTCAATTCCCCGTTCAAGTCTTCTTCCAGTTTGGAATTATCCTTCTTTAGGTCGACCACATACAAGCGGTGAGAATTGGACGCACTTTCTCCGTAGAACGACAACGAAGAGGCTTTCTCGGCCACAGAGAATCCCAAAACCATTTCTTCGGGCACGTTCAACTTTTCAATGTGTTTTTTTGCCGGATTCAGACGGAACAAGGAAATGCAGTCACGGTCTTCTGCGGTGAAATACACACAGTTGTCTACAGCCGACCATACCGTTTGCATCACGTTCGGATTGAATGTCCGTGTCAGCGGCTCAATCTGCTTGCTCTGCAAGTCCATCAGGTAAAGCTGATTGTCAATCATGCTTGGCGTCTGTCCTTCCTTCACATTCTTGCCAATGCCGCCCAGACACTCCGGTGTACCGGCCAGCAATACCTGACGACCGTCGGGCGAGAACTGCGCATGGGTCAGGAAACCATCGTCTTTCACCAGTTCTTCCACCTGCAAGGTCTGCACATCCATCTTGTACACAGAAAACAAAGTAGTCGGGCGTTTTCCCATACGGTGGTTGGATGCCATTATCAGGACAAACCGTCCGTCGGAGGAAATGTCTGTGGCCCATACATTCTTGTAACCGAAGGTCAACGGTTGGCACACCCCTGTCTGCACATCAAAACGGGCCAGATACGTACGGTTACGCCATCCCGGCTGGCGGTCATCCGGGTCGATAAATTCATAAATTTCCTTCTTTTCTTCCGGCCCCTTCTGTACAAGAGTAAACAGCAGATAATCTTCCGTAGGTGCTACCTGGAAGTTACCCTCCGGGAGATGGCTCACCCATACTTCCTCGCGTCCGGATACAGGATCTACCGTCACCAGTTCCCGGCCGGATACTCCCTGACGTACATAGTAATATTTCACGGAACGCGGCATCCAGTGCAGGGTTTCTCCCCGGGTAGCGACTACTTTTCCTGTCTTCAATTCCTTTACCTTAGTCTGCGAAGTCGTTTCTCCACCTTCCTTTGTTATAGTGTACGACGTAATCAGGTATTTCCCGTCGGCTGAAAGTTCAGTACCCGTAAAGCGGGTTCCGTGCAACACATCGGCTAGTGTAAACAAACGGCCCTGCTCGGTACGCAAGGTAAACACTCCGTCCTGCTTGGCATCCAGAGTCACCTTCGGCACACTCTTTTCTCCCGGCATGGAAAGATACTTGATGACCACCTGATGCGTAGCCGGATTCAGCGATAACGAGGTATCCTCCACGCGCTTACCATCCACATACACCTGATAGTGCTCAGCCCCTTCCACCTTCAATGACACTTCTCCATAGTGTGTATTCTCCAGTACAAAGCCCATCAAGTGCAAGGCATAGCCTGACGACGGAGACAGCTGGCTTGCCTGCTTCACCTCTGCTCCTTCAAGCAAAGAAAATGATACCGGCGTCTTCAGCAGCGACTCCGCTTTCCATGACTTGGAATTAACATCCACACTGTCAACCTGATAAGGCTGCATCAGTTCATACGGTCCTGCGTATTTAAACGAAGTGACCTCTATATTCTCGGCATTCACCAACATAGTTCCGCATAAAGAACATGCTATAATAAGTTCCTTTTTCATCTCTTTTTTTACAGTTTATTGCCACAAACATAATCAAAAATCATCATTTTTTTGTTATGTTTGTAGAACAACTAACGAAACCGTTATGAAAAAAGAACTAAGTGTGTATGTACTTTCCTTGCTGATGCTGGCAGGATGCAGTTCGGTACCGCTCACCGGACGTAAACAGTTGTTACTGGTTTCAGATCAGGAAGTACTTTCTTCCAGTCTGACTCAGTATAAAGACTACATAAAAAGTGCCAAAAAATCAACCAATTCCACCCAGACAGCCATGGTGATACGAGTAGGAAAAAACATCGCCACAGCCACAGAACGATACCTGCGCAGCAACGGACTTTCGGCTGAAATCAAGGATTTCTCCTGGGAATTCAATCTGGTAAAGAGTGACGAAATCAACGCATTCTGTATGCCCGGCGGAAAAATTGTGGTGTACGAAGGCCTGATGAAACTCGTATCGTCGGACGATGAACTGGCCGTGGTACTGGGACATGAAGTAGCGCATGCAGTGGCCAAGCACAGCAACGAGCGTATCAGCCAGCAGATGCTTGCCCAATACGGAGCGCAACTTCTGGGAGAAAGTCTCTCACAAAAGAGCGAGATGGTACAAGCCATAGCCAGTACGGTGTACGGTGTGGGAGCGCAATACGGAGTAACCCTTCCTTTCTCACGCAAACACGAAACGGAAGCGGATTACATGGGACTGATTCTGATGACCATGGCGGGCTATAATCCTGACAAGGCAGTGACTTTCTGGCAGAAAATGTCGGCTAGTTCAGGCGGCAAGGTTCCCGAGTTCATGAGCACGCACCCTAGTGATGCACGCCGTATCAGTGATATCCAAAAAGAACTTCCAGCTATTAAAGCTAAATACCGCAAATAAAACTTTTATCAAGAAAACATCCATGAAGAAAGTCGCAATTTTACTTCTAATCGTGTCCCTACTGAGTAGCGGATGCGGAACTACGCAACCGGAACGTACCGGTGCCATTGTAGGTGGTGCTGCCATCGGAAATAGTTTGGGAGGTGCCATCGGCGGACTGGTGGGCGACTCCCGTCATGGCTGGAGAGGAAGCTACAGAGGTTCTGCCATTGGAAGCATTGTCGGCACACTGGCCGGAGCCGCCATTGGGGGTGCACTGACAGCTCCTAAATCGCGTGAAGAAGACAGAGCAAACTATCCCGTGGAACAGGTGTACGCCGAGCCGGACTATACACAGTCTGCACTCTCCTCTTTATACATCCGGAACATCCGTTTCATAGATAACGACCGCGATCATGTCATCAGCTCGGGAGAAAGCAGCAAAATCATCTTCGAAATCATGAACGAAGGAAATGAAATAGCCTATAACGTAATTCCCAGCGTGACAGAAATTAGCGGAATGAAACATCTGCATATCTCCCCTTCCATTCTGGTGGAGCAGATTCTGCCGGGAAACGGGGTGAAATATACGGCTACCGTCACTGCCGGAAAACGCATCAAAACGGGTACGGTTACTTTTCGGCTGGCTGTGACTGATACCCGTGGACAAATGTACGACCAAAAAGAATTTACCCTAAACACGGCACGTTGACGCGAGTCTGCATCGCTATTTCAAAGAAGACAAATGGAAAAAGAACAATCTCTATGTAAAGAAAAAAAACGTGTGGAGCTACACGAGCCTAAACATTATAAAGTAATACTCCACAACGACGACTTCACCACCATGGACTTCGTGGTGAAGGTGCTCAAAATCGTGTTTTTCAAATCGCAGGAGGAAGCTGAAGCACTGATGCTGAAAGTACACCAGCAGCAATCGGCCACAGCAGGCATCTATTCTTACGACGTGGCACAGTCCAAAGCACAGAAAGCCACCCAGATGGCGCGTGAAGAAGGATTTCCTCTGCGACTGACCGTAGAACCCGAAGATAATTAAACTGTAAAGAATCAATGAGTCACATCGTAAAATCTGTATATGTAGACAAAGCGCTGTCGTTTGCTCAGGGACTGGCTTTCCGTTATCGCCATGAATTCATTACTCCGGAACATATTCTCAGCGCACTCTTTAACCAGGACCCTTTTGTGGAAGCCGTAGAAGAATGTTTCTGTCACATCCCAGTAATGGAGGAAGAAGTGGACGAATACCTGGCGCAGAAAATGGAACAGGTGCCGGAGGATACCAACTATGAGCTGGAGTTTTCCGTACAATCCAACTTGTTGTTTCAGAATGCGTATGCTTTCGTGGAATCATCCAATGCTGAGGTGCTGGACATTCCTCACGTAGTACAGGCCATGTTACTGCTGCCGGAGTCCTGGGCCTGCTATTTTCTGAAAAAACATCTGAAAGAACGGATTCCGGATTTCATCAGCCAACTGGTGGTTATCTATGGAGACGACCTTAGTCTGGACGAAAATGATTCGGATGAACCTCACGGCATCTCCAAGAATTTCATCACTTGTCTGAACGAGCAGTTGGAGAATCACAATCCGCTGATTGGACGGGAGATGGAACTGGAACGCACCATCGAAGTGCTGTGCCGGAAAGACAAGAACAACCCGCTGCACATCGGTGAACCGGGAGTAGGAAAAACTGCCTTGGCTTACGGACTGGCAGCCCGCATTGAAGCCGGAGAGGTGCCCGAACGTCTGAAAGGCAGTCGTATCTACGAACTGGATTTGGGAAGTATGCTGGCCGGAACGCAATACCGGGGCGACTTCGAACAACGGTTGAAGAGTGTAATGAAGAGTCTCAGCGCAGAAAAGAAAGCCATCCTCTATATTGACGAGATACACAATCTTATCGGAGCCGGACAAATAGGCGACGGCTCGATGGATGCCTCCAACATGCTGAAACCTTATCTGGAGCAGGGGGACATCCGTTTCATCGGTTCTACCACCTACGAGGAATACAACCGTTACTTCTCACGCAGCAAAGGGATGGTACGCCGCTTCCAACAAATCGACATCCAAGAGCCCAGTATTGACGAGGCTATCCGAATCATAGAAGGATTGAAAGAGAAGTATGAAGAGTACCACCATGTGACCTATGAGCCGGGAGTGATTGAATATGCCGTAAAGGCCAGTGCCCGCTACATCAGCGACCGCTTCCTGCCCGACAAGGCTATCGACCTGATTGATGAGGCCGGCGCTTACCGGGAAATTCATCCGGCCACAGACGGCACAAAGACAGTAGATAAAAAACTGGTTACAGAAGTGCTTTCACGTACCTGTAAGATTGATGCCAATGCACTCAAGGAGGAAGACAATGCTTCACTGGAAGCATTGTACGAACGCATATCCGGACAGATTTACGGACAAGACGAGGCCATTCGTCAGGTAGTGGAAGCGGTACAAATGGCCAAAGCCGGATTGCTGGACGAGAACAAGCCGCTGGCCAGTCTGTTGTTTGTCGGCCCTACGGGAGTAGGAAAAACCGAGGTAGCCAAAGTATTGGCTTCAGAATTAGGTATCTCACTGGTACGCTTCGACATGAGTGAATACATGGAAAAGCATACCATCGCCAAACTCATCGGTTCTCCGGCAGGTTACATCGGCTATGAAGACGGTGGCTTGCTGACGGATGCCATCCGTAAAACACCCAACTGTGTACTGTTACTGGATGAAATCGAAAAGGCACATCCCGATATTTTCAACATCCTGCTGCAGGTGATGGACTATGCAGTGCTGACAGACAATAAAGGACGGAAATCAGACTGCCGCCACTTGATTCTTATCATGACTTCCAACGCCGGTGCTCAGTATGCGCATCAGGCTTCTATCGGTTTCAACAGTCAGGTAAGTACCGGACAGGCCATGCTTCGTCAGGTAAAAAAGACCTTCAAGCCGGAATTTCTCAACCGTCTGTCGGCTTCCGTCGTCTTCCACGACATGAGTCGGGAAATGGCCACGCAAGTGCTCGACAAGAAATTGCGGCAGCTGGATGAAAAGCTGGATCGCCGTCGCGTTTGCCTGCACCTGACACCCGAAGCCCACGAATGGCTGCTGAAAGAGGGCTTCAAGCCGGAATACGGAGCCCGCGAAATGGACCGTGCCATCGCTGCCCACTTGAAGCCGCTGCTCATGCGTGAAATTCTGTTTGGCTCGCTGAAGCAGGGAGGTGACATCACGGTAACGGCCGAAAACAATCAACTGAGTATTCTCCAATAATTTCGATGCCATGGTTTTCCAACTGACAAAAAGACTGGCTTTTCCGGACCCGCACTGGGGAGACCCTGACGGCCTGCTGGCCATTGGGGGCGACTTGTCCGTCGACCGCCTTATCCTGGCCTATTCCAACGGTATCTTTCCCTGGTATGCCTTCCGCGAGAAAGTCATCCAATGGTGGTGCCCGTTGCAGCGCTTTGTCATCTTTCCGGAAGAGATTCACATCTCCCATTCCATGCGCACACTGATGAATAAGGATAAATACAAGGTAACTTTCAACCATGCATTTGAACAGGTGATACGGAATTGTTCCAAGCTCCGCATCGAACAAGAAGGAGCTTGGCTGGGAGAAGAAATGATTGAAGCTTACATCCGCATGTACGAACAAAACTTGGCCGCCAGCGTAGAAGTATGGGAAGGCGACAAGCTGGTCGGAGGCTTGTATGGAGTAACTTTGGGTACGTGTTTCTTCGGCGAAAGCATGTTCTCGCTCGTGCCCAGTGCTTCCAAGCTTGCCCTGATTCGACTGGCCCAACTGCTCCATGCACACGGAGGTACCCTCATCGACTGCCAGTTCGAAACGCCTCACCTCAAGTCAATGGGCGGCCGGTTCATCAGTTACGAAGAATACATGCAATGCCTGAAAGTTGAATAATAAAACCCATAAAAAAAGTCCGATTCCCTCTTTCAAGAGAACCGGACTTTTTTATGATATTACTGTAAGTATAGCCAATTAGTATGCACGAGCAAACAATACACGACGTGCAGAAGGCTTGCCAGTCAGCATATCCACACCCGGAGTCAGACTTTCCTCATCTGCTTCGAAAGGCAGACAGCGGATAGTAGCCTTAGTTTCCTCCTTGATGCGGTCTTCTGTTTCCGGAGTACCGTCCCAGTGAGCCAGGATAAATCCACCCTTCTCAATCTGTTCCTTGAATTCTTCGTAAGTATCCACTTTCACAATGTGCTGGTTACGATAATTCAATGCCTTCTGGTAAATATTCTGCTGGATTTCCTCCAACAGGTTCTGTACATATTCTTCAATGCCGTCGCAGGAACGGGTTTCTTTTTCCAGCGTATCACGACGCATTACTTCCATCGTATTGTTTTCCAGGTCGCGACCACCCATTACCAGACGTACAGGTACACCCTTCAATTCATAGTCTGCAAACTTGAATCCCGGACGTTTGTTGTCAGCGTTATCGTATTTCACAGAGATACCCATGCTGCGAAGCTTGTTGACAATACCTTCTACCTTGGCATCAATCTGTTTCAGCTGTTCGTCGTTCTTATAGATAGGTACGATAACAACCTGAATCGGAGCCAAATGCGGCGGAAGAACCAGACCGTTGTCATCAGAGTGAGTCATGATCAAGGCACCCATCAGACGAGTAGATACACCCCATGAAGTAGCCCATACATAATCCAGCTTATTGTTCTTATCGACAAACTGTACGTTGAATGCCTTGGCAAAGTTCTGTCCCAAGAAGTGAGATGTACCACACTGCAAAGCCTTACCATCCTGCATCAGTCCTTCGATAGTATAAGTATCCAATGCTCCGGCAAAACGTTCGTTCGCAGACTTCACACCTTTGATAACCGGCACAGCCATGTATTTTTCAGCGAAATCGCCATATACGTGCAACATCTTCTGTGCTTCTGCTTCAGCCTCTTCGCGAGTAGCATGAGCCGTATGCCCTTCCTGCCACAAGAACTCAGCTGTACGCAGGAACAGACGTGTACGCATTTCCCAGCGCATCACATTTGCCCACTGGTTACACAAGATAGGCAGGTCACGGTATGAGTTAATCCAGTTTTTATAAGTACTCCAGATAATCGTTTCTGAAGTAGGACGAATAATCAGTTCTTCTTCCAGTTTGGCAGCCGGATCCACAATCACTCCCGAACCATCTTCTGCATTCTTCAAACGATAGTGGGTCACTACCGCACACTCCTTGGCGAAACCTTCCACGTGTTCAGCTTCACGGCTCAGGTAAGATTTTGGAATCAACAACGGGAAATACGCATTCACATGTCCTGTAGCCTTGAACATATCGTCAAGGATACGCTGCATTTTTTCCCAGATGGCATATCCGTAAGGCTTGATTACCATACAGCCACGCACAGGAGACTGTTCAGCCAAATCGGCCTTTACCACCAAATCATTATACCATTGTGAATAGTTTTCACTTCTCTTGGTAAGGTCTTTTAATTCTTTTGCCATAACTTTATGTAGCTATTTTATTCTTTAATATCAATTGAGAGTGCAAAATTAGTAAAAAAGATTTGTTTGCTCTTGATTTTAAAGCAGGATTTATTCAAAACGAATGGATTTTGCCGGATGAATGTGGCTTATCAGATATGAAGGACCCACCAGCATCCCTACCGAAACCAATAATGTGCACACGTTCAACAATACAATCCAGCCCAAATGAAGTTCCACGGGTACCGCATTGACATAATACGTAGCCGGATCCAACTTAATCGGTGCGAAAAAATACTGAATAAGACAGCACGACAGTCCGATGACATTCCCCCAGCACATACCTCTTCCGATAAGAAAGACAGAAAATGACAGGAATATCTGACGAATAGAGGCATTGTCAGCTCCCAGCGCTTTCAATACCCCAATCATCTGCGTACGTTCGAGGATGATAATCAGCAATCCGGAAATCATGGTAAAACCAGCCACTCCAGTCATCAGAATCAGAATTACCCACACATTGGTATCCAGCAAGTCGAGCCACGCAAATATCTGAGGATAAAGCTCTTCCGAGGTACGAGAGCAATAGATTGCGCCATAACGGTCTGTCTGCTCCTGAATATGGCCGCGAATATCATCATTCACCGAATTCAAGAAACGATAATCCGACACGGCCACTTCCACACCTCCCACCTGATCTGATTCCCAGCCGTTCAGACGATTGACCGTGTACATGTCAGTTATCAGAAAATAATCATCGAAAGCAGAAAAATTAGTCTGAAAAATCCCGCTCACCGTCAACCGGCGGGCACGCACATTGCCTTCTATATAATAAGTATAAAGTTTATCGCCCACCTTCAATGAGAGTTTGTCGGCCATGGAACGGGAAACCAGTACACGATTACTGGCCACGGAGTCTGTCAGTACAGGAATCTCTCCCTCCTGCAAGTGTGCTTTCAAGTACGTCCAGTCGTATTCCTGCGCCACCCCCTTCACAATCATTCCCTGAAAGTTATCAGCGGTCATAATCATACCCGGCTTCGTAGCGTAACGCTGCACGTGACTCACCTGGGGAATTTCCCGTATCACCGACAACAGGCTGTCGTTTGCCACCACCGGATTCATCTGATAAAGCTGTGCCCCTTCTATGCTGGAAACCACAATATCAGAGCCCATTCCTATTACTTTATCGCGCACCTGATGCTTGAAACCAATGACCACCGCCACCGACACAATCATCACACCCAGTCCGATAGCAATACCGGCCATCGCAATGCGTACGGCCGGCTTTGATACTTCTTTCTCTCCTTCCCTGCTACGGTAAATCCGTCGGGCAATAAAAAATTTCCAGTTGCTCATCATTCATCCACCCTTCCCGGATAGGCCTCGAGCGCCTTACGCAGAATGAACAAAGCCCGTACCAGGTCTTCTTTCTTCAATACATAAGCCACACGCACCTCGTTTTTACCGCCGCCCGGTGTGGTATAAAATCCGCTGGCAGGTGCCATCATAACGGTCTCTCCTTCATAATTGAAATCAGACAAACACCATGCGCAGAATTTCTCGCAATCATCCACCGGCAGTTTAGCCACAGTGTAGAAAGCTCCCATCGGTATTGGAGAATAAACACCCGGTATACGGTTCAATCCGTCAATCAGACACTTACGGCGTTCCACGTATTCATCATACGTTTCGCGAGCATATTCCTCCGGTTCATCGAGCGAAGCCTCAGCTGCAATCTGGCCAATCAACGGTGGACTCAAACGAGCCTGACAGAATTTCATCACTGCCTTGCGCACTTCCGGATTCTTCGTAATCAGCGCACCGATACGAATTCCACATTCCGAATAACGTTTCGATACGGAGTCAATCAATACCACATTCTGTTCGATACCTTCCAGATGGCAGGCAGAGATATAAGGAGAACCTGTATAGATAAATTCACGATATACTTCATCGGAGAAGAGGAACAAGTCGTACTTCTTCACCAAATCCCGAATCTGGTTCATCTCCCGGCGAGTATACAGATACCCGGTCGGGTTATTCGGGTTACAAATCAAGATACCCTTGGTGCGTTCATTAATCAACTCCTCAAACTTCTCTACCTTCGGCAAAGAGAAACCTTCGTCGATGGTAGTCGTCACCGTACGGATAACCGCTCCTGCCGAAATCGCAAACGCCATGTAGTTGGCATACGCCGGTTCCGGCACGATAATCTCATCCCCCGGATTCAGACAGCTCATAAACGCAAACAGCACAGCTTCCGACCCTCCGGTAGTAATGATAATGTCATCGGCATCCAGGTGAATGTCGTACTTTTCATAATATCCCACCAGACGCTCTCTGTAGCTTCTGTATCCCTGGCTGGGACTATATTCCAACACCTTGCGGTCAATATTTCGAATCGCATCGAGGGCCGCTCGTGGAGTAGGCAGGTCAGGCTGACCAATATTCAAGTGATATACATGAATTCCTCTCTCTTTCGCAGCTTCAGCCAAAGGCGCAAGCTTACGTATCGGCGACTCCGGCATTTCAGTTCCTCTGATGGATATTTTTGGCATATTTTATAGTTTAAAAAAGATTCTGAAATGCAAAGATAAAGCGAATGTCGAAATTAAACAACTTTGTGCTCAGAAAAATACGGCTACTCCTTTCTTTTGAGAAAAAGGCCCTCCAAGTAAAGTTTAACGCCTTTTCAGGCATTTTCCAAGTCTTCTACCCAAAAAATCCGTATGTTTGCTATCGATAACCAAACACTCAAGCATTATGAACCTTTACCTAATTATATTTACAGCCGGCACATACAAGGTGGAGCAAGTCTACGAAAAGCATAAAGACCTGTTCGTGGAACTGGAAAAACATTTTACCCTTCACCTTGTCAACTATACAGACTCTGAAAGCATTCCCAGTCATGAATACAAAATGGCTTTCATTGCCAGCGGGGGCGTGGAAAATGCAGTGGTGCGTTTTTTCAGTATCCTGCCCTATCCCATCACCCTACTGACAGACGGCCTGAACAACTCACTGGCTGCCGCCCTTGAAATCTCGGCATGGATTCAGTCGAGAGACATGAAGGTCAAAATCATCCATGGCTTAGTGCCCGACATAGTAAATCAGGTACTTTTACATCACCAGGCATTTGCCGCCAAACGTTCCCTGAAGAAAAAACGCATCGGTGTAATCGGCACTCCGGCCTCCTGGCTGGTAGCCAGTCACGTAGACTATCTGTTAGCCGGACAACGTTGGGGAGTGACTTACACGGACATCTCCATTGAGACCGTAGAAAAAGCTTTCCACGAGATTACGGAAGATGAAATAGGACCTGAAGCCTCTTTGTTTGCCCACCGCGCCAAAGGGATTCAGGAGGTTACTCCGGAAGAACTGCTTCGGGCCATGCGCCTGTACAAAGCTATCCGACGTGTATGCCAGGAAGAAAACCTGGACGCTCTTACCCTGTCCTGCTTCTCGCTGATCCAGAGCCTGAAGACCACAGGCTGCCTGGCCCTTTCTTTGCTGAATGACGAAGGAATACCTGCCGGATGCGAAGGCGACCTGCAATCCATCATGACCTTGCTGATGGTAAAAGAACTCATCGGAAAGCCCGGCTTTATGGCCAATCCTTCGTTTGTAGACCTTGCCCGCAACGAAGTACTGCTGGCACACTGCTCCATTCCTACCAAAATGGCCGAAGAGTTTATTATCCGCAACCATTTTGAAACAGAAAGCGGCATCGCCATTCAAGGCATTGTACATCCGGGCGAAGTCACCCTCTTCAAATGCGGGGGAGAATGTCTGGACGAATATTATCTGAGTTCTGGACATTGCATCGAAAATACCAACATGGTGACCTGTTGTCGCACACAGCTAAAGGTACGCCTGGATAAGCCGGCTGACTATTTCCTGCATAATCCGCTGGGCAACCACCACATCCTGATTCAAGGGAATTACACCGACCTCATTCAGGAATTCATGCAACAAAACCGCTGCAAACCGAGAATTGACTGATTTTTCAAAACCATTTATTCTCTCATTCAATTTATAATCGTATCTTTGTGTGAAATATTACAAATTGAAAAGCAAGAAAAATTATGATGCATAATTGGTTTGAATGCAAGATCCGTTACGAGAAAGTAGCCGAAAACGGAATGAACAAGAAAGTAACGGAACCCTATCTGGTGGACGCACTCAGCTTTACCGAAGCCGAATCGCGTATTATCGAAGAAATCACTCCGTTCATCAGCGGAGAATTCACTGTATCCGACATCAAACGCGCCAACTATAGCGAGCTCTTTCCCAGCGACGAGGAAGCTGCTGACCGCTGGTTCAAGTGCAAGCTCTACTTCATCACCCTCGACGAGAAAAGCGGTGCTGAAAAGAAAACAGCCACCAACGTACTGGTACAGGCTGCCGACCTGCGCGATGCCGTGAAGAAACTGGACGAGGGAATGAAGGGTACAATGGCCGACTACGTCATTGCCTCTGTAGCAGAAACCGCACTGATGGACGTATACCCTTACTCTGCAGAGCCTGACGTAAAACCGGAGTTCCTGGATGCAGACAAACGATAAACAAACACCTATCACACCATGGATATTCAGTCTAATTTAAAAGAAGTACGGGCACAACTTCCTCCCCAGGTCAGTCTGGTTGCTGTATCTAAATTTCACCCGAACGAAGCGATTCTGGCTGCATACGAAGCCGGACAGCGTATCTTCGGAGAAAGCAAAGAACAGGAACTAAGCAAGAAACAGGCTTCTCTTCCAGCCGATATTCAGTGGCATTTCATCGGCCATCTGCAGACCAACAAAGTGAAGTACATCGCACCCTACATTGCCATGATTCATGCCGTAGACAGTTATAAACTGCTGGCTGAAATCGACAAACAAGCAGCCAAATGCAACCGGGTGATTCCTTGCCTACTGGAAATCCATATTGCAGAAGAGGATAGTAAGTACGGATTTTCTTTTGAAGCTTGTCGCGAAATGCTGGAAACCACCCCGTGGAAAGAGCTGACACATTTGTGCATCAGCGGGGTCATGGGAATGGCCACCAATACAGACGACGAATCACAAATCATCAAAGAATTCGAGAGCCTTCACCGTTTCTTTACCGAACTGAAAGCTACCTATTTTAACGATTGTGACACTTTTAAGGAAATTTCCATGGGCATGTCACACGACTATCCGCTAGCCGTTCAGGCTGGAAGCACGATGATACGTGTAGGCAGCAAGATTTTCGGAGATAGAGTATATTAACAACGAGAAGAATATGGCACAATTAAAAACAACTTTTGCAGGGTTAACCCTGAACAACCCGATCATTATCAGCAGTTCGGGACTGACTAACAACCTGGCTAAAATTCAGAAACTGGAAGAAGCCGGAGCGGGTGCAGTAGTACTGAAATCAGTATTCGAGGAACAAATCAACATGCAGGCAGGAAGCATGCAGGGCTATGGCTCACCCGAAGCCGACGACTATCTGGGGGCATACGTACGCTCACATGCACTGAACGAACATATCACCCTGATTGAAGACGTAAAGAAACATTGCAAGATTCCGGTAATCGCCAGCATCAACTGCTACAGCGACAGTGAATGGACTGATTTTGCCCGCCTGATGGAAGAAGCTGGAGCCGATGCGCTGGAACTGAACATCCTTTCTTTGCAGACCAGCAAGGACTACACGCCGGGAAGTTTTGAACAGCGCCACATCGACATCCTGCGCCACATTAAAAAAGTAGTCAGTATTCCGGTAATCATGAAACTGGGCAGCAACCTGACCAATCCGGTTGCACTCATCAACCAGTTGTATGCCAATGGTGCTGCTGCGGTGGTATTGTTCAACCGTTTCTACCAGCCGGACATCCAGATTGACAACCTGACTTTCACTACAGCCAACGTAATGAGTTCACCTTCTGAACTGTCTGACCGTATCCGCTGGACAGCCATTGCCTCGGCGGAAGTTCCTCAGCTGGATTATGCTGTTTCAGGTGGTGTACACAACGGAAAAGGTGTCATCAAGTCCCTGCTTTCAGGAGCTGCCGCAGTAGAAGTTTGCAGCGTTATCTACCAGCATGGCAACCAGATGATTGAAGAAATGAAGAAAGAGCTGACCGAATGGATGGATGACAAAGGATATGATTCCATTGCACAGTTCAAAGGAAAGATGAATGCCTCTGCCGCAGGAGCCATCAACCCGTTTGAACGTACACAGTTCATGAAATATTACAGTAACCACGAAGAATAACCTCTTCGCAGATACGCATAAAAAACGGATTCCCTGACTTTACAGCCGGGGAATCCGTTTTTCTTTTATCCACTATCTGAGTCTTATCGCTTCAGAAGACCGATTTTCAGGTTCAGTTTAAAATAGTACACTCCATTTTCACGTTCCAGATAACCATACTTGTCTTTTTCCGTAGACCCTTTTTCCAAGCGGCTGTTCTGGAAAAGGAAATCGGCAAATGTCTGACGGAAGGCACGCTGGTAGCACAACACTTCCCCGTCACCCGTCACGAAAAGAAACCCTGCAATGGCAGAGTCTGTTCCGTTGTACAGTTTTGCCGGACGAAGCCCCATGGCCAAAGCCAGCAACAGTTCCTTTACCTTATATTCATAGAAACCGTGCTTGGTAATCAACTCATCCTTTATCTTCAGCGGGTTCAGCTTTTTGATTTCCTCCGTCAGTTCCGATACCTTCGTAATGCCGTCCAGCCACATCAGACGTGTCATTTCAGCCAGCAAACGTCCCATGTGAAGGTCAATCATGGACAGATTACTGCGGAAAATCTTATCGGCCACGTCACTGTATTTTAACACTCCCCCCAAGCGTTCTATCATCAACATTCTCGACACCACATCGTCTTCCTCTCCTTCTGCATTGATTTTATTGATGGTAGGGGTAGCAAACTTCACGCCTGTCTGCTCAAACTTGAAATTGGCGGTTCTTCCTCCGTCAAGCAGCGGAATCATCATCCCCAGACGAGAACGGACACAAAATCCGGTGAGCGGAGCATCTACAGAATAAAAAGCCACGCTGAAATCCGTACGGTCGTCCGTCTTGGCTTCCAAATCAAAAATGGCCACCTCATCCAGAAACTCCTCTACACCATCGGGAGATGTAACATCGTCCTCCCGGCTCTGGCGAATTGCCGCATAGATAAGCTCTGCCACCGTAGCAAAGTCTTCACGAGGAATCCGCTTGTCTATATTTTCCCCTTTCAGGCGTACGGTATCTTTTTCCAATATATACTGACGCGTACCGTCATGTTCTTCCCGCTGAACCATTGCCACCGGAAGGCGGAGCGTTTCGTTCTTTTTCACATCGGGAGTACCACCGTACACATAACCGTCGGCCAGCAGCCGGAAGAATGCATACAGCTCTCCCCATTCTCTTTTCGTCGCTTCAAATGCCATAAACTGTCTATTTTTTAATTGCAAAGGTAGTAAAAGAAGCGTTAACAAAAACGTTTCCGGCAAATGCAAATTATAATATATGTTATAAAGCAGATTCTTTAAAGTCTTTTTCTTGCAAAGAAGCAGAAAATACGTACCTTTGCAATGTGTTTTTCATAGTATTAGATTTAAGGTTAACAAAGGTTGGAGTTCAGCGGAACTCCTTTTTTTATGCCCTTTCATAAGTAAAAGAAATTCCAAAGCACACTGAATCCCCCAACAAATGCACTTTTTTCTTGCAAAACATCATTTTTACTAACAAACAGTTTGATTCGATTAAATTTATTATTACATTGCGCACCATGAAAAACACCACAAATACAACCTGCTTATGAAACGCTCTGATTTCTATTTCCTACTTATCGTAGTGATTCTGTTTGCCCCATTCTTTGTGTCCGAAAATCTTTACACTTGGTATCAGTCATTCAATACCGAACACGGCATGGTAATGAGTTTCATCAAATTCGCCCTCTTGTCTACCTTAGGCGAATTACTCGGTCTGCGCATCAGCACTGGCTACTATTATCGTACAGGATTCGGTGTACTTCCCCGCGCAATAGTATGGGGTATCTTCGGAATGGCCATCAACCTGGCATTCATCATCTTTTCCACAGGCGTGCCTGCTGCAGCAGCCTATCTGGGAGTAACCGACCCGGCAGGTATCATGGCCGGTCCACTCTGTCTGTCTAAAATATTGCTGGCACTATCCATTTCGGTATGCCTGAACAGTATCTTTGCTCCTGTATTCATGACCTTCCATAAAATTACCGACACGCACATTTTAGCCACTGGAGGAACACTGCGTGGACTGTTTACTCCCATTCCAATGGGAGACATTATGCAACAAATCAACTGGCATGTGCAATGGGGATTCGTGTTCAAAAAAACCATTCCGTTCTTCTGGTATCCGGCACACACCGTTACATTCCTGCTTCCAGGCGAAACGCGTGTTCTTTTTGCAGCCTTACTGGGAGTTGTTTTAGGTGTCATACTAGCCATTGCAGCACGAAAAAAATAGATACCACAAAACGTAAGTACATTCTTGTTAAAACGTAAGTACATTTCAATCAAAACGCAAGTGCATTTTGGATGAAACGTAAGTGCGTTTTGGATGAAACGTAAAAGCGTTTCAAATCCTCCAAAAGACACATGGAAAAATCCACATAAAGACTGCATATATCCTCTCATTTTGTATCTTTGCCGGAAAATACAATCATTATGGAACAACCTACTCAACTTAATAAACATAACAAGCAGGAATATCCCCCCATGCACACCTGCGAACACATTGTCAACCGCACCATGGTCAATCTTTTCGGATGCGGACGGGCGGTATCTGCCCATATCGAACGGAAGAAAAGCAAACTCGATTTTGCACTTTCACAAGCACCTTCGGAAAACGATATTGCACGCATTGAAACGACTGTCAACGAAGTAATCGCACGCCACCTTCCTGTCACTACGGAATTTATCACACAAGAAGAAGCTACCGGACGCTTTGACATAAAACGACTGCCTGAAGGGGCTTCCGAGACGGTTCGCGTGGTACACGTGGGCGACTACGACGAATGTCTGTGCATCGGACAGCATGTAGAGAATACGTCAGAAATCGGTACCTTCAAGATTATCAGTCACGACTTTAACGACGGCATCTTCCGAATGCGTTTCAAACTGGTTTAATACACGCAAATCATGGGAAAGAAAAAGAGAAGTTCATACACCGGCTCCCTGAAAGGCTTCATACTCCTGTTGCTGATTCTGGGTGGCGGTGCTTATTTCTATCAGAACCACCAGAATCTGCCGGAAGCCAAGGAGCTGACAAAGGAGCTTTCGCACACACTGGAGAAGGCACAGAAGGAAGTGGCACAGCGCCTGCCGGAAAAGTCGCAGGACGAGACAGAGACACAACCCTCGGCCAGCCGTATCAGCAGCAAACTGGAAATTCCCGTCATGCTGACCAAACGGGAAGAAATCAGGTTGCAGCGGACGGGATACACCGTTTCATACAATAATTTCTATAAAACACCCAACTGGGTGGCCTGGGAACTGACACGGCAGGAAACCAAAGGAAGTGAAGAGCGAAAGAACCGCTTCGTACCCGACCCGGATTTGCCCGAGCCCCGTGTGGAGCATGCCGATTATACACGCTCCGGATACGACCGGGGACACATGGCTCCGGCGGCCGACATGAAATGGAGTAAGAAAGCCATGGAAGAATCGTTCTACATGAGCAACATCTGCCCGCAGAACCAGAAACTGAACCGGGATGACTGGGGGGATTTGGAGGAATTATGCCGCAGCTGGGCACGGAAATATGGCACGGTGTACATTACCTGCGGACCTATCTATGACAAGAAGCAACCCAGGCGCATCGGAGAGCACCGGGTGGCCGTACCCGACCGTTTCTTCAAGGTGGTGCTGATTTACAACCGGAAGAGTCCCATCGCCATGGGCTTTCTGTTCGACAACAAGGCACACCATCAGACACTGGAAAAATACATGGTACCGGTTGACTCCGTAGAAAAAGTAACGGGGATGGATTTCTTCTCCAAGCTCCCCGACGACGTGGAGAATCGAATAGAGGCCGAAGTGCCGGCACTGCCTTCAGGAAGGTGAAAGCAGGCCGGAACTTCGGTTCACTCCTATTCCTCGTTTTTGTATTCTTCAATACAAAAACGATTTATCGTGCAATGCAAAGAATCAAAGTTTGTGCGGTAGGCTATGACCTTTATTGCCATCCCGTCATTGGCTTCTAACAGATATTCATGGGTACCGCTTGTATTCATCCGGTACCACATGCCGTTCTGTCCGTAAAGTATCCGCAAGGTATTTTCCGACGTATACTCCCAACTGATACGATAAAGCCCCGTCTCTCCTTTATGAAAGGAGAAGGTACACGAGTTTTCATCGTACTCCAGATAGTCCAATGAGGTGATTTCGTCTTTATAAAAGTTCAAGACAGCAGCCTCACCAAGGGTATCATATTCGAGCCGGATGTAATTCTCCGGCTCACATTTATATTTGAACGTCTCTCCTAAGTGAATCTTGGGAAGCGGAGTATATGCACCCACCTCTTCTTTATTGCATGCCAGCATACATGCAAGTCCTCCCACGCATGCAGCAACCATCATCATCTTCTTCATATCAACCTATATGTTAGTTGTTTCCCCCTCCCAACGCATGATAAAGGGTTATGACACTTTTTATCTCAGCATTCCGGTCGGACACAAGCGACAACCGTGCTGCCAATAATGACTGACGGGCAGTCAGCACTTCCAGGTAGTTCGTCGTACCGTGTTCCATCAGCAGTTCCGTATCACGCAACGCATCTTTCAGATGCTCCACCTGCTCACGGTCGAGCACCGTTTTCTGACGGGCCGTCTGCCACTGGCTCAGGGCATTGTTCACCTCCGCACCGGCATCCAACAAGGTCTGCTGGAACTGTAGCAGAGCCTCTTCCTGCTGTGCCTTGCTGATTTTCAGATTTGCCATAAGCTGCCCCCGCTGAAAAAGAGGTTGCACCAGAGAGCCTACGGCCTGAAGCAGCCAGGCACCCGGATTGGTCACAAGGGCTCCCCCACTGTTTGTCCATCCGGCCGAGCCGCTCAATGTCACGCTCGGATAAAAACTGGAGCGTGCCTGATTGGTGGCATAAAAAGCCTGTTTAAGTACCGCCTCAGCCTGCCACACATCCGGACGGTTGGCCAACAAATTCAACGGCACTCCCACCGACAAACTTTCCGGGAAATCCACTTCACCAAGTGTACCGCGCGCAATAGACTGCGGGGTCCAGAAAAGCAGGGCACACAGCGTGTTTTCCGTTTCCGTCACCTGCTGCTTCAAATCCAGCAAAGAAGCTTCGGCATCCAATCGGGAAGCTTCTGCCTGATTCACGGTCGCACGGTCGGCCTGTCCGGCCCGCATCAGGGCTTTCAGACTACGTATATACTCCTTCCAGCTTTCTACCGTCTCCGTAGTTACGGCTACCTGCTCATCAAGCATCAGCAACGTGTAATAACTCTCGGCCACCGTAGCAATGAGCTGTGTCTGCACCACCTGACGATACGCCTCACTCTGCTCCAGTGCCGCACGTTCTCCCCGTTTGGCGTTGGTCAGCTTTCCAAAGAAATCCAGTTCCCAGCTGGCAGAAGCTCCCAACGAATAGGTCTTGGTAGGTTTGCTGCCGTCAAAACTGCTCAATGCTCCTTCCGGATCCAACTGGGCAGAAGGCAGGTAGGCCAGCTTAGCAGCTGACAGCGAGGCCCGTGCCTCTTCCACTTTCAAACGGGCCACATTCAAATCCGTATTCGCCTCCAGCGCACGTGTAATCAGTTTTTTCAAGGATACATCCGTAAACAGCTCCTCCCATTTCAGGTCGGCCAGTGAGGAGGTGGTATCCACCTCCTCCGGAAGCGTGCCAAACAACCCATCGGTTTCCACCTCCGGCTGCTGATATTTCGTATAGATGCCACAACCGGTCAATAAATTAGCCATACAAGCGGCAACCAATAAAAAACTCCTATTTTTTTGCATATCAAATGTTTCTTTAATCGACATAATATTTTGCGGCAACGGATTATTCTTTCGTGTCCTCCTCTGTTTGACGGTGTGGCATTACTTTCTCTTCAATCAGTTGGAACACCGTAAACAGCACCGGCACCACGAACAGCAGGGCTACCGTACCGACAAGCATACCTCCTACCGTACCGACTCCCAACGAACGGTTTCCGTTGGCTCCTGCCCCGGTAGCCACAATCAGCGGGAACAATCCGATAATCATCGTCAGGGCGGTCATCAGAATCGGACGCAGACGAACTCCGGCAGCCGCCACAGCAGCCTGTGCAATGCTCATCCCCTGTCGGCGACGGGCCGAAGCGTATTCGGTCAGCAAGATGGCGGTTTTCGAAAGCAATCCAATCAGCATAATCAAACCCGTCTGCATATAGATGTTGTTCTCCAGTCCAAAACACTTGGCAAACAAAAAGCTTCCCATCAGTCCGAAAGGAACAGCCAGGATAACTACCATCGGAATGAACAGGCTCTCATAAAGTGAACAGAGAATCAGGTAGATGAATACAATACAAATAATGAAAATGATGACCGTGTTTCCCGTACTTCCCGATTCTTCGCGCGTAATACCGCTGAACTCATATCCATATCCCGTAGGCAGCGTCTGTGAAGCAACCTCCTCAATGGCTGCAATGGCATCACCCGAACTGTAACCATCTGCCGGCATACCGTTGACCGGGATAGAGGTATACATATTGAACCGTGTCAAGGTTTCGGCTCCGTATACCTTGGTCAGCGTAATAAACTGCCCCACAGGAGCCATCTCCCCGCTTTCAGTCCGTACAAACATATTGTTAAGCGACTCTTTATCCAGACGGTAATCCTTCCGAGCCTGAATCATCACACGGTAAAGCTTGGAAAAGCGATTCAGATTGGACGAGTAATTACCGCCAATATAACCGGAAAGTACGCTCAGCACATCGGACGTGGTGACACCCGCCCGCTGGCACTTTGCGGCATCCACCTCCACCATATACTGCGGGAACTTCGTATCAAAAGTGGTATAGGCCATAGAAATTTCAGGCCGCTTATTGAGGGCCGCAATGAAATTCTGGGTGTACTTCTGCAAATTCTCCACGCTGCCTCCGGCACGGTCTTGCACGTACATTTCGAAGCCGCTACCCATACCGTATCCCATAATGGTAGGCTGCGCAAAGGCAAAGAGCTTGGCCGATTTAATGTCGGCTGTATGCTGGTAAATCGCCGCAATGATGGCATTGATGTGATCCTGTGCCTCCTGACGTTCATCCCTGTGCTTCAGCTTGATAATCAGCATACCTCCCGAAGCGGCCTGTCCGCCCATCATGCTGTAACCGGTCACATTGGAATATGTCCTTATCTGCGGAATCTCACGGATACGCTCGTCTATCATTTCCATCGTCTTGCGAGTCTGGGCCAAACTGCTTCCGGGAGGGGTGGTCACATTGACGAAAACCGTACCCATATCCTCATCCGGCACCAGCCCGGTCTTAGTGGTCCGCATAAAAAATACCAGCAAGGCACAGACAGCCGCCAAAGATACCCAGGCCATCCATTTACGACGGAGGAAGAACGACACTCCATTCTTATACTTCAACACCAGTCTATTGAAGGAAGCCTCAAATGCATGGTGAAAACGGGAAGAAAAACTCAACTTACCGCCGGTCGACTTGTCCATGTGAGGAGTCATGATGAGGGCACACAAAGCCGGACTGAGGGTCAAGGCATTGATTGCAGAAATACCTACTGCCACCGCCATGGTCAAACCAAACTGGGTATAGAATACCCCACTGGTTCCTCCCATGAACGAGGTCGGGATAAACACGGCCATAAATACCAGTGAGGTGGTCACAATAGCTGCGGAAATGCCATCCATGGCAGCCACCGTAGCTTTATAAGGCGAGCGGTAGCCTTCGTCAAACTTGGCCTGCACGGCCTCCACCACCACAATGGCATCATCCACCACCGTACCGATTACCAGCACCAGTGCAAAGAGGGTCAGCAGGTTCAGACTGAATCCGGCCACATACAAGAAGGCAAACGTACCCACCAGTGACACAATGATGGAAACCGAAGGAATGATGGTGGAACGAACGCTCTGCAAGAAGAAATAGACCACCAGCACTACCAGGATAATAGCCTCAATCAGGGTTTTCACTACCTCGTGTACCGATGCATCCAGGAAGTCCTTCGTACTCATCAGGTCGGTCAGCACCAGCCCTTTGGGCAAATCCTTCGCCACCTCTTCCATCAGTTTATCCACCTCCTTCACAATCTCGTTGGCATTCGAGCCGGCGGTCTGCGAAATCATACACGTAGCACCGGGGTGGCCCGCAATCTGGCTATTATAGGCATAAGTCTGGGCACCCAGTTCCACCTCAGCCACATCCTTCAGGCGGAGCACTTCACCTGACGGCAAGGCCTTGAGTACCATGTTGCCAAACTCTTCTGCCGTTTCATACCGCCCCCGGTACTTCAACGTGTATTGAAATGTATTTTCAGAATCCTCGCCCAGTGTACCCGTGGCCGCTTCTACGTTCTGGTCATCCAGCAAGGCAATCACATCGGCAGGTACCAGCTGATACTGGGCCATCTTCTGAGGGTTCATCCAGATACGCATGGCATAATCCCCACCCATGACATTCACGTTGCCCACTCCCGTAATACGAGAAAGACGAGGTTCTACATTAATCTTAAAATAGTTGTTGATAAAATTCTGGTCGTAGCTGTCGTCGGGACTGTACAACGCTATAATCTTGACCATACTGTTCTGCCGTTTTTCTACAGTCACACCCACCTTGGTCACTTCGGCAGGCAACAATCCTTCTGCTTCCGACACACGGTTCTTGGTGTTGACGGTCGCCATGTCCGGGTCCGTTCCCTGTGCAAAATATACGGTAATGGAAGCAGACCCCGTATTAGTAGCCGTGGAAGTCATATACGTCATGTTTTCCACACCGTTAATGGCTTCTTCCAATGGGGCAATGACACTCTTCAGCACTGTCTCCGCATTGGCACCCGTATAGGTGGTAGACACCATAATGGTAGGAGGCGCGATGTCAGGATACTGCTCCATGGGAAGGTTGCTCAGCCCGATTACTCCCAATATCAGGATAAGCACAGAAATGGCACACGACAGGATGGGCCGGTCGATAAAAGTCTTCAGTTTCATAACGTCCCCTCCTATTTTTCAGTATGTAACGAAAGAATCTGGGTATTCTCCTGAATCAGTCCGGCACCCTCAGCTACAATTACTTCTCCTTCCTGCAAGCCACTCTCTACAATGTATTCCTGCCCGTTGTTCAGCGGGAAAACAGTCACCTGTGCCGACTCGGCCTTCCTGTTCTCATTCACCTTATACACATACACCTTGTCCTGAATCTCAAAAGTAGCTTCCTGCGGAACAACCAGCGCATTCTCTTTGGTATAGGGCAATACGAGCGTAGCCGTACTTCCGTTTCGCAACATTCCTTCCGGATTCGGGAACACGGCACGCAAGCTGACAGCCCCTGTTCCGGTGTCAATGGTTCCACTGATGGCATCTATCACTCCTTCATGCGCATATTTCACCCCATCGCTCAACTGCAGGGACACTTTGGGCATACCGGCCAGGGCCTTGTCCACACTGCCATACTGACGGAGCAGTGACAGCATCTGATTTTCGGTCATGGAAAAATACACATAGACTTCCTCATCGTCCGAGACGGTAAGTAAAGGCGTGGTAATGGAAGAATTGACCAATGCCCCCACACGATAGGAAGACATACCTGCCACTCCATCCACCGGACTCCGGACTACCGTATAGGAAAGGTCGTTACGGGCATTGGTTTCATTGGCCTTCGCTTGT
Organism: Phocaeicola sp.; assembly: GCF_048170425.1. Classification (GTDB taxonomy): domain Bacteria; phylum Bacteroidota; class Bacteroidia; order Bacteroidales; family Bacteroidaceae; genus Phocaeicola. Next base: position 42,175 of record NZ_DBEXBB010000014.1, read on the forward strand.
GCCAGACTGGCCTCAGCCTCCAACAAAGAATTCTGTGCCGTCTGACGGTCAAAATCCGAAACCACACGCTCCTTGAAGAGCTCTTCCTTGCTGTCGAACGTCAGCCGGGCCGTAGCTACGGCAGCTTCCGCACTTTTCACATTCGCCAATGCCGTCTGCAAGGCTGCTTTATACGGCACCTGGTCAATCACGAACAACACCTGTCCCTTGTGCACCTTGGCTCCTTCTTTCACACAAATCTCGGTAATCGTACCGCTCACCTGCGGACGAATTTCCACACTCTGTCTTCCCTTTACTACAGCCGAATAGCTGTTAGTAAGAAGGCGATTTTCTTTCTTCACGGTCATGGTCTTGTACCCACTTGCCTGTGAGGTAGCTACAGGCTGCGTGCAGGCTGTCAGCATCCCCAACAACGCACAAAAACATGCACCAACTGATACAAAAGCTTTTTTCATCTTATTCTCCTTTTTTAGTTGATTTGACTCTTTCTGTTATAGCCGATGCAAATTTAGAAGGCGGGAAAGACTACTCACTTGTTCCATTCCTAAGAACATTTGTCCGAATCCGTGCTTTAGCATTTATTCAGTTTATGATTTCTAAAACATACAAAAAGGTTTTCAGGCTACGATTTATGTCTGTATTTTAGATGCGCAAATACAACAACGAGATACAAAATGAAAGAATATGCGTTTACAAAATGGCTGGTTCCGACGCTGCAAGCAGACGGAACGGAGCGAGATATGGTGTACAATGAACAAATGGGTATCTTCACCGTACGGGGAGAAAATCAATTCCAGAAAGGAAGTATCGACACACAGCATACGGTATCTTTGCTCGTATTAAAAGGAGAAATCAGCATCCAGACCAATGACAAGCGGACCGTCATTCCTGCTCCTTCCTACATCGAGTTTATCGAACCTTACCAATGGAGCGACCTGAAAACAGACCGTGATTTCGAAGGATGTCTGCTCATAACCCGAAGGGAGATTTTTTTGCAGGCAGCCGAATGCATCCGTTCCAAGGTCGCAGCCTATGTATACAGACATGTACATTTATCCCATTAGAAAAACAGGATCTTCTCCGGATACAATCACATGTGGACATGCTACGCCACACCCTTCAGCAAAAAGAGAATCATTTCCTGGTTGAAATGCTGGAAAACACGCTTCGTTCCCTCATCCTGGAAGTATGGAACATAATCTTCCGCATGTATAAACAAGAAAACGAGCTCGAGCATTCTTTCCGCTGGAAAGATACCCTCCCTCGTTTTCTATACCTGATGCATACCAATTGCCGCTATCACCACACCGTAAAATGGTATGCCGACCAACTCTACGTATCCCCTGATGCGTTATCGGCCAAGTTAAAGAAACTCTATGGCAAGACAGCCAACCAGCTCATCAGCGAAAGCCTGATAGAAGAAGCGAAAGTCTGTCTGCTCAATCCAGCCAACAGCGTGCAAGACGTGGCCGAAAAGCTCTGTTTCTCTGACCAGGGATATTCAGTAAATGTCCCTAAAAGTAAGATGGCATATAAAGTCGATAGAGTATAATCACTTTATATGCCATTATTATTGCCCTTTTTCTGTGTTTTTTCATATAGTCCTATCTGTTGGACATGACGTTCCGGAAGAAGTCTGATGACCTCTTCTGCTCCTGTCTGTAAATTCATGTCATGCCGCTTTAGCTG
>NZ_DBEXBB010000015.1:0-6028 GCF_048170425.1 Phocaeicola sp.
AACACATAAAGATTCTTACCACTATCCCCCTCCGTCCTTAAAATAAAGCATCGGAATTTCAACTTAAACGTAAAATACAATAAGTCCATTGCAGGAGGCTTTACATATTCCTTACGTAAAATATTGAAAATTCGATTTTTCAGGTTGTTGTACTTTTGCCAATAAGCCAGCACTGCAAATTACCTTTTATACATATTGTATAAGACACAACAACACCATATCACGATATTGTATCAAATAAGATATTTACTCTATTGAACAATAAGCTTTTACAACCCACAAACGCCCTATTGCATATATCAATAAAAAAAACGTCCTTTGCAATGAAGACAGATAAATGCTTATGGAATACACAGGACAATTAGCCAACAATCACATCTCGGTAGACTGCGTAGTCATCGGATTCGATGGAGAGAAACTAAAGGTGTTGCTCGTAAAAAGAATGGGAGAAGAAAGCGGAGAAGTTTTCCACGATATGAAGCTCCCCGGAAGCCTTATCTACATGGATGAGGACTTGGATGATGCCGCCAAACGAGTGCTTCGTGATTTGACTGGACTCAAAAATGTAGACCTGATGCAATTCAAGGCTTTCGGTTCAAAAGGCCGTACCAAGAATCCCAAAGATGTACACTGGCTGGAAAGAGCTGAAAAAGCCAAAGTGGAACGAATCGTAACCATCGCCTACTTCGCCATGGTAAAAATAGACAAGACTCTCAACAAGAACCTGGATGAATACAAAGCAGAATGGGTGGCACTGGAAGAAGTGAAGGACCTGGCATTCGATCACAATCTGATTATTGCAGAAGCCATGAAGTTTATCCGGCAGCACATCGAATTCAACCCGTCATGCATTTTCGAACTGCTTCCACGGAAATTTACCGCCCTGCAACTGCGAATGCTGTATGAGGTGATTTACGGCAAGGCATTGGATGTACGCAACTTCCATAAGAAGATTTCCATGATGGAATACATCGTACCGACGGAAGAATACGAACAGGGAGTATCTCACCGGGCCGCAAGGTATTATCGGTTTGACCGGAAAATCTACAACAAGACAAGAAGATAATTTTAAAAGACTATATAACGATGTATGTATTAGGTTATGACATAGGAAGCTCGTCAGTAAAGGCGAGTCTGGTCAATGTAGAAAGCGGAAAATGTGCAGCATCTGCCTTTTTCCCGAAAACAGAAGCGCCTATCCTCGCTGTCAAACAGGGATGGGCTGAACAGGACCCACAGAGCTGGTGGGATAATTTGAAACTGGCTACACAAGCCGTTCTCACTGCTTCTGGTGCAAAAGCAGAAGAAATCAAGGCTATCGGTATTTCTTATCAGATGCACGGTCTGGTCTGCGTGGACAAGAACCAGCAAGTGCTCCGTCCTTCTATTATATGGTGTGACTCCAGAGCTGTACCATACGGCCAAAAGGCTTTTCAGACATTGGGAGAAACACAATGCTTGTCACACTTGCTGAACTCACCGGGCAACTTCACGGCTTCCAAACTAGCTTGGGTAAAGGAAAACGAACCGGAAGTTTATGAACGCACCTATAAGGTGATGCTCCCGGGTGACTATATCGCCATGCGACTGACTGGAGAAATCTGTACCACTGTTTCTGGCTTGTCGGAAGGCATGTTCTGGGATTTCAAGGAAAACAAGGTAGCTGATTTCTTGCTGGATTATTACGGTATCGACGCATCCTTACTGGCTGACATCCGTCCGACCTTCTCTGAACAGGGAAAGGTAACAGAAAAAGTAGCTGCGGAATTAGGACTGAAAGCCGGTACTCCGGTAACTTACCGCGCCGGTGACCAGCCGAACAACGCTCTTTCTCTGAATGTATTCAATCCGGGTGAGATTGCTTCTACAGCCGGAACTTCCGGAGTGGTATACGGAGTGAACGGTAGTGTCAACTACGACCCACAGTCACGCGTCAATACATTTGCTCACGTCAACCACACTGCTTCACAGACCCGTCTGGGCGTATTGCTCTGCATCAACGGTACGGGTATCCTCAATTCGTGGATGAAACGCACATTGGCTTCCGACCTCAGCTATGCAGAAATGAACGAGGTTGCCGCTCAGGCTCCTATCGGTGCTGCCGGCATCAGCATCCTTCCGTTTGGTAACGGAGCTGAACGTATGTTGCAGAACCAGGAAATCGGATGTTCCGTTCAGGGTGTCAACTTCAACCTGCATAACCGCAGCCACCTGCTTCGTGCCGCTCAAGAAGGTATTGTATTCTCCTTCCGCTACGGTATCGACATCATGAAGGGTATGGGAATGGATGTACGGAAGATTCATGCCGGACATGCCAACATGTTCCTGAGTCCGCTGTTCCGCGACACGCTGGCCGGAGTCACAGATGCTACCATCGAACTCTATGACACAGACGGTTCGGTAGGAGCGGCCAAGGGAGCCGGAATGGGTGCAGGCATCTACCGCGACAATGTGGAAGCTTTTGCCACTCTCGACAAACTGGCTGTCATCGAACCGAAAGCTGCCGACGAAGCTGCATACGCCGACGCATACGCACGTTGGAAAGAATGTCTTGAAAAATCAACAAACAATTAAATATAACAATTCATTAACTTATAAAACAAAGATATTATGGCAACAAAAGAGTACTTTCCGGGTATTGGAAAAATCAAATTTGAAGGTGTAGAGAGCAAAAACCCGATGGCTTTCCGTTATTATGATGCAGAAAAAGTCATCCTGGGCAAACCGATGAAAGAATGGTTGAAATTCGCTATGGCATGGTGGCACACATTGTGCGCTGAAGGTGGCGACCAGTTCGGTGGCGGAACAAAAAGCTTCCCATGGAAAGGAAATCCTGACAAAGTACAGGCTGCAAAAGATAAAGTAGATGCAGGTTTTGAATTCATGCAGAAAATCGGTATCGAATACTACTGCTTCCACGATGTAGACTTGTGCGACGAAGCAGCTACTATCGAAGAATACGAAGCTAACTTGAAAGAAGTAGTAGCTTACCTGAAACAGAAACAGGCTGAAACTGGTATCAAACTGTTGTGGGGTACTGCTAACGTATTCGGTCATGCACGTTATATGAACGGTGCAGCTACTAACCCAGACTTTGATGTAGTAGCTCGTGCTGCCGTACAGATTAAGAATGCCATCGATGCTACTATCGAACTGGGCGGTACAAACTACGTATTCTGGGGCGGCCGTGAAGGTTACATGTCACTGCTGAACACTGACCAGAAACGTGAAAAAGAACACTTGGCTCAGATGTTGAAACTGGCTCGTGACTATGCACGCAGCAAAGGTTTCCAGGGCACTTTCCTGATTGAACCGAAACCGATGGAACCAAGCAAACACCAGTACGACGTAGATACTGAAACTGTTATCGGCTTCCTGAAAGCACACGGTCTGGACAAAGACTTCAAAGTAAATATCGAAGTAAACCACGCTACTTTGGCTGGTCACACATTTGAACACGAACTGGCAGTAGCTGTAGACAACAACATGCTGGGTTCTATCGATGCTAACCGTGGTGACTACCAGAACGGATGGGATACTGACCAGTTCCCTATCGACAACTATGAACTGATTCAGGCTATGATGCAGATTATCCGTGGTGGTGGTCTGGGCAACGGTGGTACAAACTTCGATGCGAAGACTCGTCGTAACTCTACCGACCTGGAAGACATCTTCATCGCTCACATCGCTGGTATGGATGCCATGGCACGTGCTTTGGAAAATGCAGCACGTCTGCTGGAAGAATCTCCTTACAAGAAAATGCTGGCTGACCGCTACGCTTCATTCGACAACGGAAAAGGTAAAGAATTTGAAGAAGGCAAGCTGACACTGGAAGATGTAGTAGCTTATGCGAAGACTGTAGGTGAACCGAAACAAACCAGTGGAAAACAAGAACTGTATGAGGCTATTGTAAATATGTATTGCTAATACGCTGATTTATCAGTATGCAGTCGGCATACCCGTCGGTGAAAGATTCTTTCTCCGATCAGGTATGCTGGCTCTTTTTTTAATATCTTATTATCATGAATTACACAGAAAAAGGAAGCAGAAGTTATCTGTTTTCCATCGTACTGGTAGCCGTACTGGGAGGATTACTATTCGGCTATGATACCGCTGTTATCTCTGGTGCAGAAAAAGGTCTTCAAGCTTTCTTCATGGGAGCAGACGACTTTGTTTACACTGATTCCTGGCATGGCATAACCTCTTCAAGTGCCCTCCTAGGCTGTATTATCGGTAGTGCTTTATCAGGCTTTTTTGCTTCCCATTTCGGAAGGAAGCTCTCTTTGCTGATAGCCGGCGTCATGTTCTTTTTGTCTGCTTTAGGCTCATATCATCCGGAATTTTTGATATTTCCGTACGGAGAACCCTCCTATTCACTTCTGTTGGCGTTCAATTTTTACCGCGTCATAGGTGGTGTAGGTGTGGGACTGGCTTCTGCCATTTGTCCAATGTACATCGCTGAAATCGCCCCAAGCAGCATTCGCGGTACACTGGTTTCCTGGAACCAGTTTGCCATTATCTTCGGTCAGCTGGTAGTCTATTTTGTCAACTTCCTCATCTTAGGCGATCACCTGAATCCGGTAGTAGAAATAGTGGATGGAGTCAACCGCATCATGAATCCGGAAGATGCTGCCTGGAGTATTGAAACCGGATGGCGACTGATGTTTGTCAGTGAAGCCGTTCCTGCCGGATTGTTTACTCTCTTAGTCTTGTTTGTTCCAGAAACACCTCGTTACCTGGCAATGACCGGTCGTGACGAAAAAGCCCTGTTTGTATTAAGCCGTATCAACGGACTGTCACAAGGAAAAGAAATTCTGCAGGAAATCAAGGCTACTGCCCATGAAAAGACAGAAAAGCTGTTTACTTACGGCTGGATGGTTATCTTTATCGGTATCATGCTGAGTGTATTCCAGCAGGCAGTGGGTATCAACGCCGTACTTTATTTTGCACCACGTATTTTCGAAAGTATGGGTATGGGCAATCCGATGGTACAAACGGTATTCATGGGAATTGTCAACATCCTGTTCACTTTGTTAGCTGTCTTTACTGTAGAAAAGTGGGGACGCAAGCCTCTGCTCATTTACGGTTCCATTGGTATGGCCATCGGTGCACTCGGAGTAGCCCTCAGCAATGCCGCGACTGGCATCAGCCCTATGGTACCCGTCATCAGCATCATGGTCTACAGTGCATCATTCATGTTCAGTTGGGGGCCTATCTGCTGGGTGCTCATCGCAGAGATATTCCCTAACACCATCCGTGGCGCAGCCGTAGCCATCGCTGTCGCTTTCCAGTGGATATTCAATTTTATCGTCTCATCTACCTTCCTGCCCATGTACAACATGAGTGCCGGTGATATGGGCGATAAGTTCGGCCACATGTTTGTGTACGGACTTTATGGAGCTATCTGCATCATCGCAGCTATCTTTGTATGGAAATTAGTACCGGAAACAAAAGGTAAGACCCTGGAAGACATGACACGTTTGTGGAAAGAACGGCAGAAATAAAGACAATAACTAAAAAAGGCTTTCAGAAATTCTGAAAGCCTTTTTTAGTAGCGGGACCCGGGATTGAACCGGGGACCTCATGATTATGAAACGCGTATAACACGTTTTCTTTCTATTCCTTATAATGCTATTATATAGCACATTACACGTATTCTCGAGAGCAAATATAATGTTTTATTTTCATCCATAATTATCTTGTTTCTTCTATTTTCTCCTCTATTTGTGCAATTCTTGTGCAAATAGCTGTTTTGGTGTTATTTTCTTCTATACTCCAAACTCTATATTTACATCAATATTGAGTTATTTCTAATATCATGAGTCACTATCAAAATCAGCTCACTTCATCTTATCTAGTACTCACAATCAAATAATGAACCAGTCCAAAGAGGTTATGCGAGCTTAGTTATATTGAAGTCTAAATTATACATATAGATATAAACCTTAATCAAATAAATTAATCAATATTATTTCCGCTGTTATCAATATCATCATTTAGCAATATATATATGTTTGATAATATTTGA
>NZ_DBEXBB010000016.1:0-12676 GCF_048170425.1 Phocaeicola sp.
TGAGTCTATAGGAAAAATGAAAACAAAGAAAAGAGTTTTATGGCTTTTGAGCATTTGGATGTGTGTTACGGTGTCGGCTGTGGCCCAGGATATATCAGAAGAACAGGAGCCAGAAACAAAAAAAGGATCTGCCATCATCACGATTTTTTCGGATGCGCATTCTGGTTTTGGTTCTGTCAATGATGACAGAGGGTTTAATCTGGACCGTGCCTACATCGGTTATCAGTATGCTTTGCCTCACGGATTGCAGTTGAAGGCTGTACTTGATTTCGGTCAGTCAAAAGATGTAAACGATTATCAGCGCATCGGCTATGTGAAAAATGCACAGATTACCTGGAAACAAAATGGCTGGACGCTGAATGCCGGATTAATCACGACGACTCAATTTAAAGTTCAGGAAGATTTTTGGGGAAAACGTTACGTGATGAAATCTTTCCAGGATGAATATAAGTTCGGTAGCAGTGCGGACTTGGGAGTTTCAGTAGCTTATAAATTTAACAAGGTGGTTTCGGCCGATGTGATTGTTGCCAACGGAGAAGGATATAAAAAAGTACAGGTGAAAGACGGATTGCAGTATGGTGCAGGCGTGACACTGACTCCGGTTGAGGGTTTGACGTTACGTGCATACGGTTCGTATAATGAATCGGTAGAAGAAGGAGAAAAAGGAATTACGAATCTGGCCGCTTTTGTCGGATATAAGCATACAGCCTTCTCGGTGGCAGCGGAATACAACTACCAGACCAATACGAAATATGTATCTGATTGTGATCAGGATGGTTTCTCGGTTTATGCGTCTGCACAGTTAAGCAAGAAAATAAGTCTGTTCGGCCGTTGGGACTTGCTTTCTTCAGAGAAAGACTGGAACAAGGATGCGGACGGTATGGCCGGAATGGTAGGTGCCGAATTTAAATTAGGTAAATACATCAAGTTAGCTCCTAACGTCCGGTTGTGGTCGCCAAAAACAGAAGGCGGAAAGACTGCCAGTTATGTATACCTGAACGCTTCGTTCGCAATTTAATTTGAAAGATAACATAGATTTGTAACTTATATAAAATGTATAACGCAATGAAAAAGTTTTATTTACCTTTAATTGCTGGGGCGATGGCTTTGTCGTTTGCAGCGTGTGGTGGACAGAAATCTGCTAATGGAGTAGAGTTGACTGGTGCAGGGGCTACTTTCCCTTTGCCTTTCTATAATATGTCATTCGAAAACTACAATGCCACTTCGGGCGACAAGATTTCCTATGGCGGCATTGGCAGTGGTGGCGGTGTCCGCAATCTGAAGGACGGCATCGTGGACTTTGCGGGCAGTGATGCTTTCTTGAGCGACAAGGAGATGGCGGACATGCAGCCGGTGGTACACATCCCGACTTGTATGGGAGCAGTCGTAATGGCTTATAACTTGCCGGATGTGGTTAAACTGAACCTTTCAGGCGATGTAATTGCGGATATTTATGCGGGTAAGATTACAGACTGGAACGATGCGCGTCTGCAAAAACTGAATCCGGATGTACAGTTGCCAGCTAAGAAAATTATTCTGGCATACCGTTCAGACGGTAGTGGAACGACTTTCATCTTTACGGACTATCTGTCAAAAGTAAGTGAAAGCTGGAAAAACACTTATGGTGCAGGCAAGACAGTAGATTTCCCGGTGGGACAGGCTGCCAAAGGTAATCCAGGTGTAGCAGGAATTATCGCACAAACTCCTTATTCTTTGGGGTATATCGGTTCCGAATATGCGTTTGCCCAAAAGATTCCTTATGCAAGCGTGTACAACAAGCGTGGTGAACTGGTAGTACCTTCTACGGAAAGTATCTCAGCGGCTGCCGGTGACATTCCTCAGGATACTCGCTGCTCCATTACAGATGCGGATGCCGCAGGAGCTTATCCTATCAGTTGCTTCACCTGGTTGCTGATTTACAAGGAGCAGCACTATGCAGACCGTTCTGTGGAACAGGCAAAAGCAACTTTGGATTTGATGCAATACATGTTGAGTGACAGCGTACAGCAGACTACAGCAACCGTACACTATGCTCCGCTGCCCAAGAAGGCTATCGAACAAAGCCTTCAGAACTTGAAAGCTGTGACATACGACGGACAGCCGATTCTTAAATAAATAAGACATAAGTTATGCAAGACAAATTATTTAAAGTCTTACTTATCTTATCGGCCATTGTCATACCGGTCATTGGTGGGGGGATTATCTACTCCCTCACCGTTGACGCTTCCGGCGCTTTCGAGGAGTTTGGCTTCTGGAATTTTATCTTCTCCGACGACTGGGTGACAACTGCCGGTAAAGAAAGTTATGGCGCTCTTCCTTTTATTACGGGTACACTATTGACCACCGCACTGGCGTTGCTGATGTGTATTCCTTTTTCACTTCCTGTCGCACTGTTTACCGGTGAGTATTTCCGGGGAAAGAAAATTGCCGCCATTCTGGGTACGGTGATTGATTTGCTGGCAGGTATTCCTTCTATTATCTATGGTTTGTGGGGTTTCTATGTACTTCGTACCGTATTCATGCACTTGAACCTGTCTCCGCAGGGTTCCGGTATTCTGACTGCTGCGTTTGTGCTGGCTATCATGATTGTGCCGTATGCAGCTTCCTTGAGTGCCGAATTCATCAAGATGGTACCTTCCGACCTGAAAGAAGGGGCTTATGCCATGGGGGCTACGCGTGCAGAGGTAATTAAGAGAGTGATATTTCCGATGGCAGGTTCCGGTATCTTTTCTGCCTATATTCTGGCTATCGGACGTGCGCTGGGTGAAACGATGACAGTAACTATGTTGATTGGAAATACCAACCAGATGCCGGACACACTGCGTACCACGGGTAATACCATGGCCAGTATCATTGCGAACCAGTTTGGTGAGGCTGATGGTTTGAAACTTTCCTCACTGATTGCCATCGGTTTGTTATTGTTCCTGATTACGGCCATCATCAATATCATCGGAAAGATTTTGATTCGTCGGGCACGTCACGTTTAATCCGCTAAAAGATTTGAGCTTATGTTATATGGAAATAATATTAAGATACGTATCCTGAAAAGTCGCTTGCTTTATATTCTGGTTTGTGTGTTGTCGGGGGTGACAGCAATACCTCTGTTGGCGATTCTGGGAGAAGTATTGATAAAAGGCTGGAAACAGTTGGGCTGGTCGTTTATCACGGAGGCTACTCCGAATGCCTACAAGGCGATGATGGCGGCTTCTGCCGGAGAGGCAATACCAGGGGGGATTGCAAACGGAATTATCGGGACGTTCTTGATGTTGCTGCTGGCTGCGGTAGTGGCTATTCCGGTAGGAATCCTGTGTGGAATTTGTCTTTCTGAATATCGGAAAAGCTGGTTTGCGACATTTGTCAGCTATCTGACCGATTTGCTTCAGGGCACTCCATCTATTATTATCGGTATTATTACTTACATCTGGGTGGTTGTGCCGATGAAAGGTTATTCGGCCATTGCGGGAAGTGTGGCATTGTTCATTATGATGCTTCCGTTGATTATTCGTTCTACGGAGGAAACCATGAAGGTGCTTCCGGAAACCTTAAAAGAGGCCGGACTGGCGCTGGGAGGTAGTTACTGGAGGGTGATGCTGAAAGTGATGGTGCCTTCTGCATTGGGCAGTATCTTTACCGGTATTTTACTGGCTATTTCCCGTGTGGTGGGTGAAACAGCTCCGTTGATGTTTACCGCTTTGGGAGGAGCCGCTATCAGTTGGAATATGACAAAGCCCATGTCGGCAGTTCCCTTGCTTATCTGGGAATTTTTCAATGACCCGAATTTGCAGAGCCTGATATGGGGAGCGTCCTTGTTCCTGTTGGCTTTTGTGTTATGTCTGAATTTATTAGCTAAACGAATTGCAAAGAAATGGAAAATATAAAGAATCCGATTCTTCAAATAAAAGATGTGTGTATTTCATATACCAGCGATGTGATGGCTGTAAAGCATGTGTCGGCTGATATTGAGAAAAATACGATTACGGCTATCATGGGGCCGTCGGGATGTGGCAAGAGTACGCTGCTGCGTGCCGTAAACCGTATGCACGAGTTGTATAAAAATATTCGTGTGACGGGAGAAATTTTGCTGAATGGTGAGAATGTGCTTCAGATGCATCCCATGGAAGAACGTCGCCGCATCGGTATGGTGTTCCAGCGTCCGAATCCGTTTCCTACCATGAATATCTATGACAATGTGCTGGCTGGATATATTTTGAACGGTATCCGTCTGTCGAAATCGCAGAAAGATGAGATTGTGGAACGTAATTTGCGTAACGTATGTTTGTGGGATGAAGTGAAAGATGCGTTGACAAAACGCGGTACTTTCCTTTCCGGCGGACAGCAGCAGCGCTTGTGCATTGCACGCTCTCTGGCACTTCAGCCGGATGTGCTGTTGATGGATGAGCCTACTTCTGCTCTCGATCCGATTGCTACTAAACATATAGAAGGGCTGATGGACCAGCTGAAAAAAGAGGTGACCATCCTGATAGTGACGCACAACATGTCGCAAGCCATGCGTATTTCCGACCGCTCCATGTTTATGTATATGGGGGAACTGATAGAGTATGACAATACGGAGAAAATGTTTGAAAATCCGGTTGATGAACGTACAAGAGCTTATTTGACTGGGAAAATGGGGTAGCTGGTCTGGGGGTGACAGGTTGTAAAAAAGGGGAGCACGGCTGACAATCAGCAAGCTCCCCTTGGTTGTTATTTGTATGAAAAATTTGGGCTATTGGGCAACCAGCACTTCTGGTTTTAGTTTGTTGTTTCTCAAAATGTGCCATACCTCTTCTTCCGTTCCGGAAAAAGGACCGGATTTTTCTAGTTTAATGGTAGACATGGCAGCAGCAAAACATCCCGCTTCCGCATAAGAAGCTCCTTTATTCCGCATGTAAAGATAACCAAGTACGTAGGTGTCGCCACATCCAGTCGCATCTACTACTTCTTTAGGGGCGTATGCCGGGATTTTATAGAATTTTCCTTCAGCGTAAATGAGTGAACCAAGGCTTCCCAAAGTAAGCAGGACTTCTTTTACTCCCCATTCAGCTAGTATTTCAGCTGCTTTTTGAGGGTCCTTGAATCCTGTCAGCACTTCAGCTTCGTGCTCATTTACCTTTAATATGTCAATGTATTTCAGTGCTTTTTTCTTTTCGTGCCAGTCAACGGGAAAAACATGCTCACCTTCAACTTTGCGTAAATAGCCTTGTGCATCGACAGCTAATGTTCCTTTTTGGGCCAGTTCTTTGACTACCTCAAGTGGAAAATCATCCGCCAGCAGACTTCCTAAATGGAAAAAATGGGCCTTTTCATCTTTTAAAGCCTCTGCAGTAAAAGGATCGGCTTTTGCCAGTACACGCTGAGAACGGTTGTCCTGATTCTCTTCGTATGTATTTTCAAAATAAACCGTGTGGCGGCTTGGCAGGACTTCTACCTGAATACCTTCTTTTCTCATTTCTTCAATAATGCCATATTCACTAGGAGCCACAGCAGTAACTAGCTTGTAGTTTTTGAAATCTTTCAGTCTACGTATACCGTGTGAAAAGTAGTAAGAAGTGCCTCCCGGCATGTAAGTCGTTTGTTTTGGAGTTACAATTTTGTCTAATGTAATGTGTCCGATGCAACAAATATCATTCATGTAGTTGAGTATTTCTTTAAATGCGCCTGCAAAGATACGCATTATTTTACTCTCTGATGAGTCGGTTAATGGCTTTTTCTTCTGAATTTATGGCTTATTTTTACTTATTAGTAAATAAAAAAGCTCATAAAAGCTTTATTAAATCAAACAAAGTCTTAACTTTGAACAGTTTGTTTCCTGTTCTTTGGGATAGATTCTTGAAAAAGACTGAGTTCCGGAGGCAAGAATTAATGTAAAGTTACTAGGAAAAAAGAAATTTAGAAATGGAAAAAATGAATGTAAAGCCCGCAGAAGGTAAGTTGGGCGTATTGTGTGTCGGTTTGGGAGCTGTGGCTACTACGTTTATGACAGGGGTTTTAATGACTCGCAAAGGGTTGGCAAAACCGGTGGGCTCAATGACGCAGTATGATAAGATTCGTGTAGGACGTGGGGATGCAAAGAAATATTTGCATTATAATGAAATCGTGTCGATGGCTAAGCTGGACGATATTGTTTTCGGTGCATGGGATGTATATCCGGCCAATGCGTATGAGTCGGCTATCAATTGCGAAGTGTTGCGTGAGAAGGATATTAATCCGGTGAAAGATGAACTGGAAAAGATTGTGCCGATGAAGGCTGCCTTTGACCGTAACTATGCTAGACGTCTGGACGGAGACAATGTGAAGAATTGTGCTACCCGCTGGGAAATGGTGGAACAACTGAGAGAAGACATTCGTAAATTCAAGGCAGACAACAACTGTGCACGTATTGTTGTACTTTGGGCTGCTTCTACTGAAATTTATGTACCGGTTTGTGAAAGCGTACATGGCAATTTGGCTGTGTTGGAGAACGCGATGAAGCAGGATGACCGCGAACATATTGCTCCTTCCATGTGTTATGCATACGCTGCTTTGGCTGAGGGGGCTCCTTTCATTATGGGTGCACCGAATACTACAGTGGATATTCCAGCGATGTGGGAAATGGCAGAAAAGACTAAGATGCCGATTGCCGGTAAGGACTTCAAGACAGGGCAGACTTTGGTGAAATCGGGCTTTGCGCCGATTATCGGTACGCGTTGTCTGGGATTGTCAGGCTGGTTCTCTACCAATATCTTGGGAAATCGTGACGGTCTTGTGCTGGATGAACCGGCTAACTTCCATACAAAAGAAGTGAGCAAGCTTTCTACACTGGAATCTATTCTGGTACCGGAAAATCAGCCGGATTTGTATTCTGATTATTATCACAAGGTACGTATCAACTATTATCCGCCTCGCAATGACAACAAGGAAGGTTGGGATAACATTGATATTTTTGGCTGGATGGGTTATCCGATGCAGATTAAGATTAATTTTTTGTGCAGGGATTCTATTCTGGCCGCTCCGTTGTGTCTGGATTTGGTATTGTTGAGCGACTTGGCTGCACGTGCCGGACGTTACGGAACACAACGCTTCTTGAGTTTCTTCTTGAAGAGCCCGATGCATGATTATACAGAAGGTGAGGTTCCGGTGAATCACTTGTTCCAGCAGTATGTCATGTTGAAAAATGCTTTGCGTGAGATGGGAGGATATGAAGCTGATGAGGAAATTGACTAAGGCTTAATGTATCCTTTGTAAAAATAAAAACCGGTGATGAAGCGCTTTTCATTACCGGTTTTTTTCGTAGGTGACAGAAGAAATTATATTCTATTATTCATAAAAAAAGGTAAGAATGTCGTTTTTCAGGGTTTAGAATTTGTAGGAGATTGTTTCACGCTGTATTTTTACAAAATTGATAAGCTGGACTATTAAGGTGTTAATTAGATATATGATAAAAAGATTGCTTTTTTTAATCGTGTTGTGTCTGGGAGTTGTGAAACTTTCTGCACAAATAAGCGGAGTCGTTACAGACTCTGAAACAGGTGATCCTATCCCTTATTTGAATGTATATTATGACGGAAAAGGGGTTGGAACTATTACAGATATAGATGGTAAATATTCAATAGCTGCTCATACTGGATGGAATAAACTGACATTTTCCATGGTAGGTTATGGTACAGAGGTACGCGATGTTTCTGCCAGAACGAAGACACTGAATGTGAAAATGAAGCCGGATTTGGTGCTGGACGAGGTTGTGGTGAAGCCCAAGAAAGAAAAATATTCTCGAAAGAACAATCCGGCAGTGGAAATGATGAAGAAGGTTATTGCAGCCAAGAAACTGAATGACTTGGGCGTGAATGACTTCTATCATTATAATAAGTATCAGAAGATTACGTTCTCTTTAAATAATATTACAACTGATTCGTTGCGTGAATCGAACCTGTTCAAGAAGTATCCTTTCTTCCGTGACCAGGTGGAACAGTGTAGCGTGACGGGCAAGAATATTCTGCCTATTTCTGTGGACGAGACGGTGACAGAAAAACTGTACCGGAAAAATCCTCACGATGAAAAGACGATTGTAAAAGGTATTAACTCTACGGGAGTCAATGAATTGTTTAATACGGGTGATATGTTGTCGACCGTATTGAAAGATGTGTTCCAGGATATTAATATTTATCAGGACCGTTTCCGTTTCCTTCAGTATCCGTTCGATAGTCCGATTTCGAATGCAGGTATCAATTTCTATAAGTATTATATCATGGATACGGTGATGGTGGATAAGGAAAAATGTTTCCACTTGACTTTCGTACCCAACAATTCACAGGATTTTGGTTTCACCGGTCATTTGTATATTCTTGCGGATTCTACTTTCCGTGTGAATAAATGTATCATGAATCTTCCGAAGAAGACCGATATTAACTTTGTAGATAATATGATTATTGAACAGAAATTCGGTCAGTTGTCTACAGGAGAATGGGTATTGATGGAAGATGACATGCTGTGTGAACTGTCTTATTTGAAGAAAATCTTAGGCTCCTTCCAGGTGAGGCGTACCACGCGATATTCTGATTTTGGATTTGAGGAGATTCCTGCCAGAATATTCAAGAAGAAGGGGGATGAGATAAAGGATGTCAATGCCATGATGCGCGACGACTCTTTCTGGAAGGAATACCGTCCGACGGAATTGACGAAGTCGGAGGATAATATGGGGCAGTTTGTAGATAATTTGGCAAAAATCAAGGGATTTAAATACATCATATTCGTGGCCAAGGCTTTTATTGAAAACTTTGTTGAAACGGGAGTGAAAGGGAAACCAAGTAAGGTGGATATTGGTCCGATTAATACGATGATTTCAAACAATTACATTGACGGGTTGCGTCTGAGGGCTTCAGCACAGACTACTGCGAACTTAAATCCTCATCTCTTTTTAAGAGGATATTATGCGTATGGTTTTAAGGACGAGAAGTCGAAATACAAGGCAGAAGTGGAATATTCTTTCAACAAGAAGGAATATCTTCCCCGTGAGTATCCGATTAATTCGTTGACTCTGTCGTATTCGTACGATAATATGCTGCCGTCTGACAAGTTTATGGGAACTGATAAGGACAATGTGTTTACTTCGTTCAAGGTGACATCGGTCGACCAGTATAACTATGAGC
The DNA here is from genome assembly GCF_048170425.1 of Phocaeicola sp. Lineage (GTDB taxonomy): Bacteria > Bacteroidota > Bacteroidia > Bacteroidales > Bacteroidaceae > Phocaeicola. The sequence goes on from NZ_DBEXBB010000016.1 coordinate 9,126, forward strand.
GTACCGCTAGTGTAAAATATGAATTAGAGAAAGAGAGCGGCTTGAAAACCACTTTGATGCTGAAACATACTAATCTGGAGGCATGTGGAAAATTGTTTTATCGTACCATGGCGCAGGAAAATCAGTTGCAGCAGGATTTGGCATCGGGAGCACTGACGGGAACGGAATGGGTACATTCTCCTTATAATACGAAGGATTTCTCACTGGCTGAGGCTACGCTGGCTTTTCGTTATGCACCGGGAGAAACATTTATCAATACCAAGCAGCGCCGTTTGCCGGTCAATCTGGATGCACCGGTCTTTACGTTGCAACATACGCTGGGGCTGAAGGGTATCTTAGGTAGTGATTATACTTATAACATGACGGAAATGAGTCTTTACAAGCGCTGGTGGTTGAGCTCCTGGGGAAATATTGATACTTGTGTGAAGGGAGGTATCCAATGGAATAAGGTGCCTTTCCCCTTGCTGATTATGCCGGCGGCCAACTTGTCTTATATTCTTCAGGACGAAACCTTCAGCTTGATCAATAATATGGAGTTCCTGAACGACCGTTATGCGTCGCTGGACGTTTCATGGAACTTGCAGGGAAAAATTTTCAACCGTATTCCTCTTCTGAAGAAGCTGAAATGGCGTGAGTTTATCGGCGTGAAATGTTTGTGGGGGACACTTACCGACAAGAATAATCCGTTGCTCCCGCAAAATGCCAATGATACGGAGCTGATGTTGTTCCCGGGACATTACGATGCAGCGGGTAATTATCATACATCAAGTTATGTCATGGACCCCAAGAAACCTTATGTGGAGGTAAGTGCGGGTATTCACAACATTTTCAAGTTGCTCCATGTGGAATATGTGCGTCGTTTGAATTACAATGAACTGCCTACAGCCAGTAAATGGGGGATACGTTTCATGATTCGTACCGTATTCTAATTTGTACTTTTTCAGGTAAATGCATGTATGAGTTTTAAACTTTTTGTAATTTTGTCACATAATCGAGGAGTATATGGTAAAATCAGAAATACAAAATGTAAAGCTTCGGTTCGGCATTATTGGAAATTGTGAGGGATTAAACCGTGCCATCGATGTGGCTATTCAAGTGGCACCGACGGATTTGTCTGTACTGGTGACAGGAGAAAGTGGAGTGGGAAAAGAAAGTTTTCCTCAGATAGTTCATCAGTTTAGCCGGAGGAAGCACGGGCCGTATATTGCGGTGAACTGTGGAGCGATTCCGGAGGGTACGATTGATTCCGAATTGTTTGGTCATGAGAAAGGGGCATTTACGGGAGCTATCAGCGATCGTAACGGGTATTTTGCTGAGGCTAATGGCGGTACCATCTTTTTGGATGAGGTGGGGGAACTCCCTCTTTCTACTCAGGCCCGTTTACTTCGTGTGCTTGAAAGCGGAGAATATATAAAGGTAGGTTCTTCCAAGGTGCAGAAAACGGATGTCCGGATTGTGGCAGCTACGAATGTGGATTTTACTGAAGCCATAGCGAACGGGCGTTTCCGCGAAGATTTATACTATCGTCTGAATACGGTACCTATTAAAGTGCCGGCACTGCGTGAACGTCCGGATGATATTCCTCTTTTGTTCCGTAAGTTTGCAGCTGACTTTGCAGAAAAATACCGTATGCCAGCCATTCAGTTGATGGAGGATGCCAGGCAGTTGCTCGTATCGTATACCTGGCCGGGTAATATCCGTCAGCTGAAAAATATCACCGAACAAATCTCTATTATTGAAACCAACCGTGAGATAACTGCTGAAATTCTTCAAGGGTATTTGCCTGCTCAATCTGTGTCAAAATTCCCGGCATTGTTAGGAGGGGTGAAGCCACAAGGTGAAAAAGGCTTCCAGAGTGAGAGGGAGATACTTTATCAGGTGCTGTTTGATATGCGGAGAGATGTGACTGAACTGAAGAAGTTGGTACATGACATTATGGCTGAACGTGCGGCTGGTGGAACGGTTGCTACTTCATCGTCCATGCCGGTACACTATATTCCTGAAACTCCATCCAGTTTGATACAGCCTTCTGCAGTGGTATTGAATCCTGCCGGAGAAGTGGGTAAAGTATCCAGTGTGACTCCGGTGACGAATGTGTCACAAGTAAATCCAAATGTGAAGGTTACGCATGCAGATGTGTCGGATGATGTGCAAGATACGGAAGAATACATTGAAGAGAATCTTTCACTGGATGAAGTAGAGAAGGAAATGATTCGTAAGGCGTTGGAACGACATCACGGAAAAAGAAAAAATGCAGCGAATGATTTGAAAATTTCAGAACGTACCCTTTATAGAAAAATCAAAGAATATGGACTTGAATAAAAAATATAACAGATTGAGTAAATATTTTCTGGCCGTTTGTTTGTGTATCCTTACGGCATGTACGGTTTCGTATAAATTTAATGGTTCTTCCATTAACTATGATAAGGTGAAAACAATCAGCTTCCAGAATTTCCCGAACCGTTCGGCTGCCTTTGTATGGGGACCGATGGAGTCAATGTTCAACACGGCTTTGCAGGATAAATATATGCAGCAGACCCGTTTGAAACAGGTTCGTCAGGGAGGTGACTTGGAATTGTCGGGTGAAATTACGAACTACGATGCTTACAATAAAGGGGTAGGTTCCGACGGTTATTCTACGATGGCGGAGTTGAGAATGACGGTGAATGTGAGATTTGTCAATAATACCAATCATGCGGAAGATATTTCTGACCAGCAGTTTACGGCCAGTCGTGAATACAATGCCAGCCAGCAGTTGTCATCCGTGCAGGAAGAACTGGTGAAACAGATGATTGACGAAATCGTGGAGCAGATATTTAATGCAACTGTAGCCAACTGGTAAGAGCAGGAATGATGATACAACAACGACTACAGCATTGGATTGAACATCCGGAAGAGTTAGGAACTGAAAGTCTGTATGAATTAAGACAGCTTTTAGTGCAGTATCCTTTTTTTCAGACAGCCCGTATTTTGTATTTGAAGAATCTGTATCTGTTGCGTGATCCATCTTTTAAAGACGAGTTGCGCAAGGGGGCTTTGTTTGTAGCCGATTTGAGTATCTTGTTTTATACTATTGAAGGAGACCGGTTTGTCATTAACCAGCATGTAGCCGAAAAAGAAAATGTATCGTCAGAAACATCTGACAGGACGCTCGACCTGATTGACCGTTTTTTAGCAGACGATAAGGATCTTTCTGTGGAAAAACTCTTTCCTTTGCCGGTAGAAGCAGTAGATTATACTTCTGTACTGATGGAAAAAGCACAGAATACGGAAACCGCTTCTGTAACTCCCCTGCGCGGACAAGATTTAATTGATCACTTTATTGAGCAGGCTGCCCGTGAGGAAGCTGAAGGCTTAGAACCGATAAGGGAAGCCACTTTGTCGGAGGAGGGAACCACTTCTGAAACGGTAGAAATAGAGGAAGTCGTACCTGATTCCGAAAAAGAGAAGGTTGATACGGAAGAAGGTGAGGATTATTATTTTACAGAAACTTTGGCTAAAATTTATGTTAAACAGCAACGCTATGATAAGGCACTGGAAATTATTAAAAA
>NZ_DBEXBB010000017.1:0-3345 GCF_048170425.1 Phocaeicola sp.
TTTTTGGGAGAGTTCCCTCTTCATAGTCCATATGCATGCTGCTATGTAGAGCAAAGCCCACATGATAATTGCTGCCATGGTGTTGATAGTTTAGTGAAGTGATACTGAGTATTCCATCGCTTTGTGGGCAGAACCGGAATACGTTTTCTTTTCCTGCAAACCGGTAGTAACCTTTTCCGTTGTATACCGATGCTTGCAAGGACCATCGAGTGAATTGTAGTTCATAATGCAGCCCGACGGAAGCTATCGGATAATTGGCTATCTGGTAATCGGCAGACAAGGTGGGGAAGATGCCACATGAACTGTTGGTGAATAACGAGGTGACAGGAGAGGTGAAATAGTCTTCATTCAAGTTCCGGATACCGAAAAAGAGTGAGGAATGACCGAACTGTTGCTGGACGCCCAATGTAGCGAGGTCAAGCGGATGGTTTTCTTCTTCAATGTTGGAAAAGGTCTGAAAATCATCAGCCAGTGATTCGCTTCGGGTTCTGGCTGTACTAATGGTGGCGGCTTGTAATGTCGTGTGTTTGCCTAATGAATGAGTGAAATTCAGTCTCAGCAGATTAACCCAGTTACTTCCTTGCTTGAAATCGCTTTGTAGTTCTGTGGTGTAGTTTACCTGGAGTTCCTGAGCTTGGCAACAGTGGGAGGCCCCTGTTGTCAAAGACAGGAATAGTGTCAGGAATTTTGTCATAACCATTTGGTAAAACGATGGATATACCAGTTTTTAATTAGTTGAGTCAGTATGCAGTAGGACAACAGGATGCCGATGAGCCAGGGGAAATAGCTTAATGGCAGTGCTTCTAGTCCGATAGAGCTTCCAAACGGAGTGAAAGGCAGGAGGATACCGATGGCCATAATCAGCAGGGTGAGTCCGGTTACTTGCCAGGAGGCACAACTCTGTATGAAGGGGACTTTCTGGGTGCGTATCATGTGCACAATCAGGGTCTGCGACAACAAGCCTTCGATAAACCATCCGGATTGGAACAGCGTCTGATGTTCCATGCTTTGCCATCCGAACGCATACCACATCACCAGGTAGGTAACGATGTCAAAAATGGAGCTGATGGGGCCGATGAATATCATAAAGCGGCTTAAATCGGAAGCATCCCATTTGCGTGGTTTCAGGAGGTATTCTGCATCCATCCGGTCGAACGGAATTGTGGTTTGCGAAATATCATACAGCAGATTTTGAATCAGCAGATGGATGGGGAGCATGGGCAGGAAGGGGAGGAACGCACTGGCTGCCATTACACTGAACATGTTTCCAAAGTTGGAACTGGCTGTCATCTTGATGTATTTGGTGATGTTGCCAAATGTTTTTCGTCCTTCCAGTACACCGTCTTCCAGTACCATCAGACTTTTCTCCAGCAGGATAATGTCGGCACTTTCTTTGGCAATGTCCACGGCGGAATCTACCGAGATACCGATGTCTGACTGACGTAATGCTGCGGCATCGTTGATTCCGTCGCCTAAGAACCCTACCGTGTGCTGTTGCGCCTGAAGCAGGGTGATGATTTCCGTTTTCTGTATCGGAGTGAGTTTGGAAAATACAGTCGTTTGGTTGACGGCTCTCATTTTTTCTTCTTCACTCATCGTTTCGAACAGAGGGCCTGTCAGCGCGTTGTCGGTGCGGATACCCACTTGACGGGCGATGGTACGTACCACCGCATCGTTGTCGCCAGACAGAATCTTGATTTCAATGCCGTGTTCATGCAATTGCTTGATGGCACTGGCTGCCGACTGCTTGGGAGGATCCAGAAAGGACAGATACCCAATCAGCACCATGTCTTTTTCGTCCTCGATGCGGAAATCACAGGTTTTGTCCAGGTAGCTTTTATGGGCTACAGCAATGACACGCATACCCTGCTTGTTCATCTGCTCGATGATGTCGCGTGCCTTGTTTTTCAGTTCGATGGTCATGGGGTGTACCTCTCCGTCGAATTCAGCATGCGAGCAGATGTCCAGCATTTCCTCTACGGCTCCTTTGGTGATAATCTGTCGTTTCCCTTGACGGTCTTCTACTACTACCGACATTCTTCGCCGGGTAAAATCAAACGGTATTTCATCTACTTTTGTATAATTGTCCTTCAGGTATTCCAAAGACAAGTCTTTTACGTGTGACAGAATGGCTTTGTCCATCAGGTTTTTTAATCCGGTCTGGAAGAAACTGTTGAAATAAGCGTGGCGCAGGATGCGTCGGCTTTCGTCGTTGCTTCCATCGGCGTTGATGTACTTCTCCAGCACAATCTGGTCGCAGGTAAGGGTGCCGGTTTTGTCCGTACAGAGAATGTTCATCGCCCCGAAGTTCTGAATGGCATTCAGGTCTTTTACAATGGTTTTCTTTTTTGACATGGCTACGGCACCTTTGGCCAGATTGGCAGTGACAATCATCGGGAGCATTTCGGGGGTAAGGCCTACAGCTACCGATACGGCAAAGATAAATGCTTCCAGCCAGTCGCCTTTTGTCACACCGTTTACCAGGAAAACGAATGGAATCATGATGAGCATGAATCGTATCAGCAGGAAACTGACTTTGCTGATTCCCTTGTCGAAAGCTGTAGCGGCACGGTGCCCGGCAATGCTGCGGGCAATGGTGCCCAAATACGTACTGTTGCCGGTTGCAAACACGATACCGGTAGCAGATCCGCTGACTACATTGGAACCCATGAAGCAGATGTTTTCCAGCTCAATTACACTTCCTTTGCTGTGCTTGTTTCCTTTGGCTTCCGGACGTTTTTCTATCGGGTCTGATTCTCCCGTCAAAGAAGACTGGCTTACAAACAAATCTTTTGCTTCGATGATACGCATGTCGGCAGGAATCATGTCTCCTGCAGCAATCATGACAATGTCTCCGGGAACCAGGTCGGCTATGTTGATTTCTTCATCTTGGTTACCAGCTCGTCTTACGTAGCAGGTATTGGTCACCATTTTCAGTAGAGCTTCACTGGAGGCATTGGCCTTCCATTCTTGCCAGAAACGCAGTATGCTGCTGGCGATAACCATGGTTAGAATGATTATGATGGCTGTCCAGTCTTGTTCTCCTGGATTGGCCAGCAGCACATCGAGCACAAAAGAAATGATGACCAGGGCCGTGAGTACACCGATAAAAGGATTGATAAAAGCCTTGATGAAAGTAGATACAGGGTTCTTTTTCTGCTCATGTTCCACTTCATTCTTCCCATAGAGAGACTGTCTGGCTTCCACTTCTTCTTGTGTAAGTCCGATACGGCTTGTCTGGAAATAGCTGAAAACTGTGCCTAGTGTCTGGCTTGCTGCTAAAAATACCTTTTCGCCATTGAAGGTGAATGTGGTGCTACTTTTTCTTTTTTTCCACATGATCAT
>NZ_DBEXBB010000018.1:0-3080 GCF_048170425.1 Phocaeicola sp.
AAATGAAAAAAAACGCAGAATGTGTTTTATGACATGTTTTTTTATTTGGTTACCTGAAAAAAAGGCTACATCTTTGTGCCGTTATCCTGAAAACAATCTTTTTACCTTAAGAAAAAAACTAATACCTATTGAAAACTTAAAAAGGCCCTTTGTGAAAAGCGCCTTTTTTTTTGCCCTTACATTTGCATTTCAGTTGTGTTTCATCGTATGATTTTTGTGTGCCACTGTTGGTTTTCTTTGGGCGTATTCAGAAACTTTCCGTATCTTTGGGGGATATTAATTTAGGTAGAACTATGGCACAACCATTGGCTGAAAGAATGCGTCCGAAGACGCTGGATGAATATATTGGCCAGAAACATCTGGTGGGAGAAGGAGCCGTGTTGCGCAGGATGATTGAAGCGGGGCGGATTTCTTCGTTTATTTTGTGGGGACCGCCGGGAGTAGGGAAGACCACGTTGGCACAGATTGTGGCAAACCGGCTGGAAGTTCCTTTTTATACACTGAGTGCGGTTACTTCGGGAGTGAAGGAAGTGCGTGAGGTGATAGAAAAGGCAAAGGCCAACCGTTTTTTTTCTCAGCAAAGTCCGATATTATTTATTGATGAAATTCATCGTTTCAGCAAGTCACAGCAGGACTCATTGCTGGGAGCGGTCGAAACGGGAGTGGTGACGTTGATTGGGGCCACTACCGAGAATCCGTCGTTCGAGGTAATCCGGCCTTTGCTGTCCCGTTGTCAGTTGTATGTGCTCAAATCACTGGAAAAGGAAGATTTGCTTGAACTGCTTCATCAGGCTTTGACCAGAGATCCGATATTGAAAGAACGGCAGGTAGACTTGAAGGAAACGGATGCCATACTGCGTTATTCCGGTGGGGATGCACGTAAGCTGCTGAACATTCTGGAACTTGTGATAGAAGCGGATACGGCCAATCCGGTGGTTATTACCGATGAAAAAGTGGTGTCAAGCTTGCAGCAGAATCCTTTGGCTTATGATAAAGAGGGAGAGATGCATTATGATATTGTTTCCGCTTTCATCAAATCCATCCGTGGCAGTGATCCCGATGGGGCCTTGTATTGGCTGGCCCGTATGGTGGAAGGAGGAGAAGATCCGGCATTTATCGCCCGTCGGCTGGTAATTTCTGCTTCAGAAGATATTGGACTGGCCAATCCGAATGCACTGCTGCTGGCTAATGCGGCTTTTGATGCAGTGATGAAAATTGGCTGGCCGGAAGGGCGTATTCCATTGGCTGAGGCTACGGTGTATCTGGCCACCAGTCCGAAAAGCAACTCGGCTTATGAAGGGATTAATTCGGCATTGGAACTGGTGCGTCAGACGGGAAATCTTCCGGTTCCGCTGCATTTGCGCAATGCGCCTACCAAACTTATGAAACAGTTGGGATATGGAAAGGACTATAAGTATGCGCATGCGTATAAGGGAAATTTTGTCAAACAGGATTTCCTTCCCGAAGAGATTCGTACGCAGCGTATCTGGCATGCGCAGGATAATCCTTCTGAACAAAAGCTGAAAGAGCGGATGGTCGGTTTGTGGGGTGAACGGTTTAAAGAGTAATATGAATATAATAGCTTTAAGGAGAAAGATATGAAGATTGTAATATTAGACGGATATACATTGAATCCGGGAGATTTGTCATGGGAACCCTTGAAGAAATTGGGTGAAGTGATTGTGTATGAACGTACGGCTCCGAAAGATGTCTGCAAAAGAGCAGAGGGGGCAGAAGTTGTGTTTACGAATAAAGTGGTGCTGGATGAGGCTGTGCTTGAACAACTTTCTGCACTGAAATATATAGGCGTATTGGCCACGGGATATAATGTAGTGGATGTGGCAGCAGCTGCCCGAAGGGGAATTGTGGTGACGAACATTCCGGCTTATAGCACCAACTCTGTGGCTCAGATGGCGTTTGCACATATCCTGAATATTGTACAGCGTGTAGGATATTATGCCCAGGAGGTGAGTGATGGAAAATGGAGTAGCCGGGCAGATTTTTGTTTCTGGGATGCTCCATTGCATGAACTTGATGGCAAAAAGATGGGTATTGTCGGTTTTGGAAATACGGGACGGGCTACAGCTCGTATTGCAGTGGGTTTTGGTTTGGACGTATATGCCTATACCAGCAAGTCTGCTACGGAACTTCCAGCCGATGTGCATAAGTGTCCTTCGATGGATGAATTGTTCCGCAAATGTGATATTGTGAGTCTGCACTGCCCGTTAACGGAAGCAACTCGTGAACTGGTGGATGCCCGTAAATTGGCATTAATGAAACCGTCGGCTATTTTGATTAATACTGGTCGCGGAGGTTTGGTGAATGAACAAGACTTGGCAGATGCCCTGAACAGTGGTAAGATTGCTGCTGCTGGTTTGGATGTTCTTTCTTCTGAACCTCCCTGTGCAGACAATCCGCTGTTGAAAGCACGCAACTGTTTTATTACGCCGCATCAAGCTTGGGCTACGAAAGAAGCACGTGTGCGTCTGATGCAATTGGCGGTGGATAATTTGAAGGCGTTTCTCGAAGGAAAACCTCTCAATGTGGTCAATAACTAAAAAGAAAGGATTTTATGACAAAAGAAGAGCGTATACAGAAAGCTGTTGCTTTGTTTAAAGAGGGATATAATTGCTCGCAGTCTGTAGTGGGGGCATATGCTGATATGTATGGTTTTACCTTTGATCAGGCTGTGCATATGGCGGCTTCATTTGGGGGAGGTATCGGGCGTATGAGGGAAACGTGCGGAGCGGCTTGCGGTATGTTTTTGCTGGCTGGTTTGGAACGCTGTGCTGTGAATGGGGCAGACCGGGAAGGCAAGGCGGCAAATTATAAACTGGTGCAGGAGTTAGCTGGAAAATTCAAGGAAGAATGCGGGGCGCTTCGTTGTGGTGATTTGTTAGGTTTGTCTAAGAAAGAACCGATTGTGTCTATGCCGGAAGCCCGGACTGCACAGTATTATGCCAAACGTCCTTGTGCTCACATGGTGGAAACTGCCGCGAGAATTTGGGGTGATTTTTTGGAAAATGAAGGAAAATTGTAATAAGAAGCTGTTTTTTAGGTTGTAAAATGAAAGTTTTCTG
>NZ_DBEXBB010000019.1:0-3599 GCF_048170425.1 Phocaeicola sp.
GACGAAGAAATGTTGGAACTGGTTGAAATGGAAATGCGTGAACTGTTGTCATTCTATGAATTCGATGGTGATAATACTCCTATCATCCGCGGTTCTGCTTTGGGCGCATTGAACGGTGTTCCTCAGTGGGAAGAAAAAGTTATGGAATTGATGGATGCAGTTGATAACTGGATTCCTCTGCCTCCGCGTGATATCGATAAACCGTTCTTGATGCCGGTTGAAGACGTATTCTCAATCACTGGTCGTGGTACTGTAGCTACTGGTCGTATCGAAGCTGGTGTGATCAAGGTTGGTGACGAAGTTGAAATCTTGGGTCTTGGTGAAGACAAGAAGTCAGTTGTAACTGGCGTTGAAATGTTCCGCAAATTGCTGGATCAGGGTGAAGCTGGTGATAACGTAGGTTTGTTGCTTCGTGGTATCGACAAGAACGAAATCAAACGTGGTATGATTTTGTGTCACCCGGGTCAGGTTAAGGCTCACTCTAAGTTCAAAGCTGAGGTTTATATCCTGAAGAAAGAAGAAGGTGGTCGTCACACTCCGTTCCACAACAAATATCGTCCTCAGTTCTATCTGCGTACTATGGACTGTACAGGTGAAATCTCTTTGCCGGAAGGAACAGACATGGTAATGCCGGGTGATAACGTAACAATCAATGTTGAGTTGATTTATCCGGTTGCATTGAACGTAGGTCTGCGCTTCGCTATCCGTGAAGGTGGTCGTACAGTAGGTGCTGGTCAGATTACAGAACTTCTTGACTAATAATATATCTTAGAATAGATAGATTGATAGTTCCCGGAGGAATTCGGGAACTATTTTTACGGGAATAGCTCAGTTGGTAGAGCATCGGTCTCCAAAACCGAGTGTCGGGAGTTCGAGCCTCTCTTCCCGTGCTAAAATTGATAGAATATGTTTACAAAGATAACAAATTATTGTAAGGAATCTTATGACGAACTAGTCCATAAAGTATCATGGCCTACTCGTTCAGAACTTTCTAGTAGTGCAGTGGTTGTTTTAACTGCTTCCCTCCTCATTGCACTCGTTGTTTTTCTAATGGATTCTGCCTTCCAGTTTATTATGGAAGATGTTATCTATCCGCACTAAAACAGTAAGAAAAAATGTCTGAGATTGAAAAAAAATGGTACGTATTACGTGCTGTGAGTGGAAAGGAAAACAAGGTGAAAGAATATCTTGATGCAGACATCAAGCATGGTAACCTTGGTGACTACGTGTCTCAGGTGTTGATTCCGACCGAAAAGACGTATCAGGTTCGTAATGGTAAGAAAATCGTAAAAGAAAGGACTTATCTTCCTGGTTATGTTCTGGTGGAAGCCGCTTTGGTTGGTGAGGTTGCTCATCATTTGAGAAATACTCCTAACGTAATTGGTTTCTTAGGAGGACTGGATCACCCGGTTCCTCTGAGACAATCGGAAGTGAATCGTATTCTGGGTACGGTAGATGAACTTCAGGAAAGCGGAGAGGATTTGAATATCCCTTATACCGTAGGAGAAACAGTGAAAGTAAGCGTTGGCCCGTTCAGCGGATTCAGTGGTCTCATTGAAGAAGTAAATGCGGAAAAACGTAAGCTGAAAGTAATGGTCAAAATATTCGGACGGAAAACTCCGTTGGAATTAGGCTTTACGGATGTGGAAAAAGAATAATGCATTTTGTTACGTGCAATTGTTCTATTCGTTAAATACTTATATAAAAATTACAAAAGAAAATGGCTAAAGAAGTTGCTGGACTAATCAAATTACAGATTAAAGGAGGCGCTGCAAATCCATCACCTCCCGTTGGACCTGCTTTGGGTTCTAAGGGTATCAATATCATGGAATTTTGCAAGCAATTCAACGCCAGAACCCAGGACAAGGCAGGTAAAGTATTACCTGTAATCATTACCTACTACACAGACAAGTCTTTTGATTTCGTAATCAAAACTCCTCCTGTGGCTATTCAGTTGCTTGAGGCTGCCAAAATCAAGAGTGGATCTGCAGAACCTAATCGTAAGAAAGTCGCTGAACTGACTTGGGATCAGATTCGTGCAATTGCTCAGGATAAGATGGTTGACTTGAACTGCTTTACTATCGAATCTGCTATGTCAATGGTAGCAGGAACAGCTAGAAGTATGGGTATCGCTGTAAAAGGTGACTTCCCGGGTAATAACTAATTAACTTCAATTGATAATGGGTAAACTGACAAAAAATCAAAAGTTGGCTGCAGAAAAGATTGAAGCAGGGAAAGCATACTCACTGAAGGAAGCTTCTGAATTGGTAAAGGAAATTACTTTTACAAAGTTTGATGCTTCATTAGATATTGACGTACGTTTAGGTGTAGACCCTCGTAAGGCTAACCAGATGGTAAGAGGCGTTGTTTCTCTTCCTCATGGAACTGGAAAACAGGTACGTGTGCTTGTTCTGTGTACACCGGATGCTGAAGCTGCTGCAAAAGAGGCTGGAGCTGACTATGTTGGTCTTGATGAATATATTGAAAAGATCAAAGGTGGATGGACTGATATTGATGTGATTATCACTATGCCGTCTATCATGGGTAAGATTGGTGCGCTGGGTCGTGTGCTTGGTCCTCGTGGATTGATGCCGAACCCGAAAAGCGGTACTGTAACTATGGATGTAGCTAAGGCTGTTAAGGAAGTTAAGCAAGGTAAGATTGACTTTAAGGTTGATAAGAGCGGTATCGTTCATACTTCAATTGGTAAGGTTTCTTTCTCTGCTGAGCAGATCCGTGAAAATGCGAAAGAATTTATCGCTACTATCATTAAACTGAAACCGACCACAGCTAAAGGTACTTATATCAAGAGTATTTATCTTTCAAGTACTATGAGTAAGGGTATTAAGATTGACCCTAAATCAGTAGACGAAATCTAATAATTAAGGAGGAATCATGAGAAAGGAAGATAAAGGCGTAATTATTGGTCAGTTAGCAGATACTGTAAAGCAATACGGACATTTTTACTTGGTGGATACAACTGCAATGGATGCAGCTGCTACAAGTGACCTGCGTAAAAAATGTTTCAAGGCTGGTATCAAGCTGATAGTTGTGAAGAATTCTTTGCTTCACAAGGCTTTGATGAGCTTGGATGTGGATTACTCACCATTGTTTGATTCTTTGAAGGGTACTACTTCTGTAATGTTCTGTGAAACAGCTAATGCTCCGGCAAAATTGTTGAAGGAATATAAAGATGGAGTTCCTGCCCTGAAAGCTGCTTATGCAGAAGAAGGATTCTACGTGGGTGCAGACCAGTTGGAAGCTCTCGCAACAATCAAGAGCAAGAACGAAGTTATTGCAGAAATCGTGGCTTTGCTGCAGTCTCCTGCAAAGAACGTTATCTCGGCTCTTCAATCAGGTGGCAACACCATTCACGGAGTTCTTCAGACTTTGGCAGAACGTGCAGAATAATTGCACTCTGTGCCTAGTCGAGAATATACCAAACAACTTTAATATTTAAATAGTACAAACAATTAAATTTCATACAAAAATGGCAGATTTGAAAGCTTTTGCAGAACAATTAGTTAACTTGACAGTAAAAGAAGTTAATGAACTTGCAACTATCCTTAAAGAAGAATACGGTATTGAACCTGCTGCTG
>NZ_DBEXBB010000020.1:0-6238 GCF_048170425.1 Phocaeicola sp.
TGACTTATGCTGGTATAGGTAGACACATTATTAACACATAACCTATACCAATCATGAATCGTAAGCATTACAATGAATCAGACCGTCTGGCTCTACTTCGTGAATATTATTCATCAGGTTTGAGCAAATATGCATTTATCAAAAAACATAACCTAAGTGGTTCTGCTATTTTAAATAAGTGGATAAGAAAATATTCATCTCCCCAAAAAGAGTTACCTTTGGAAATGAGTCTGTTAAAGAGATTATCTTCCGAAGGAGAAACAGAAATGGCAAATCGTAGTAAAGAGAGTTATCGTGAAGAGAATGCGCAGTTGAAAAAGCGCATTAAGGAGTTGGAAAAATCCTTGTCCTTCTCCCGCCTGGAAACTGAAGCCCGTGATTTGATGATAACACGTGCTGAAGAGTACTTTAACATCCAGATAAGAAAAAAATCTGGGGCCAAATAGCAACGGAACTGGTCACATGTCGTGGCCTGAAGGTCACGACCGTGTGCCGTCTGTTTGGCCATTGCCGTCAAGCTTTCTACCAGTGGAAAGTAGACATAGAAAAAGAAGTACAGCTGGCGCAGACTATTCTGAAGAGTGTAGAGGAAATCCGTGCAGAGGATCCAGGCATAGGTGGTTATAAGCTTTGGATTATGCTCTGTAGCTTGAATAACCCTGATATGGTGATGCCTGGCCGCGACAGTTTTTATCGGCTGTTGCGTCGCAACGGGTTGATGCTCCCTCCTCCCAAACCTCGCCATACAACCAATTCCAACCATCGTTATCGTAAGTGGAAGAACTTAATAAAGGGCTTTACCCCATTAGCCGCCAATCAGCTTTGGGTGAGTGATATCACTTATATTGTATTGTCAGACGGTACAGTCTGCTATCTCCACTTGATTACTGATGCTTATTCACACAAGATAATAGGATGGGTATTGGCCGAGTCTTTACGCGCAGCTATCACCATGCAGGCTTTGGAACAGGCGATTAAGCAGGCTGTTGCAATGAAAGGGAATGAAAGCCTCAAGGGGCTGATTCACCATTCAGACCGAGGCATACAATATTGTTGTGATGCTTATGTGAAAATGCTTCAGGACCATGATATTTCTATCAGTATGACAGAAGATTATAAGCCAACAGATAATGCTGTGGCAGAAAGAATTAATGGTATAATAAAAACAGAGCGCATTTATCGTCAAAGCCACTTCAATAATATCAACCATGCCCGTAATGTAATTGACAGATACATTCATTTTTACAACAATTATCGTCCGCACATGAGTATAGGATATAAAACACCGGCTCAGGTGCATCTGGAAGAGGGAGAACAGAAAAGGATGTGGAAACAGGTAAAATACACTAAAATTTTTTCATCGAATGAAGAAAATGCTGTATCATTGCAAAGCCAAAAACAGCTCCGGGTGAAAGCGTAAGCCGGAACTATTGACCTTAAAAAAACGAATGCCCCATCGAAGGGCATCCAACAACAGCTCCAGTTTCTTGCGTGTCCGGAACTCTTAGTAAAAACAGCACAACTTTTGCTTAATAGTCTATTATTTTAGGATGACTTTATGCAAAGTGTCTACTGTTCCAGTTTATAAAAAGAAAAAACGTCTAGTTATATCAGGAAAAGTCACAAGGTCAGTACTTCCTTGGCAGTACTCCAGTACTTTCTAATCAGTACTCTGGTACTTTCACGGCAGTACTGTAGTACTTCCTAAGAAGTACAGGGAAAAGAAGATTGTACGGATACTTTTGTCTGAAGAAGGCTGGTGTAGTATCTTGATAAGATAAAAATGCCGGAGCGTACTTTTTTACGTTCCGGCATTTTTATGTCCTACTTTGAACAAGGCCTTTTTTAGTTTCGCATGTATTTTTTCATACCCTCTGTGGAGTAGGTCTGTAGTTTCCCGTCTTTGTCTGAATAGATAAAATAGGCATCCAGTTCAGGATGGGCACTACAGATGGCTTTGGCTGAATCCAGTCCCAGTACCATGAAGGCAGTGGCGTAGGCATCGGCTGTGGCACAGTCTTTCGCAATGACGGTAGATGAAAGAATATTGTGCTGTACCGGGTATCCCGTGCGAGGGTCGATGGTATGCGCATATTTCTTTCCGTCTTTGTAATAGAAGTTGCGGTAGTTGCCCGAAGTGGCCATACCGGCATCGGTAATTTCTAACACGGTCTGTAGTTCTTGGTTGACGGACAAAGAATCGTCAATAGGTTTGTTCACGCCGATACGCCAGGTCTCCATTTTGCTGTTCTGTCCTTTCAGTACCAGTTCTCCGCCGATGTCAATCATGTAGTTCTTGATACCTTTGCGGTCGAACAACCGTGCTACACAGTCTACACCAAATCCTTTGGCGATAGAACTGAAGTCGAGCATCATGCGCGGGTCGGCTTTAACCACTTCTCCTTCTGCATTGAGTTGTACTTTGTCGATGCCTACAAACTGGCGCAGGCTGTCGATGGTCAGTGAATCAGGGAACTGAGAGTGCTTGAAGCCAAATCCCCAGGCGTTGACTAACGGAGCTACGGTTACATCGTAAGCCTTTCCGGTTTCGTTGGAGATTTCTTTGGCCATGTTGAATACATACACAAACAGACTGTCGGCGTGCATGTCTGTATTGTGGTTGATACGGGTAATGACTGACTGTTTATTGAACGGCGATAAAGAGTTGTCTACTTTCTGAAGTTCTTTCTCAATCTCTTCTTTCAGGTTTTCGGATGACTGGTAAGTAATTTTATAGACTGTACCGAATACCAGTCCCTGGTCGGTTTGGTAAGGAGATTGTTTTCTCAGAATCAGTACCGTTCCTACGATGAGCAATACAAGAAACGGCAACTGCCATTTTAAGTTGTTTTTGTTCATGATTTTATTGCAAGAATAAATGTTCTACTAATATTTTGATACCGATGCCAATCAGTACCAGTCCGCCGAAGATTTCCACCCGCAGGTGAAAACGCTTGCCAAAGAATACGCCGATGAGACTTCCTGCCAATGAAAGTACGAAAGAGGAGATTCCAATGCTGGTTAGAGGCATCCAAAGACTTTCCAGTTGCTTGAATCCGGCAAAAGCAAACGAGATGCCGATGGCCAATGCATCAATACTGGTGGCTACAGCCAATGCCAATGTCACTTTCAGGCTGGTAGGGTTGAAGGAAGCGGTTTCTTCTTCTTTAAATTGCGCACGTATCATGCGGATACCTAAAAATGCCAATAGGGCAAAGGCAATCCAATGGTCGTAGGCTTCAATCAGATGCTGGAAACGACTGGCACCTAACCATCCCAAGAAGGGCATCAGTGCCTGAAAGAGCCCGAAGAAAAAAGCCATTCGTAAAAAGGTACCCCATTGAATACGGTGTAAAATAATGCCGCTGGTTACAGATACGGTAAAACAGTCGATGGCCAGACTGACGGACAATAAAATGGTTTCGATTAAATTCATGTAAATCAGAAGGGTAAGTTGTAGATGAGATTATACGTCAAGTTAAAACTGCTTCCGGCATTTTTCCCGAATCCGGGCACATACCATGGAATGGAATTGTCATGACCTTTCACGCTCATTCTCATTTTATATCTTACGCTCCAGCCCATGCAGAAGCTTTTGTATATTTTTACTTTAAGTCCGAGCACTCCCTCCAGCCAGCTGGCATTACTTTTCATGCCGGAATATGCAAACGGATAGGATATTTCTCCACCATAGTTGGGGTCGGTCATGCTGGGGCCGTCCACATCATAACTGAATGAACTCATACCGTAGCGAAGTCCTACATACAAATAGCCCGGAAGGTGTGTCTTTTTGTAAAACACATTATAGTCCATTCCGATACGGAAATAAGGAGCGGAAGTCTTGTAGTGCAGGTTGTTTCCGTCATTTATGGCATCTGCCTTTCCGTATCCCACTTCAATGACGGGAAGAAAGCGATTTTTCAAGTTGGCTTGTACGGCAATTTCGCTGTTCAGAATGTCGCTGCCTAACAGGTAACTTCCCAGTCCGGCAATTTCCACTCCTATGCTTGTGCCCTGATAGAACGGGACAGACTCTGTCGGCTCAGCTTTCTTCTTGTCTTCCTTTTTAATCTCTGCGGGAGTTGCTTTATGTACGCCCGGTTTCTGTGCCTGCAAGGGAGAAAGCAAAAGACAGCTACTCGTTAGTATCAGAAATAGTGAAATATATCTTGAAATTCTCTTTCTCATAATTATCTATGTTCGGATTGGTAATGACAAGCGAATCGAGCATACGGGTAGTAGTTTCCGCACCAGTAACTTCATAAAACATCATGGTACCGCAATCCAGATTGATAAAGTAAGGAATGTTGCGGTGGGTAATTGTAAGGATGTCTCGCTGGCGGTTGGCATACTGAAGAATAAATCGGGTTTGTTCTCCGTAGCTGAGCGGCAGGCTGAGCGTACTTGTGTTGGTTGACTTATTGATCAGCGTGTCGTAAATTGTCGTATCAGCGGTCTCCAACTGTCCGATGACCGTCAGTGTATCGGTGTACTGCACAGACCGTCCATATTGGTCTACAAATGCAAACTGGGCATACGCCAGCGCATTAGGCGGACAGTTTTCCACTTCACAAGCAGGGAAAAAGGAAACGACTGCCACCAAGAGGATACCTAATACAATCGGTAGTTTCTTCATTATTCAATTTCTTTCTCGATTTGATAGTTGTTTCTTTCAGGAGAATTGCGTGCAATCAGTTCTCCGATAAATCCGGCCAGGAAAAGCTGGGTTCCTAATATCATGGTGGTCAGTGCCAGATAGAAATAGGGACTTTCAGTTACCAGGCGATAAGGATTGCCGCAATACATGTCATAGAGCTTGGTGGCACCTACCACAATGACAGCGATAAATCCCAGAATGAACATGATGGAACCTAAGAAGCCGAAGATGTGCATCGGTTTCACGCCGAAGGTAGACAAGAACCACAAGGTAAGCAAATCCAGGTAGCCGTTGACGAAACGGTTCAGTCCGAACTTGGTCTTTCCATATTTGCGTGCCTGATGATGTACAATCTTTTCTCCGATACGGTTGAAGCCGGCATTTTTAGCCAGATAGGGAATGTAGCGGTGCATTTCACCGTACACTTCGATGTTTTTCACTACGTCCCGGCGATAGGCTTTCAGTCCGCAGTTAAAGTCGTGCAGATTATGTATTCCCGAAACCGCACGTGCGGTAGCATTAAATAGTTTGGTCGGGATTGTTTTCGACAGCGGGTCATAGCGCTTCTGTTTCCATCCGGAAACCAAGTCATAGCCGTCTTCTGTAATCATGCGGTAAAGTTCCGGAATCTCATCCGGACTGTCCTGTAAGTCAGCATCCATGGTGATGATTACATCTCCCTCTGCTTTCTTGAATCCGCAGAATAAGGCAGGTGATTTTCCATAATTACGGCGGAACTTGATGCCTTTCACTTCTTTTGACTTCCGGCTAAGTTCTTCGATGACCTGCCAGGAGTGGTCTGTACTACCATCATTTACAAAGATAACTTCGTAGGTAAAATGATGCTCATGCATTACGCGTTCAATCCAAGCATACAGTTCGGGTAAGGACTCCTCTTCATTATATAGAGGTACGACTACAGATATATCCATATTTTTATATTGCTAAAGCGATTAGTTTTTCTTTTTCATGACTACCAGACCGGTGGGAATGGCTAACAGGATTCCATAGAAGAAATTCTGCGAAAGCAGCTGAAAGGTCAGTTGCAAAGAACTGAGGGAAGAAATGACATTCAGACTGCCGATAAGTTGTTCTACGGAAATCTTCATATCACCAGTTACGGAATCTTTTATATTTTCCAGTTGGTCTAGATACGTATTCAACAAGTAACCCTGATCAATGAAGCGGAAATACACGTAGTGTGCCAGCGCTGTCAGGATAGAAGCAAAAAGATACATCAGAAAACAGAAACTGAATGCCTGAGTAAACGAAAAATTGCCTTCATGATACTGGTTGCAGTAGCGGCGTGCATAAATGTAGCCTAACACCGGTACAAAAAGGGTCATCAAGATAAACAGGAGCTGAAGCAACGGAATGGAAAAGCCTATGGGGAGAAAGATGAATTTGAAAATCCAAAATAATCCCATGTAAGTTCCAAATCGCATGGCATATTCTTGTAGGGTTATTGGTCTTTTTGTTGTCATGGTAGTAACGTTTGATAATGGCTACAAAAGTAGTCTTTTTCAGTGAGCTATGGCATATAAAAAGACTGAAAAATCATATTCTTTACCATTTTGGTAT
>NZ_DBEXBB010000021.1:0-3341 GCF_048170425.1 Phocaeicola sp.
AACATATTACTGTGATTTTTCAAAACCAATAAATAAGACAGATAATCTTTTAAATTATGAATGCAGCTAAAGTTCTGGAAGATCTGAAAAGAAGATTCCCAAATGAACCTGAGTATCATCAGGCAGTAGAAGAAGTATTAGGAACTATCGAAGAGGAATACAACAAACACCCCGAATTCGACAAAGTAAACTTAATTGAGCGTCTGTGTATTCCAGATCGCGTGTATCAGTTCCGTGTCACTTGGATGGACGATAAAGGTAACATCCAGACCAATATGGGTTACCGTGTACAACACAACAACGCTATCGGCCCGTACAAAGGCGGTATCCGTTTCCACAGTTCTGCAAACCTGGGAATTTTGAAATTCCTGGCATTCGAACAGACCTTCAAGAACTCACTGACTACTCTTCCGATGGGTGGTGGTAAAGGTGGATCTGACTTCTCTCCACGTGGCAAGTCAAACGCAGAAGTAATGCGTTTCTGTCAGGCATTTATGCTGGAATTATGGCGTCACATCGGCCCTGAAACCGACGTTCCTGCCGGTGATATAGGTGTAGGCGGTCGTGAAGTAGGTTACATGTTCGGTATGTACAAAAAACTGACTCGCGAATTCAGTGGTGTATTGACTGGTAAAGGCCGCGAATTTGGTGGTTCACTTATCCGTCCGGAAGCTACCGGTTACGGTAACATCTATTTCTTGCTGGAAATGCTGAAAACTCGTAACATCGACATCAAGGGTAAGACTTGCCTAGTATCTGGTTCAGGAAATGTAGCACAATACACCGTAGAAAAACTGATTCAGTTAGGTGCAAAGGTCGTTACCATGTCTGACTCCGACGGTTACATCTACGATCCAGACGGTATCGACCGTGAAAAACTGGATTACATCATGGAATTGAAGAACCTTTACCGCGGACGAATTCGTGAATACGCTGAAAAATACGGTTGCAAATACGTGGCAGGCGCTCGTCCATGGAACGAAAAAGCAGACATTGCCCTTCCTTCTGCTACACAGAATGAAATTAACGGCGACGATGCAAAAGCACTGGTAGCAAACGGAGTATTCGCCGTATCAGAAGGAGCTAACATGCCTTCTACACCAGAAGCTATCCGCGTATTCCAAGATGCCAAGATTCTTTACGCTCCAGGTAAGGCAGCCAATGCAGGTGGTGTATCCGTGTCAGGTCTGGAAATGACCCAGAACTCTATCAAATTGAGCTGGAGTCAGGAAGAAGTTGACGACAAACTAAAGAGCATCATGAAGAACATTCACGAAGCTTGTGTAAAATACGGTACAGAACCCGACGGTTATATCAACTATGTAAAAGGTGCCAACGTAGCCGGATTTATGAAAGTGGCTAACGCCATGATGGCTCAAGGAATTGTATAATTCTCTATATCTCTCATGATAAAACGGGTGGAACTGCATTCAGGTTTCATCCGTTTTTATTTTCAAAGAATGACTTCCAGTAAGAGATACCTTTATCCAGCAATACCAAATCCATGATTTTTATCTTCAGACTTTCATTGTATACCCACTTCATATAAGTAAACAACGCCCCACTGGAAGCATCCTTCTCATACACAATTTTAGCCTTGTATACCCAGTCTCCCAAACTCCCGTCATTATTATCTACCAGATAAATCGTACTCACCTCTCCCTTTTCATCAAACTCGGCTCCCCAAAGGTTTACGGCATGACCACCACCCTGAATAAAAATATCCAGTCCGACAGCCATTCCCTGCTTCTTTGCCAACTTGATGGCATTATTAAACTCCTCCTTTGTCATATACCCGTTGCCATACTGCCGCGCTAAGGAATTCCGACCAAACACCTCAAAAAAGAAGCCCGCATTTTCCAGTTCCGGCATATCCTGAGGATACATCACCCTATTACAGATACCCGATAAGAACCAGTTTACGCCCGATACAACATATCCAGACTTATTTCCAAAACGAGTTTTAAAGTTCTGGTATATTTCACTATGTTTTGAGTCTGGATAAGCCATAGGAATCGAAAAAGTTGGATTCTGCTGACGTTTATACTCCACATAACGCTCCACATAGCTACGATTCATATTCAGCCACCAATGCATCAGGTTCGAAGAAGAAGCTTCCCAACAAGTCCTTCCATCCCCAGTCGCACTGCCATCCGATGCATTCAGTTTGTTACAATCAAACCACCCGCAACCTTCCGTCCAAGCCATACGGTAAACCGGTGAATCAAACATCCACTTGTCAGAGGGCTGTACACCATCTACCCACCATATAGGTTCTTCCGGTACTATCTCTTGCGATTTCAACTGAAGATTCACCGTCACCTGCTTTCCACTTTCCAGTTCATTTCCAATACTTTCCGGCGCATTATACAGCAGTTCACGATTTCCTGCAACAATTTTTATCCACCCATCCGTACGAAAACTTGCCAATCCTCCAGGAAACACTAAGGCTTCAAAGCAACCTTCTTCCTTCATCCGGTGCGCTTGTATCCAACCCGTTTCATCTTCTGCCTTCACCCCACGACCAGACAAAACACACCTGCCCGACAAATAACCATGTACATATACCTGTACCTGACTCTGCTCCTCACTCGGGAAGACCTCCTTTATATTTCTCACATTTACCGTTACCCGACTCATGACATGCCGGAAATCCAATCTTACAGGACAATGCTTTACAGCCTCCACGTCCGCCACCAACAAGTCAGAAGATAAGAAATTCTCGTCAACCGACTGATTCAGGCTCACTCTATGTACATACCAACAAGCCCCTTCCCACAGTTCCATCCGGGTAACAGCAGGCCAGACCGCATAAAAATGAGGAACTTTTCCCCAATCTTTCCACGATAAAGAAGAAGTCCACCGTTCTCCCTCGCAATGCAATAAGGTTCTATCCTGAATCTTATCCGGCTGAGATTCATATCCCCATAAAGCCACTTCATCTCCCGCCTGGAAGTCTCCACTTCCATCCGTTTGCATAGCCACACGAGACAGTGACGACACGGATACTTTAAAATCTATATTATCAGAAGAGTACAATTCAGAATTCTCCTCCGAAGAACAAGCGAAAGTGCATAATACAAAAAATAGGAACAGACTACGTATAATAAAATTCATGGTAAACAAGTTTATCTTTATCTCTACTAACAAATAGAGTGGTACACTTGTTTATTTCTCATTCATAAAATTCCATCACCAACCACAAAAGACCTCTTTATTTTACTCTTGATACAAGCAAAATAAAGAGGTCTATCACAGATTAACATTTTATTATTGTATAGTCAGAGACTGAGTATTCCAATTATATGATACAATATATAACGTATTCATGTTTAAAACTT
>NZ_DBEXBB010000022.1:0-5493 GCF_048170425.1 Phocaeicola sp.
TTTGACTTTAAAAAGCTGGGCTAACGTAGATTCCACAAAGGCACTGCTGGAACCCAGCAGCGCAATAATCCACATCCAGAAAATCGCTCCTGGTCCACCTACCGTAAGGGCCGTTGCCACACCAGCCAGATTGCCGGTTCCAACACGGCTTGCCAGCGAAATGGCAAAAGCCTGAAAAGAAGAGATATGTTTCTCGTGTCCGTTTATCTTTGCTGTCGAATCACCCAGTAACCGGATCATCTCACCCAACATACGGAACTGTACGAAACGAGTCTTAACACTAAACCAGATGGCGCATCCCAGCAACATGATTATCAGGACATAAGTCCACAAGACATAGTTGGCTTCATTTATGATATTCGTGAATAGCTCCATGAAATTTATTAATCAGATTTGAGTTTAAAATAAAATGTATGCTCCCTGAATACCGGTTCCACCAGGTCAAAACGAATAAAATCTGCCAGCAAGCCAATCACCAGCTTCCGCGGAAGCCCTGAAAGCCTGACACACTTATTCAACGTCAATTCGCCGTGCTGCCCCACCAGATTTAATATAGACTGTTCTTTCTCTGTATAAGCCACTACCACTTCTTTTTTATTGTGAAACCACACGTTCAGGTGGACCGGAGTGGCCAAGATTGTTTCATCTTTAATGCGCAAGTAAGCCTTGGGCCGATTGTCTTCATCGAGGGCATAGACAGGCTTCTCCTTGCTTTCGGGAACATAAACCTCCAGCACATCTTTGCCTTCCACCTTATATAACTGGTTATCAAGTTGCAGGGCAGGCTTACAATACATTGTAGCTGCAGCTTCTATCATGTAAAGTTCCTCTTCCGAACGTATTCCTGCTATTTTTCCGTTATCTTTTACTCCTATAAGCAACCTTCCCCCTCCGGTATTGGCAAAAGCCGACAAGCTCCTAGCTATTTTCCGGGCATCAGAAATGGCAAATTTGAAATCCTGATGCACATGTTCACCTTCAGTAATGAGTTGCTGTATATAGTCTGCGTCTGTAATCTGTTTCATTACCGGAACAACTCAATCACAATGTTTGTGCGTCATGATGTCGAGCACCAGTTTATCGGTCTCATTCATGCCTTCAGAACCGATTTTCGTCAGATTACGGATGCTGAAATCCACATTGTCTTCAATGATACCTTCTACTGAAGTCACACACTTTCCTTCCATAGCCAGGATGGCAGAGAACACAGCGGTCGATACTCCACTGGTCAGTTTCAAGGCACAGCTTGGCTTGGCTCCATCACAAATCATACCTGTCAGGTTGGCAATCATGTTCTGCACGGCATAAGCTACCTGCTTATACTCCCCTCCCATCAGGTAAGTAATTCCGCAACTGCTGCCTGTAGCCGCCACTACACAACCGCACAAGGCCGACAGACGTCCCAGGTTCTGCTTGATGTAAATAGCTGTCAGATGACTGAGCACCAAAGCCCGAATCAGTTCTTCTTCCGTCTTGTGATTCTCTTCCGCAAAAACTACGACCGGAAGTGTGGCAGCAATTCCCTGGTTTCCACTTCCGGAATTACTCATTACCGGAATCATGGCACCTGCCATACGGGCGTCACACGCAGCAGAAGTATACGAAAGAATATGCGTAAAAGTATTGCTTCCCATGATACTCTGTTCGCTACGGCTGCTCTGCAAGGTCTTTCCCAGCTCATGCCCGAAATTTCCCTTAAAAGAACGTTCAGCCGCCTGCAGGTTCAGACGTTTGGCCTCAAGAATAAAGCGGATTTCATCCACCGGAGCCGTAGTAGCGAATTCATACACCTTACCCAGATTCAGCTCCACGTCTTCCATATCTGCTTCAACTCCCGCCTTGGTTCTATGGTCAAACAAAGCCTGACCGTTCCGCTCTGCATACACAAAGTTCGTATGCCCTCCACTGATAATGGCCGTAGCCTCATCTCTGCCGGCCGAACAAACCACTTCGATATACAGTTTTTCTTCAATGCCGTCCTTCAGTTCTATCTTAATGCCTTGACCGGCTATCATCTGCTTTCCTTCTTCCACACTCTCGGGAGTGATGTCTTTCAAGACTTCCAGTCCATATTCCGACTTTCCCTTCAAGGCTCCCAGTGCAATGGCAATAGGCAGACCAATCATACCCGTACCGGGAATACCCACTCCCATGGCATTTTTCAAGATGTTAGCACTCAGACGTGCGGTAATCGTTTCCGGACACTTTCCCAATACCTCGGTAGCCTTGGCCACACAAAGAGCCACAGCTACCGGCTCTGTACAACCAATGGCCGGAACCACTTCCCGCTGAATAAGTGCGATAATGCGCTCTCTTTCTGCTTGTGCAATCATGTTGCTTATTTTTTATAATTCTTCAATCCTGTTTGCAGGAATTCCACATATTTCTGAATATCCTCATCATACGAATAGGACTTGTTCAACGGCATTCCTTCATTGTCGAGCAATACATAGAAAGGCTGTGCATTGGCTCCGAACTTGGCACGCTGCAAGTAGCTCCATTTATCGCCGACCGTACGCAGCGTACGTTCGGTACTGTTTTCCATCACTTTCACCGGCTCCGGCAATCTGGTCTTTTCATCCACATACAGCGTAATCAGTACATAATCCTCGTTCAAGAGCTTGCTTACTGTAGGATCTGTCCATACAGCCAGTTCCATCTTACGGCAGTTCACACAACCATAGCCTGTAAAGTCAATCATCACCGGTTTTCCCTGCTGACGGGCATACTCCATTCCGGCATCAAAGTCATTGAACTTCGCATGCACTTCATTCTTATATAAATTGAAATCCTGTGTCTGCATCGGAGGAGCAAAAGCGCTCACTGCCTTCAAAGGAGCACCCCACAAGCCCGGCACCATATATACGGCAAATGCCAGAGAAGCAAGCGCCATAAAGAAACGGGGCACACTTACCTTTGTATCGTCATCATCGTGAGGGAACTTGATTTTTCCCAACAGATACATACCCAGCAACGCAAAAATCACAATCCACAATGCCAGGAAAGTTTCACGATCCAGCAGGCGCCAGCCGTAAGCCAAATCGGCTACAGAGAGGAATTTCAATGCGAATGCCAGTTCCAGGAATCCCAGTGTCACTTTAATGACATTCATCCAGCCTCCCGATTTCGGCATGGACTTCAGCCATGACGGGAAGAGTGCAAACAAGGTGAACGGCAAAGCCAGTGCTATGGCGAATCCCAACATGCCGACAGCCGGTGCTACAATGCTTTCGGAAGTAGAAACTTCCACCAGCAAGAAACCGATAATCGGACCAGTGCAAGAGAAAGAAACCAGTGACAGCGTGAAAGCCATCAGGAAAATACTCAACAGTCCGGTAGTCTGCTCTGCCTTGCTGTCTACCGCATTGCTCCACTTCGACGGAAGGGTAATTTCAAACGCTCCAAAAAAAGAAGCGGCAAAAACCACCAGCATCAGGAAGAACAAAATATTGAATATGGCACTCGTAGATAAATCATTCAAGGCACTGGCACCGAAAATCAGCGTAATGGCCAGACCCAAAGTGACATAAATCACCACAATAGAAGCGCCATACGTCCATGCATCCCGAATTCCTTTCCGCTTGTCCTTGGTACGTTTCAGAAAGAAACTTACCGTCATCGGAATAATCGGCCATACACAAGGAGTAAACAATGCTAACAATCCACCCACAAATCCGGCAAAAAAGATATACAGCCATGAACGCGATTCATTGTTCACGTTCTCACCGAACGAACTTAACTCCTTAATAACCGGCTTCCAGTAGTCAGCAGCTTCGCCATCAGCTGTATCTTCACCGATACGAAGCGGCACCAAATCCACAGATGCCGTATCTGCCAATGAGAGATTCTCTTTCGTTGCAACTGCCTCTTCTGCCGTTTGCTTTCCAGCAGCTTCTCCTTTGAAAGAAAATTCCACATTAGTAGGAGGCAGACAGTTCTCGTCATTACAAGCACCATACTGCAAATAACCGCTCACTTCATATTTTCCACCTTTCAACTTGATTTTCTGCACAAAGGTAGCCGTGCCTTCAAAGAAACGGACCTGCATCCCGAATATCGGGTCCATCTTGTCAATTTCCTTACCGGCAGGTTTCAGTTTTCCGACCATCTCTGCCCCTTCAAGCTTATCCGTATTGAAAGTAGCCGAAATAGGCCCCCCTTCAGGCAGGTCGGTAGAATATACATGCCATCCCTTTTCCATTTTCCCGGTAAATACAATTTCCACCTCATCGGCAGAAACCGATTTCCATTCAGTCTTAAACTTTACCGGTTCTTGTATCTGGGCCAATACCGGCAAGCATAAAATGGCCATGAAAAGCCAGCTAAGTAGAATTTTCTTACTCATAAATATACCTTAGATGATGTAATAAAACTATATTCTGTAAAAAAGCAGGACAAAGATAATCATTTTTCTTACTATAATATAAGACGCTCTATGATTCACAGGCGTTTTTTATTTTTAATACGGCAATTTCCATTTCCGGAATTTTCCTTTTTTAGCTTATCATAAGGTATATGCATAAAAAAATCCTCATTTTTTTGCAAAATAAAAAATAATCCCTACCTTTGCACCGCCTTTGAAAAACAAGGTAACTCTCAAGAAGAGTTTTGGAGAGGTGGCAGAGTGGTCGATTGCGGCGGTCTTGAAAACCGTTGTACTGCGAGGTACCCGGGGTTCGAATCCCTGTCTCTCCGCAATAAAGGGTGTAAATCAAGCATTTGCAAGATTTACACCCTTTTTTACACCCAAATAATGTAATATTGGGTATTCTCAAACTATTCCCGAACATCCTCTTACAAAAGAAAGTTCGATGTTGGGAACTTACTGTTTTTTGTGTTTAAGGATTTGCGAAGAACAGGCAATCGCTTTACAATGTGTCCGACAGCTATGACAGTCGTCATAACACCAATTTTATAATGCCATAAGCCAAGTGGTGTGTTTGCTCCGCTTACACCAAGTAATACGATACCTGTAACGGACAGCAATAAAAATATGATAGACAGGACTGCTGTAACCTTGCTTTTCCTGCCTATTCCGTTTTTTATGATTCCCTTATACCATCCCCAGTGTGTTGTCACATGGAATATGATGGCAACAAGGAACAATATACTGCCCAAGACATGAACCACTGCCCAGTTATGCCATACTTCGTGGCTGTTCCCATGTCCGGCTATGTGCAGACCAATTCCTGAAATGGCAGACACGATGAATACAACGATTAAAATCCAGTCTATTACAAAAACTCTTTTCATACATTTCCAAATTTAATGGTGCAAAGGTCACTACTTTATTGGAAACGGACGATAACAATTGTAAAGAAATGGAGTTTAGCGGCGGTTTCTGATGCGGGACAGCGAAACGGGAGTAATGCCAAGATAGGAGGCTATGTAATGTTGCGGCACCCGTTGGATGATGTTTGGATATTCCTTCAACAGTTCTTCGTATCTCTGTTGTGGTGTATTCTTGATACGGGACAGGAACAGGTGCTGGTA
>NZ_DBEXBB010000023.1:0-2910 GCF_048170425.1 Phocaeicola sp.
TATTGCTTTCATAATAAAGGAATTTAAGAGTGAGTAATAGCTAAATCCGGTACGCATCCACTGCCTTTTTCACCGAACCGTGCATCAACAGCAGCGCCTTGGCTTTGCCATAGTCCAGTCCGAGTTCCTCTACAATCATACGGGTACCACGGTCCACAAGCTTTTTGTTACTGAGTTGCATATTCACCATTTTGTTGCCTTTCACGCGTCCCAACTGTATCATGACGGAAGTGGTAATCATATTCAGTATCATTTTCTGTCCTGTTCCCGATTTCATGCGTGAGCTTCCCGTCACATATTCAGGTCCTACAATCATTTCGATGGCTACATCTGCCTCTGCTGCCATTGGAGAGTCCGGGTTGCTGGTGATACAGCCGGTCAGTATGCCGTGTTCGCGTGCCTCGTGCATGGCACCAATCACGTAGGGGGTGGTACCGGATGCAGCAATACCGATGACCGTATCCTTATCTGTAATATTGCGTTCCGTCAACTCTTCCCAACCGCGGTGAATGTCATCTTCGGCATTCTCTACCGGATTTCTCAATGCAGTGTCACCACCGGCAATCAAGCCGATAACCAGCGTGGGGGGCATACCGAAAGTCGGTGGAATTTCCGAAGCGTCGAGTACGCCCAGACGTCCACTGGTACCCGCACCCATGTAGAAGATGCGTCCGCCTTGTTTCATGCGGGGCACAATCTGGGTTACCAACTTTTCTATTTGAGGGATTGCCCTCTGTACGGCAAGCGCCACTTTCTGGTCTTCGGTATTGATGTCTTCCAGAATTTCACGGACTGATTTCTTTTCCAAGTCATTGTAGAGCGATGGTTGCTCTGAGATTTTTACGAACATAAGGCTATTTACTATTTGACGATTTACTATTTACGATTTGTCACTTTCAGTTGTGATATTTGATGAGTCCTTCCATGGGGCTCTTGATGATTGCACCCAGTTGGATACCCATTTCTTTGGCAGCTTCTGCCAGAACTTCCTTGTAATAGAAGGCTACGGAACCGATGAAATGTACTTTTTGATGCTGATAGTCTTCATATTGCATGACATTGCGTTTAAGGAATGCCTTAAAGCTGTTCAGTACCAGAGCGCGTACACAAGGTTCACCCAGATTCTGTGCAAGAAATGGTGACAAGCTTGCCAGGAAACGGTTGGGGAAAGGTTTACGGTAGACACGGTCGATGATATCAGCAGGTGTCAGGTCGAACTGTTTGAGGAATTTCTCTTTCAGCTCGGGTGTCATCTGATTTTTCAAGATATCGCCTACCAACAGTTTGCCCAAGCAGGCTCCGCTGCCTTCGTCTCCCAAGATGAATCCCAGAGGAGATACATTGGTGACAATGCTTTTTCCGTCATAATAACATGAGTTGGAGCCGGTCCCCATGATGCAGGCAATGCCTGAGTCATGTCCGCAGAGGCCACGTGCGGCAGCCAGCATATCGGTATTGACTTCCACTTCATTTTTCACACTGAGGTGTTTGGTTATGGCACGGTGCACCATACTTATCTTGTCGGGAAATCCGCATCCTGCACCATAAAAGTATACGGCATCCAGTTCACTTGTTTTCAGCTGAGGTACTAGCGCTGTTGCTATTTCATTACTGATTTCCTCTTCCGACTGAAAGAAAGGGTTCGTCCCTTTCGTGAATATCTGTTGGAGAAGTACTCCATTCTCTACAACACACCAATCGGTCTTTGTAGAGCCACTGTCTGCTATTAGAATCATATAAATAATGTTTAATGATTAGGGATTAGGGGTTAGTGATTAAGGATTAGTGATTAATACGTTGCCTATAATTAAGAAACAGTATCACCTACCATTAATCACTAATCCTTAATCACTAACCCCTAATCCTTATATTTTGATATATATTTTTCGTTTGTACAACTGGTAGCCGATACACCAGTTAATGGCGATAAACAGCAGGGCAAAGGCAAGGGAACCGGCGGTTTCACCGAAAACGGGCATGAGGACTATATTGTATAAGAATCCGTGTATACTGATGCTGCCGTCTCCCCACGGGAAGCTGATGCTACCGAAAAGTATGCTAAGTACGCCGCCCAATACATACATGAACAGCGGATTCACACCGAATGCCTCGAAAAACATGCTCCACTTCTTATAGCCTTTCACATCAATAATCCAGATAAGCAATGCCAGAAAACTGGATGCCAGTCCGCAAGTGACGAATACGTAGGTAGGAGACCATATTTTCTTGTTGATGGGGCAACCGTAGCTTAGCAGGAAACCAGAGAAAGTAAGGATAACACCTACCAGAAACAGTGTGATAAGCTGCGAATTGAGAAATGAGGCACGGTCTTCCGACTTGTTGCCGTCCAGCATCAGCCGTCCTACACAGAATCCCAGCAACACGTGTGCAATGGCAGGGATAGTACTTAACAAACCTTCGGGATCTATGCCGTTATCCTTGTACATGTGTGCAGGGGTCAGGATGGCACGGTCTACCACGGAAAGAATGTTTGTTTCATTATAGGCGAAACCGTTGCCACACATCAACAGTATGAAGTAACCTATTAATAGGCTGGCAATCAGATAAGGTATATGTTTATGCTTCATGGTTAGTGCAATGATGGAGGCTGCTCCGTAGCAAAGGGCCAGCCGTTGCATGACACCCAGGATACGGATACGGTCGAATGTCCAGACGGAAGCCCATAGTTTTTCTCCAAAACTGAGGTCGTCCGGAGCTGAAGCCCAGTAATAGCAGAAACGTGAGAACCAGCCGATGGCCATGCCTATGAGGAAAATGACGATGGTGCGTTTCAGTATCTTCATGCCGGCGGCGTGGCTGAACTCGAAGTTGTATTTCTTCAGGGAAATGTATGTGGAAATTCCCATGATAAACATGAAGAAGGGAAAGACGAGGTCGGTGGGGGTCAGA
>NZ_DBEXBB010000024.1:0-19364 GCF_048170425.1 Phocaeicola sp.
TTCGTCAGATTTCATTTTTTTTACCTCAGCATGCTTCTTCTAGCCAGGAATGTATGGCAAAACAGGGTATCGATTCAGTTTATACTGCGTTGAAGAACGGCATACCTTTTGAGCAGTTGGCACAGTCTTATATGAAGAATACATTCTCCCTTCCTTATACGGATGGAGAGTGGATTCCGGAAAGATGTTTGATAAAAGAGTTTATTGAGCAATTGAAAATATTAGAAAAAGGGAATTATTCTGCTCCGTTTTTTTCTCCTTTAGGGATTCACATTGTGTATTTGCTAGATCGTAAAGAAGGTGTATACCCATCAAAAATGACTGAAAATATGATTTCCCAAGAGTTCTCTAATATGAATGCTTCTGAATGGAAGGATAGTTTGTTGAACAAAACGCGAATCGAGTTACGTCAAGTTTCGGATGGCTTGTTAGCTGCATATTGGGATAAACGCCATGGAGGAACACAGGCTGGTAATGTATCCGATAGGGAATTGCAGCATTATTTTGAAACTCATAAGAGTGATTATACATGGGATTTACCTCATTTTAAGGGAGGGGTGATTCATTGTTTGAATAAGAAGGTAGCTTCAAAACTGAAAAAAAGACTGAAAAAATGTCCGTTAGATAAATGGAATACGGAAATTTCTGCTTTCTCTCAGGAGTACCCGGAATGGAAGGTAGCTGTAGAAACGGGCTTGTTTCAGATTGGGACAAATCCTTATGTAGATAAGCTGGCTTTTAAATGCGGACAGTTTACTCCTCGTACGGATTTACCTTATGCGTTTGTGTTGGGAAAACGTTTGAAGAAAGGGCCGGAAGACTTTCAGGATGTGCGTGATGAAGTGCAGCGTGACTATCGTTTGTGGATGGAAAAATCACAATTGGAAGAATTAAAGAGAGGCTTCAGGATTGAAATTAACCAAGACATTTTAAAAACCGTTAATTGTAGCGGAAAAAAGTAATTAATGCCGTATCTTCGTCCTTTGTAATGTAATGGACCAAAACAAATCAAATAGACAGAAAATGAATAAATTGATTATGACTGGTGTCTTGGCTATTTTGCTTGCCTTGACAGGAACAGTACCCGCCGTGGCACAAGATAATGTGATTGATGAAGTGGTGTGGGTTGTCGGTGATGAAGCTATTCTGAAATCAGACGTAGAGAACGAACGTTTGAATGCACAGTATGAAGGTCGCCGTTTTGAAGGTGATCCTTATTGCGTGATACCTGAAGAATTGGCTGTGCAGAAACTTTTTCTTCACCAGGCTGAAATAGATAGTATTGAGGTGAGTGATCAGGAAGTTCTTCAGCAAGTAGAAGGACGAATTTCATGGTTGACGGAACAGATTGGTTCAAAAGAAAAACTCGAAGAATATTATAATAAAACGTCTACCCAAATACGTGAAATGTTGCGTGAAAATATTCGTGACGGACTGACGGTGCAGGAAATGCAAAAGAAGATTGTGGGAGACATCAAACTGACTCCTGCGGAAGTACGTAATTATTTCAGTAAGCTTCCTCAGGATAGTATTCCTTTTGTTCCTACTCAGGTAGAGGTTCAGATTATTACGAGAGAGCCTAAGATAAAAGAGGAGGAAATTGAGCGAGTGAAGAAAGAACTGCGCGACTTCACAGACCGTATCAATAAGGGAGAAACTACTTTCTCTACACTGGCTCGTATGTATTCTGAAGACCCGGGTTCTGCTCGTCGTGGAGGAGAATATGGCTTTACAGGTCGTGGAGAGTTGACTCCGGAGTTTGCCAATGTGGTGTTTAACCTGACTGATCCGAAGAAGATTTCAAAAGTGTTTGAAACTGAATATGGTTATCATATTGCTCAGCTGATTGAAAAGCGTGGTGACCGTGTAAGTTATCGCCATATTTTGATTAAGCCTCGTGTGGATGAGAAAGAAATTGAGGCAGAATTGAATAAGCTGGATACACTGGCTAACGACATCCGAAAAGGAAAAGTAACTTTTGATGAAGCGGCTACATGGGTATCTCAGGATAAAGATACACGTAACAACCACGGCTTGCTGGCTAACCCCCAGACCTCTACTTCTCGTTTTGAAATGCAGCAGTTGGCTGGCTTGATTTCTCAGGAAGTAGCAAAAACTGTAGAGGGAATGCAGATTGGCGAAGTTTCCAAACCTTTTACAATGATTAATGCAAAAGGAAAGGAAGTGTGTGCTATCGTAAAATTGAAAAATCGTATTGACGGACATAAAGCTACAATCTCAGAAGACTACCAGCGCCTGAAAGACATTGTCACAGCTAATCGCAGTGAAGAAAAACTACAGAAATGGATTGTTGAAAAACAAAAAAATACTTACGTGCGTATTAACCCGTCTTGGCGTAAGTGCGATTTTAAATATCCGGGATGGATTAAACAGTGATGAGAAAGTCTGCAATTTTTTTGCTTTTTGTGGCATTTTGCCTGACCATTCTTGGCCTTTCGGCACAAGGAGGAATAGCTGTGCCTCCACAGACTGCGCGTACGAAAGTGAAGACTGAAGGGAAACAAAAGACGGAGGATTCCAAACAGCGTCCGGTAGCTAAAAGTAAAGTCTATCTGTTACATTCCGATTTGTTGCGCAAGGATGCAAGTCATCCGGATGCACAGATTGTAACTGGTAACGTAAAGTTCCGTCATGATAGTGTGTACATGTATTGCGACAGCGCATGTTACTATGATAAAGTCAGCAGTTTTGAGGCTTTTGGTAATGTGAAAATGGTACAAGGGGATACGTTGTTTCTTTATGGCGACCGGTTGTACTATGATGGATTGACGCAGATTGCCGAGATGCGCTGCAATGTCCGTATGGAAAACCGTACCACTACATTGCTGACCGATAGCCTGAATTATGACCGTGTATACAATCTGGGGTATTTCTTTGATGGAGGAACCCTGATGGATGAACAGAATGTGCTGACTTCTGAATGGGGAGAATATAGCCCTCAGACCAAGCAGTCTGTATTTAATTACAATGTGAAACTGGTTAATCCTCAGTTTACACTGACTTCGGATACTTTACGTTACAATACGGCCTCTAAGGTGGCCAATATTGTTGGACCTTCGGATATTTGGAGCGATGCCAATCATATTTATTCAGAAAAGGGTACGTATAATACCGTAACAGGTAAGGCTGATTTGTATGACCGTTCTGTGCTTACCAATCAGGGAAAACAGCTGACAGGTGATACACTTTTCTACGACCGAAATACTGGTGTGGGGGAAGCCTTCAGCCGGATGGTGATGACGGATACGATAAACCGGAACATGCTTACCGGAGAATACGGTTATTATAATGAGCAGACAGATTATGCTTTTGCTACGGATAGTGCCGTAGCTATAGACTATTCTCAGGGCGACAGCTTGTTTCTTCATGCGGATACTCTGTTGATGGAGACTTTTCATCAGAATACCGACTCCATGTTCCGTGAAATGAGAGCTTTTCACAAAGTACGTTTTTATCGTACCGATGTGCAGGGCACGGCCGATTCGTTAGTCTTCTCTACTGTAGACAGCTGTCTTACGATGTATCGAGACCCGATTATTTGGAACAAGAACCAGCAGCTTTTAGGCGAAGTGATAAAGGTCTATATGAACGACAGTACGATTGACTGGTCGCACATCATAGGGCAGGCACTTTCAGTAGAACGTGTGGACTCAACGATTTATAACCAAGTGACAGGAAAAGAGATGAAGTCCTATTTCGCGAACGGAGAAATGCGAAAGACGGAAGTGATAGGTTCCGTACGAGTTGTTTATTATCCGATGGATTCAGACAGTACGCTGATAGGCATGAATGTGTCTGAAACCAGTAAACTGGAAATCTATCTGCAAGACCGTAAGATAGAGCGCATGGTGATGAGTCCAAAATCCAATGGTGTGCTATATCCGATGTCGCAGATTCCTGCCGGAAAAGACCGTCTGGAGAATTTTGTATGGTTTGATTACATTCGTCCGCTCAATAAGGCCGACATCTTTAATTGGAGAGGAAAACGAGTGGAAGACCAGCTGAAGAAAAATGTACGTGGTCCGGTCGTTTTGCCGAATGCCCGATTGTTTGAAAATAAGAAGGAGGAATAATATATGGGAATGTTTACAATGAGAAAGCCTCGCGGATTCCGTCATGAATACATTTATGTGGATGAACGCAAGGAAAAACTGCAGAAAATAGAAGAGACAGCCAAACGTGAACTGGGAATGCTTCCTCCTAAAGAGTTTAATCCGGAAGACATTCGTGGTAAGTTTGTAGAAGGTACTACCTATCTGAAGCGCCGCAAGGAAAGCGGACGTAAACCTCTGAGTTACGGAGCCATGTTTGTGGCTATTGTGGTATTGCTATATATTTTACATTATCTGATTACAGGAGAATTTACACTATGACATCGGGAGATGTAATCCGTTTGTTGCCGGATTCTGTAGCCAATCAGATTGCGGCAGGAGAAGTCATACAGCGTCCGGCTTCTGTGATAAAGGAGCTGGTAGAGAATGCTGTAGATGCCGGAGCAAAAAATATAGAAGTGCTGGTGACGGATGCCGGAAAAACATGTATACGTGTCATTGACGACGGACGAGGTATGTCGGAAACGGATGCCCGTATGGCTTTTGAACGTCATGCCACTTCCAAGATTCGGGAGGCAGCCGATTTGTTTGCCCTTCATACCATGGGCTTTCGTGGAGAGGCTTTGGCTTCCATCGCTGCCGTAGCACAGGTGGAGCTGAAAACTTGTTCCAGTGACGACGGATTAGGTACTTTCATTCAGATTTCCGGTTCCCAGGTAGAAAAGCAGGAGGCAGTGGCCTGCCAGCGAGGCAGTGACTTCTCTGTGAAAAATCTGTTCTTCAATGTACCTGCCCGTCGGAAGTTCCTGAAATCCAATCAGACGGAGTTAAGTAACATTGTAGCTGAATTCGAACGCATTGCGCTGGTCAATCCCGATATATCTTTTGTGCTGAGCCATAATGGTACAGAGATGCTGAACCTGCCAGCCCTTCCTTTACGGCAGCGTATTATGGGAGTGTTTGGCAAGAAACTGAACCAGGAGCTGCTTTCATTGGACATTGATACGACCATGGTGAAAATACATGGATATATCGGTCGTCCTGAATCGGCCCGTAAGAAAGGAGCGCGCCAGTTCTTCTTTGTGAATGGTCGTTATATGCGCCATCCCTATTTCCATAAGGCCGTGTCCAGTGCGTACGACAACCTGATTCCAGTGGGTGAACAAGTCTCTTATTTCATTTATTTCGAAGTGGAACCTTCCGATATAGATGTCAATATACACCCTACAAAGACAGAAATAAAGTTTGAGAATGAACAAGCCGTATGGCAGATTCTTTCGGCAGCAGTCAAAGAGACGTTAGGACGTTTCAATGCTGTACCTTCGATTGATTTTGATACAGAAGGTATGCCCGATATTCCTGCCTTTGAGAATTCTCCTTACACGGTGGCACCTCCTCAAACCAGCTTTGATCCTTCTTATAATCCCTTTAATACTACAGCTGTGCCTCCTTCTGCTTACTCTTCTGCATCGGCAACCAATAAAGAAACGGAGAGGGAGAGCTTCGGACAGGATGTAAGAGAATGGGGTGCGTCTACAGGCACCTCTGTACGTTCTTCCATGAATAAAGGTGGAATGCCGGATTTTGGCAGAAGCGGAAATTATACTCCTTCGTTTGGCAGTCACAAAAATCGGGTAGAATGGGAACCTTTGTTTGAAGGGCTGGAACGTACTTCGTCGGATTCGGATATTCAACCGGAAGAAGAAGTACGACCGTTTTTCCTAGAATCAACAGAATGGGGACAGGCTTCTCAAGAAGATGCTGTTACTCCATCTTTCTCTGGTGAAGAAGGTGAAAAGCAGTCTCAGGAAAATTCCATGCACCATTATCAGTATAAAGGCAGCTATATCTTGACTTCTGTAAAGTCTGGGTTGATGATTATTAATCAGCAGCGTGCCCACATCCGTATTCTCTTCGACCGCTATATGGCGCAGATAGAAAATAGAAAGAATGCTTCCCAGCGAATGCTTTTCCCGGATATGGTGCATTTCTCTCCTTCTGAGGTACCTGTACTGGAGGAGTTCATGGACGATTTGAATGCCTTGGGATTTGACCTTAGCAGTCTGGGAGGAGGAACCTATTCTATTAACGGTATTCCAGCCGGAATTGAAGGGCTGAATCCGGAAAAGCTGGTTACAGATATGGTACAGACGGCGATTGAAAAAGGTTGTAAAGTGAAGGAAGAAGTACAAAGTATGCTTGCACTTTCATTGGCAAAAGCAGCAGCCATTGTACCGGGACAGGTACTGACCGATGAGGAAATGAATCGTCTGGTCGATGATTTGTTTGCCGTATCTACTCCAAACTATACGCCAGATGGAAAGACTGTATTGGCCGTATTGAAAGAAGATGATTTGGAGAAGATGTTTAAATGATAGAAATTCTACGAATAATACAATGTGTAATCCGGGTTCTCGAAAACGAGTAATCCGGATTTTTTTATTTGTATGCACTTATTCTAGATTTCATTTTTTGCAACAAACCTGGTTTTTATCTATCTGAAAGTCTCAAAAAGGAAAATCTGAACAGCTCCTCCTCTTTTATGAATAATCGTGTAAGTGCTTGACATACTACCTTTGCTTCAGATTAAGAAACGAGAAAAATGAAGCAATTAGTAGTTATTTTTACACTGTGGTTGGCGTGGATGCCTGTCGGGGCACAGAAGATGCTGACATTAGAGGAATGCCTGAAATTAGGCATTGAAAATAATCTCTCGCTCGAAGGAAGCCGCAATGAGATGCGGAAAGCCAAACATCTTCTTAGCGAGAATCGTGCAAAACTGTGGCCGCAAATCAGTGCGGTGGCGGGGTTCAATGACAATTTTAATCCACCGGTATCTGTCACCGATGGGTCGGCCTATGGGAATCTGTACAATGTAACTAAAACTTTGCAGTATAATGCATCGGCAGGGTTGCAGTTGCAGATGCCGCTTTATAATCAGACGGTGTATACGGCAGTAGATATTGCCCGCACCCTGAATGAATTGAACCGTCTGTCGTATGAAAAGGCACGTGAGGACCTGATGATGCAAATCAGCAAGATGTATTATCTGGGGCAGAATACCATGGAGCAGCTGACACTCATTCAAGAGAACATGGTGCGGTTGCGGGAACTGCGCGACATCACTTTGGCATTCTTTGACAATGGGATGGCCATGGAGGTGGATGTAAAGCGTGTCAATATTAACTTGGAAAACCAGCAGGTGCAGTATGACAATGCAAAGTCCATGTTGGTGCAGCAGTTGAATCTTTTGAAATATGTGATGGACTATCCTGCGGAAGAAGAAATTACACTGACTCCTGTAGATACAGAAAGGATGCAGTCGGCTTCGCTGACCGGTCTTCGCAGCGATTTGTATGAATTGCAACTCTTGCAATCACAGGAGAAGCTGGCCGGGCAGCAAAAGGATTTGATTCGTCAGGGATACCTTCCTTCGCTGACACTGACCGGAAACTGGATGTATTCAGCATATACGGATAAGGCCCGCCACTGGTTTCATTCCGGACCATCCAATCATTGGTATCCTTCTACCGGATTGGGGATTACACTTCGTGTCCCGATATTCGACGGTTTTGACAAGCGGGCACGTATCCGGAAAGCTCAGATTGACCAGGAAAATGCAAAACTGAATTATGAGAATACGCTCAAGAACATGCAGACGCAGTATCTGAATGCCACAAACGAGCTGATGAATAACCAGCGCAATTTTAAAAAGCAGAAAGACAATTATTTGCTGGCAGAAGATGTGTATCAGGTCACAACTGACCGCTATCGGGAGGGAATCGCTTCCATGACCGAGGTATTGCAGGATGAAATGCGCATGAGTGAGGCGCAGAATAATTATCTCAGTGCACACTACAACTATCAGGTGGCTAATCTTGCTTTACTGAAGCTTACAGGGCAGATTGATCGCTTGTTACAAGGAAATTAAATTCATTAAATCATTTAAAATTCAGATAATATGGAAACTCAGTATACTAATCATACACTTCAGGAAAAGGCTTTAAAGTTAAAGAAACAACGTCGTCGTCAGATTTTGGCCAGTCTTTTAGGCATCGCTATTCTTGCATGGGGAATCGTAGAAGTAGCTTGTCTGTTTTTAGATTACAAACATACCGAAACAAGTAACGATGCACAAATTGAGCAGTATAATTCTCCGGTCAATCTGAGAGCTTCGGGTTATATCAAAAAAATCTATTTTACGGAACACCAGGATGTGCGTAAGGGAGATACCCTGTTGGTACTGGATGACCGTGAATACCGTATTCGTGTGATGGAAGCTGAGGCTGCCTTAAAGGATGCCTTGGCGGGTGCTACTGTGATAGATGCTACTTTGCAGACCACGCAGAACTCTGCTTCGGTTTATGAAGCTTCGATTGCCGAGATTGAAATTCGTCTGGCCAAACTGGAGAAAGACCGTCAGCGTTATGAGAATCTGGTAAAGCGGAACGCAGCTACTCCTATTCAGCTGGAACAGATTGAAACGGAATATGCGGCTACCCGTAAGAAACTGGAAGCAACCAAGCGTCAGCAGCGGGCTGCCATGTCAGGAGTGAAAGAGGTTTCCAATCGCAGAGAAAGCACGGAGGCTGCCATACAGCGTGCAACGGCTGCATTAGAGATGGCACGTCTGAATCTCTCTTATACCGTGGTAGTGGCTCCTTGTGACGGAAAATTAGGGCGGAGAACCTTGGAGGAAGGGCAGTATATTACTGCCGGACAGACGGTGACTTATATCCTTCCGGATACCCAGAAATGGGTGATTGCCAATTACAAGGAAACGCAGGTGGAGAATCTGAAGGTAGGGCAGGAAGTACGCATTTCTATCGACGCTATCAGTGACCGCGAGTTTACCGGAAGGATTACGGCCATATCCGGAGCTACAGGTTCTAAATATTCTCTGGTACCTACCGACAATTCAGCTGGAAACTTTGTCAAGATTCAACAGCGTATTCCGGTACGTATTGAATTCACCGACTTGTCCAAAGAGGATAATGACCGTCTGGCTGCCGGTATGATGGTAGTGGTGAAAGCCAAATTGTAAACCGATTTTTTGCAAGTTTTTCCTAAAAAGTAGAATTATGCCTTCACTTCCTAAAAATTATCCGTTTTATAACTGGGTACCCAAGCCGTTGGGTATACTGATTCTGATACTGCTGTTCGTGCCTATACTGACGGCCAGTGGGGTGTATACGGCTAACAGTGGAGAGATGCTGAGCGGGCTGGGCATCCAGTCGGAACATATTCAGTTCGTCAGCTTTCTTACTTCTGTGGGTATGGCAGCTTTTTCTCCGTTCTTTTACGGACTGGTTTGCCTGCGTCGGGAGAAGATGATGTGCATCGTAGGTTTCTCTTTGCTTTATATCCTGAGTTACATTTGTGCCAAGACCGACAGTATTTACCTGTTGGCCGTGTGTAGTGTGGTGATGGGTTTTTTACGAATGGTGCTGATGATGGTCAATCTCTTTACGCTGATTAAGTATGCGTTTGGGATGGAGGCTACCCGTAACATTACGCCTGGGAATGATCCGGTAGACGAAGAAGGCTGGGACAAGCTGGACCGTGAGAAGAGTACCAGTATGCCTACTATCTATTTGTTTTTCATGATTCTGGGGCAGTTGGGTACTTCACTTACCGCATGGCTGGCCTACGAATATGAATGGCAGTATGTGTATTATTTCATGATGGGAGCTTTGCTGCTTTCTATTTTGGTGGTATTTGTTACCATGCCTTATCATAAGTATTCCACCCGTCGTTTTCCCATTACCTTCCGTAAGTTCGGCAGTGTAGTGATATTTTGTCTGATGTGCGCTTCGGTAGTGTATGTACTGGTGTATGGGAAAGTACTCGATTGGTATGATGCCCCTTCTATCTGCTGGGCTACGGTGAGTGCCGTATGTTTTACAGCCATGTTTATTTATATGGAGAAAAGACAGTATTCTCCCTATTTCCTGATGGACATTTTCAAGTTGAGCTCCATTCGGATGGGAATTCTGCTCTTCCTGCTGCTGATGATATTCAATTCCAGTGCCATGTTCGTAAACGTGTTTACGGGAGTAGGCATGAAGATAGACAACTGGCAGAATGCTTCCTTGGGCAACTGGACCATGTTGGGATATTTTATAGGTTGCATCATTGCCGTCATGTTGGGCAGCAGGGGAGTGCATCTGAAGTATCTTTTTTCTCTTGGTTTTGTGTTGATAGGTCTTTCGGCTTTATTCATGTATTTTGAGGTGCAGACTTCCGGCTTGTATGAGCGGATGAAGTATCCGGTCATTATCCGTGCTACAGGAATGATGCTTTTGTATTCACTGACGGCTGTACATGCCAACCAGCGTATGCCGTATAAATATTTGTCTACCTGGATTTGCATTATGCTGACCGTCCGCATGGTCATGGGCCCCGGTATCGGTACGGCACTTTATACCAACGTGATGCAGCATCGTCAGCAACATTATGTCACTCGTTTTGCACAAGACCGTGACTTGTTGAATCCCGAAGTCGCGGCTTCTTATTCGCAGACTGTAAAGGGGATGCAATATCAGGGGAAGAGTGAACAGGAAGCCGAACAGATGGCTGCCATGTCGGCAAAGGGAAGCGTGCAGGTACAGGCTACTTTGTCGGCCGTTAAGGAAATGTCGGGCTGGACTTTCTACGGATGTATGGCATGTGCGGTCTTTTTCTTGCTGTTTCCGTGGAAGAAAAGAAAACTGGAGCCGTTTGCTGCTACAGTATCTTAAAAAAAGAAGTTGTTACGTCACGGCGGGACTTTTCGTTTCTTAATCTATATTTTCAGCGGGGAATAATCACGTGTAAGTACCTGCCGTGACGTTTTTTTTGTATATCTTAGCGCAGTATGCAAAAGAAACAACTTTAATTTGTGGTCATGATTTCACAAACAGAGCGTTTGAAGCGTCTGAATCAGATGCTGGTAGAGCGAAGGGATATTTGCTGTTCGGAAGGAAGTGTGGACGCTTTCCCGGCTGTATTGCAAAAAAACTTCCAGTTGGAATACCTTGGTTTGATAGTCTGTAAACAGGGAGAATTTCAGTTTACTTTAAACCAGAAGCCTTTTGTAGCAAAAGCAGGGGAAACGATTTTTCTGTATGAGGCTACCATTTTCTGTGCAGGCTTATGCACAGCCGATTTGCGTATAGATATTTTATTTTACCGTATTGACCCTATCCGGGATTTATTAGGAAGTTCGGTGATGGCCATGCACCTTTATGCCACATTAACTCCGCAGCCTTGTTACGTATGGTCTACGGGTGAGGAAGAAGATATATCCCGCTATATTTCTCTGATAAGCAGGTATCGGCATACAACAAACAATCCGTTTGATAGCCATGAACGGAAGTTACTGCTGCTGGCTTTGACCTATAGACTTTGCTCCATTTATAGTCGTCGGTTAATGGAAGAAAATCAAGTGGCTGGGCATAAGATTGATACATTTATCCAGCTCATCCGGTTGGTGGAGCGATATTACAAGCAAGAGAGGGGAGTTGCCTTTTATGCTGACAAACTTTGTCTGTCTCCTAAATATTTGTCTGCGCTGTCAAAGTCTGTATGCGGATATACAGTGCAGGAACTGGTGTTCCGTGCCATTATCCGTCGGAGTATGTTGCTGTTGAAGAACTCCAACAAGACTATTCAGGAAATTTCGAATGAATTTCATTTTCCCAATGCCTCCGCATTTGGCACATTCTTTAAGAAGGAAACAGGTCTTTCTCCTTTACATTATCGTTGTGCGGAAGAAAACTCACTCTCAGACATGTAAATGACTTTGTTTTTAGCGTTTTTTGAAGCTATTTTCAGGCTGCCCGAAAACGCCTTTGCGTTTGAATGAAAACTCTTTGACATTTTATTTGAAACGCTTTTGTGTTTTAGTTGAAACGTAAAGGAGTTTTATCTTGAACGTCGAAGCGATTTTTTGAGAGAAAAAGTGAACAAAAAAGCCGTCCCCGAACAGGAACGGCCTTTTTTGTGTATGGAATTGTCTGAATTAGAATCCCAGTCCAGCTACGTGGTTAAGCAGTTCATACACTCCACTGCAGATACCTAATACAATGACTCCGATAAGGCAGATAAACAGACCTGTACGGGCCAAAGCTGGTGTGCGGAAGGTAGCTACAGGTGCATCGTTTGGAGTGATGTACATGGCTTTCACAATCAGCAGGTAATAGTAGAGTGAAATGATGGTGTTTACCAATGCCAGGAACACTACCAGCCAGTGGCCGCTGTGGAAAGCAGAGGCAAATACAAAGAATTTAGAGAAGAATCCGGCAAACGGAGGGATACCGGCCAGTGAGAACAAGGCCAGTGTCATAATAAAGCTCAGTCGCGGGTTAGTTTTGTATAATCCGTTGTAAGTATTTCTGTCCACCATTCCTCCTGTGTGCTGCTCCACCGTACTGATGACACCGAACACGGCCAGGTTGGCTACAATATAGACTACGATGTAGTACACCAGCGAGGCCATTCCCTGTTCATTTCCTCCTAATACAGCCAGCATGATATAGCCCGCTTGCGAGATACTACTGTAAGCCATGAAGCGTTTCAGGTCTTCCTGCAAGATGGCGAATATGTTGGCTATGGTAATGGTTACCACGATGACTATACTCAGTAACAGGCTCCAGTCGGCTACCATCTGTCCGAATACTTTTATCAGGATGCTCATCAAAGCAAAAGCAGCTGCACCTTTGGAGATGACCGACAGGTAAGCCGATACATTGGTCGGAGCTCCCTGA
Organism: Phocaeicola sp.; assembly: GCF_048170425.1. Taxonomy (GTDB): domain Bacteria; phylum Bacteroidota; class Bacteroidia; order Bacteroidales; family Bacteroidaceae; genus Phocaeicola. The sequence continues at coordinate 12,821 of NZ_DBEXBB010000024.1, forward strand.
TAGGTATCGGGTGTCCACATGTGGAAGGGTACGAGACTCAGCTTGAAGCCCAGTCCGGCAAAGAAGAATACCATTGCCATTACCTGAAGCGGGGTTCCGGTCAGGGCTGTGGTGATATCGGCAAAGTAAGTGGTACCGGTTGTACCGTATACCATGGAGATACCATAAAGCATCAGGGCAGAAGAGAACATGGAGTTCAGGATAAATTTGGCTCCCGCTTCCGCACTATGATGGCGGTATTTGTCGAAAGCCACCAGACAGGCCATCGGGATGCTGGCCAGTTCCAGGCCCACGTAGAACAGGATGAAGCTGCCTGCGCTGACCATGAAATACATGCCCAGCAGCGTGCTCAGGGTGAGCATATAGAATTCTCCGGCCTTGTGACGGGTGTCTTCGCGTGAGAGCCACTGGCCCGACTGCAGGAATACGAGCAGCGTGCCGGCAGTCAGTATGGTTTTTACAACGGATGCCATCGGGCTGGCATGATACATTCCTCCAAAGGCTTCTCCGCCGGCGGGTACAATGTGCAGGGCCAGTTGTACGGCCATCAGCGTGCAGGCCAGCGTCTGAAGCGGCTTGTGACTGGGCGTTTTCAGTATCAGGTCTGCCAGCAGCATGAAGAGGATAATGGCGACCAGGCTTATTTCAGCCTGCATGGTTAATAATTCGCTCATATAGTTTCTTTTAGTTTATTGGGGGTTATCGGATAAGTTGGCTGATAATGGGTTCTACGCTTGAACTGATGACATGGCTGACCCAGGCGGGAGCAAGTCCCAGTCCGGCTACGGCTATAATCAGGCAGATCACGGCAAAGCGTTCGTCCCAGGTAGCGTCAGTCAGTTTCAGGTGTTCCGGATTCCGGCAGGTGCCGTACAGGATTTTTCCTACCACGCGCAGGATGTACACGGCCGTGATGACAATACTCATCGTGGCGATGACGGTGCAGGTGCGGTGGAACAGGTCCGGATGCTGGAAGGAACCGACGAATACGGTCATTTCAGCCACGAAACCGCTCAGACCAGGCAGACCCAGGTTGGCCAGACCGGCAATGACATAACCTACGGCCAGGAAAGGCATGATTTTCATCAGTCCGCTCAGCTGGCGGATGTCACGGGTGTGTGTACGACCGTAAATCATACCGATAAGGGCAAAGAACAAGGCGGTCATTAAGCCGTGACTCAACATCTGCAGGATGGCACCGGTAGCACTTACACGCGTCATCATCAGCAGAGCGAACAATACCAGTCCGCAGTGGCTTACAGAAGAGTAGGCGTTGATGTATTTCAAGTCGGTCTGTACTACGGCGCTGAACGCTCCGTACACTACAGAAATGGTGGTCAGTACCAGGAAGAAATCACCCCAGATAGCGGCACCGGTCGGCATCAGGTACATGGCAATACGGAAACATCCGTAACCTCCTAATTTCATCAACACACCGGCGTGCAGCATACTTACGGCTGTCGGGGCAGAAGCATGACCGTCGGGGCTCCATGTGTGGAAAGGGAACAAGGCACCCAGCACACCGAATCCTAAGAAGACCATCGGGAAGAAGATACGTTGCATTTCGGTCGGTATCTGGTGTTTTACGATTTCCAGAATATTCATGGTCTCGGCACCGGCTCCGTAGTAGATGCCTAAGATACCAATCAGCAGGAAGGCGGAACCGCCCATCAGCATCAGGGTCAGCTTCATGGCAGCGTATTCCTTGCGGCCGCTTCCCCATACACCAATCAGCAGGTACATCGGAATCAGGGCCACTTCATAGAACATGAACATGGTGAACAGGTCGGTTGAGATAAAGAATCCGAATACTCCGGTGCTCAGCAGGGTGAACCACAGGAAATATTCCTTGGTGAGCGGTTGCAGCTTCCAGGAAGCGAATGTGCCGGTAAATACGATGATGGCACTCAGCAGCAGCATCACTACGGAGATACCGTCTACTCCTACCGAGTAGCAGATGTGAAGCGGGGCATACCATACGATGCTGTCTGTGAAAAGCATTTCAGCCGTAGCTCCCGCATGGCGCTGTCCGATGTAAGACACCGTGAGGTAAGCCGCAAGCGCCAGCAACAGAGTGGAACCGGCCACCATCACTCCTCTGACCTGATTGACGCCACGGGCAATCCATAGTCCCAGCAGCATCAGCAGAGGTATCAGTACGAAAAGACTTAATATATTCATAAGCGTATAGGTTCTTCTTTTTTAGTTCAACAGCAGGATAATTGTCAGGACAATGATACCTGCCAGGAAATAATGCGTGTAGGTTTGTACCTTTCCACTTTGCATGGGCTGTACGGTTTCTCCGGCTGCGTTGGTACCCCAGGCCATGAAATTCATGAACTGGTCGATGACGTGGCGGTCAAACCATGCCAATGGAGTAGAGATGCAGCGGAAGATAATTTTCTTGGTCACGAACAACCAGATTTCGTCCATGTAGAAACGCTTGTAGGCTGCACGGTGCAGGGTGCTGAAGCGTGTGGCGAGCATGTCGGCCACAGGCTGCTGTTCGCGGGCGTACATCCAGGTAGCCAGGGCAATGGCGATGACGGCAATGACGATGCTCGTACCGGCTACTGTCCAGTCGAGGTGGATGTCGTAGGATTCACCGTTGGCTGAAACGAAATGTCCGAAAGGAATAAAACCGGCTACGATGGTGACCAGCGCCAGGAACATCAGCGGGAAGGTCATGGTCAGCGGACTTTCATGCGGCACGTGGTGTGCATGCAGTTCCTTGTTTTCCTTTCCCCAGAAGATGCAGTAGTACAAGCGGAACATATAGAAAGCGGTCATTCCGGCAATGAGGGCCATAATCCATCCCATCACGGGGCTGTACTGGAAGCAGGCGGTCAGGATTTCGTCTTTTGAGAAGAATCCGGAGAACGGAGGGATACCTGCGATGGCCAGACAGGCAATCAGGAAGGTGATGTGGGTAATCGGCATGTATTTGCGCAGACCGCCCATGGTTTCCATCTCGTTGCTGTGTACGGCGTGTATGATGCATCCGGCTCCTAAGAAGAGCAGGGCTTTGAACATGGCGTGTGTGAACAGGTGGAACATACCGGCCATGTAACCCAGTCCGCCTTCGTGCGGGTTGGCTGCCGTGCAGACACCCAGTGCCACCATCATGAAACCAATCTGTGAGATGGTAGAGAAGGCCAGCACACGTTTGATGTCACTCTGTGTACAGGCTACGCTGGCGGCATAGAATGCGGTGAAAGCACCTACCCAGGCTACCAGGTGGAGTGTGTGCGGTGCAAAGCCGATGAACAAGGGGAACATACGGGCCACCAGATACACTCCGGCTACTACCATCGTGGCGGCATGAATCAGGGCGGATACCGGTGTCGGACCTTCCATGGCATCCGGCAACCAGATGTGCAGCGGGAACATGGCACTCTTTCCGGCACCACCGATGAACATCAGTCCCAATGCCCAAGGAAGTACCATTCCGGCCTGCATCAGGCGTTCGGTTCCAGGGTTGAAGGTGAAAGTCTGCATGTAGTATCCGTAGATAAGGATACCAATCAGGAAGCCCAAGTCAGCAAAACGGGTGACGATAAAGGCCTTCTTGCTGGCAGCGATTGCTTCCGGTTTGGTGTAGTAGAAACCAATAAGCAGATAAGAAGACACACCTACCAGTTCCCAGAACACATACATCTGGAAAATGTTGGTAGCTACCACCAGGCCTAACATAGAGAAGGTAAACAGCGACAGAAAAGCGTAGTATCGCTGGAAGCCGACTTCACCTTTCATGTAGCCGAACGAATAGATATGTACCATCAGTGACACCGTGGAAATAACCACCAGCATCATGACGGAAATCGGATCGAGCAAAATGCCCATGTCGATGTGAAGGGAGGAAGTGAACGGCAGCCATTCAATGTTCCACGGAGTCAGCGTAGGATAGAGGCCTTCGGCAGTGCGTGGGGCAGAGAAATAATTGAATGCCGTCAGATAGCTCAGCACGGCTACCGCTCCTAACGACAGGGTACCGATTGTGCCTGCTACGCGATGAGGCATTTTCATGCCGGCCAGTGCCAGAACCAGGAAGCTCAGCACCGGGAGGGCAAGTATCAGAATTGTATAATCCATAAGCAATTGAATAAAATGTGAGAAAGTTATCCTTTCAAGTCAGTAATATCATCGGTAAGCACCTGTTTCAGGTTGCGATACACATTAATAATGATGGCAATGGCTACAGCCGTTTCAGCTGCGGCAATGGCTATGCCGAACAGGCTGAAGAAATGGCCTTCCAGTTGTCCGGGGAAAAGATAACGGTTGAATACCGCGAAATTGATGTTGGTTGCATTAAGCATCAATTCTACCGAAATCAGCAAAGCCAGCAAGTTTTTGCGGGTAAAGAATCCGTAGATGCCGCAAAACAACATGACGGTACTGATGACGAGGTAGTGAACTACATGAATTTCTATTTCCATAATCTTACTGTGTTATTTTTGTTTACGTGCAATCAGTATCGCACCAATCATACAAGCTAAGAGCAATACACTGACTACCTCAAATGGTAATACAAACTGGTATTTCCCTGTACCAATCAAGGCATGTCCGATGTTTTCTACCGGAAGTTCGACTCCCTGTGGAATCAGGTTCAGGGCAAATCCGTTGGTCATAACTAAGAAAAGCACGAGAGCTGCACCGATAACAATGGTCAGCAATACACTGATGAGCTTGGCGCGGTTTATCTTGTACTTCATATTCTTGTCCGACTGGGTCAGCAGGATGGAGAATACATACAGCACCACGATACCTCCGGCGTAAACCATCAGCTGTACGGCGCTCAGGAAGGTATAGCCCAGGATTCCGTAGATGGCTCCCGTACCTAAAAGAACGAACAGCAGATAAGTAGCGGCACGCAGGATTTTTCCTGTAGTGACAGCTAAAATGGAACAAGCAATGATACAGGCTCCTACGATATAAAATACGATTTCTTGAAGTGATATATTCATATCCGTTTCGTTTTATTTATTTCTTGTTCAGTGTCATGACGAGTTTTTCTTTCTGAAATACCGCATTCTCAAAGTCATTCGTAAACTGAATGGCATTGTGAGGGCAGGCATTGACGCACAGCATGCAGAACATGCAAGAGCCTAAATTGTACTCGTATTTCACCAGGAATTTTTTCTTTTTACCGTCTTCCGTCTCACGCATCTCCGTGGTCAGCCGGATGGTGCCGTTCGGGCAGCTCATCTGGCAAAGTCCGCAGGCAATGCAATGGTGATTTCCTTCTTCATCTACCGGCATCACCAGCATGGCCCGGTGACGTTCCGGAATGTGAAGTGTAGTATGGCGGTTTTCAGGATACTGTTCGGTAATTTTCTTCTGGCAGAACACCTTCATGGAAGTGCGCATACCTACCAGCAGACTCTTGACTCCACCGACATATCCTTTTAAATATTCTTTAAATCCATTCATAGTCAAAAATTTTTAATCAAAATGTCAGACCAAATACTTTGCATACGGTCATTAATAACAATACGACCAGCGAGAGCGGCATCAGGTATTTCCATTCCAGTGTCAGTACCTGATCGATACGCAAACGGGGGAAGGTCCAGCGAATCCACATGAGCAGGAAGACGATGAAGAAGGTCTTTCCAATGAACCATACAAATCCGGGGATGTAGTCCATCACCCTATTCAGTCCGTCGAGTCCGGCAATGTGCAAGGGCATCCAGCCTCCCAAGAACAACGTGGTGGCGATACCGGCAGTAATGAACAGGTTCAAGTATTCGGCCAGATAGAAGAATCCGAAATGCATACCTGAATATTCCGTGTGGTATCCGGCAGTCAACTCCTGTTCAGCTTCTGCCAAGTCGAATGGACCGCGGTTAGCTTCCGCGTTTCCGGCAATCAGGTAGATGATGAAAGCCATGATGGCAGGAATGTGTCCTTTGAAAATGTTCCATCCGTTGGCCTGACCTTCTACGATGGTCTGAATGTCCATGGCGCCACTCATTACGACCATGGTCAGTACGCTGAGGCCAATAGAAAGCTCGTAACTGATAATCATGGCTCCACTTCGTACGGCACCAATCAATGTATATTTACTGTTACTACTCCATCCGGCCAGCAAAATACCCAATACACCGATGGAAGAAGCTGCCAGCACAAAGAAGATACCGATGTTCATGTGAAGGATTTCTCCACCTTTATTCCATGGAAGACAAGAGAATGTCAGAATGGAAGCAAGAATAACCAGGAACGGAGCCAAAGCATAAAGAAAATGGTCGGAATGCTTCAGGCTGATGATTTCCTTGGTAAGGATTTTCAATACGTCGGCAGGTACTTGCAACAAACCTCCTTTTCCTCCTACACGGTTCGGGCCGATACGGCACTGGAAAGCCGCACAGACTTTACGTTCCATGTAGATAAGAATGATGGCCAGTACCGCGTACATGACGAGGATAAATACTCCCACAACGAGTCCTTCCAATGTAAGTGCCAGCCATTCAGGCATTACACTGCAAAGGAATGCATGAATCTGCATGAGCAGCGGGCTGAGATTATAATAATCTAAAAACATAATTCT
>NZ_DBEXBB010000025.1:0-10860 GCF_048170425.1 Phocaeicola sp.
CTGGTTTAGTTATCATCGTATGTTTTATTGTAGCTATAGGTATCTATCATTTTGTATTTGGAAACCCGGCGAATTTCATGAACAATGACCCTAATAATCATCCGCTTCCAGGTAACATGTTAGGTACTATTTACAAAGGGGGAATCATTGTACCTATTATTCAGACACTCTTGCTTACAGTACTTACGTTAAGTGTAGAACGCTATTTTACCCTTCGTGCATCTTTTGGAAGAAGTAAACTGTCCAAATTTGTAGAACAGATTAAAGATGCCTTGAACAAGGGAGACATGGAAAAAGCGCAGGAATTATGTGACAAACAGCGTGGTTCAGTAGCAAATGTAGTAAGTTCTACTCTTCGTAAATACCGCGAAATGGAGCAGAGCAATGAACTGACCAAGGAACAAAAAATCCTTGCTATACAAAAAGAGCTGGAAGAAGCTACCGCACTTGAACTTCCCATGATGCAGCAGAACTTACCTATCATTGCCACTATCACTACTTTAGGAACCTTGATGGGATTGTTGGGTACCGTAATTGGTATGATCCGCTCATTTGCCGCACTTTCTGCCGGAGGAGGAACAGACTCTGTAGCGTTATCTACTGGTATTTCTGAAGCCTTGATTAATACGGCATTTGGTATCTTGACTGGTGCATTAGCCGTTATTTCCTATAACTATTACACCAACAAGATAGACAAGCTGACGTATAGTCTTGACGAAGTAGGTTTCTCCATTGTGCAGACTTTTGCCGCTACTCATTAATTCTGTTCACCTGAGGTCTTCCTCGTGCAGACAGAAACAGAGGTTTCATTTAAAAAATTCCGACTATGAGTAGAGCTAAAATCCAGAAGAAAAGTATGTTCATCGACATGACAGCCATGAGCGATGTAACCGTGCTACTGCTTACTTTTTTCATGCTGACAGCCAGTTTTGTAAAAAAAGAGCCTGTGCAGGTTGTCACTCCTGCATCAATCTCAGAGATAAAGATACCCGAAACGAATATCATGTCCATTCTGGTGGACCCCGAGGGCAGAATCTTTATGAGTCTTGACAAGCAAACTGACATGGCAGCTACACTAGAAGCTATGGGAAAGGAATATGGACTTACGTTTACTCCGCAAGAAATAAAGAAATTTTCATTGTTTCAAACCTTCGGAGTGCCGATGAAGAACATGAAATCTTTCCTTGCCCTTAGCACAGAGCAGCAGGACCGCACTTTAAAGAACCAGGGAATCCCTTGTGACAGTATTGACAACCAGTTTAAGGCCTGGGTACGCAATGCGCGTGCTACGAATCATGACTTGCGCATTGCCATCAAGGCCGACCAGCAAACTCCATACGCGGTCATAAAAAAAGTGATGAACTCTCTTCAGGATCTTAAGGAGAACAGATACAATCTGATTACTTCTTTAAAGTCTGGCCCTGAAGAATAAAAAACAGAAAGAATATGGCTGAAATTCAAGAAAACAACAATAAGGAAAAGAAAGGCAACAAACAGAAAAAAATGAATATTCGTGTAGATTTCACCCCCATGGTCGACATGAATATGCTGCTGATAACTTTCTTCATGCTGTGTACTTCACTAAGCAAACCGCAGACGATGGAAATCAGTATGCCTTCCAATGACAAAAACATCACCGAAGAGCAGCAAAATAAAGTCAAGGCCTCCCAGGCACTGACTTTATTACTGGCCGAGGACGGAAAGCTTTATTATTATGAAGGTGAACCGGACTACAAGAACTATGCTTCGCTAAAGGAAACTACTTACGATGCCGGCGGATTACGTAAATTATTGCTTAGTAAAAACTACGAAGCAGTCAAGAAAGTGCGTGAACTTAAGGATAAGAAAGCAAGACTTGAAATCACCGAAGAGGAATGTAAGAAGGAAATTGCCAGCGTGAAATCGGGGAAAGACACTCCTACCGTCATCATCAAGGCCACTGACAAGTCGACTTATAAAAACCTGATAGACGCACTGGATGAAATGCAGATTTGCAGTATAGGGAAATATGTGATTGTTGACATTACAGACGGAGACCGTTTCCTGATAGACAACTACATTTCTCAAGGCGGGTTAAGTCAAAATGTGACAGACAAGAATGTATAACTTTAAAAAAGGAAAAAATGTCAAAGGTTGATTTAACTTCTTTGGAATGGTGCGAACTCATTTTCAAAGATAGAAATAAAAGTTACGGTGCCTACAAAATGCGCCGTGATCTGGGAAGGCGACAGACAGCCTCTTTGGTTATCGTTACAGTTGTGGCATTTGCCGGATTTACCCTGCCCCGTCTTATAAAAATGGCTATGCCGGAGCAGAAAGAAGAGATGGTAGAAGTGACCCAACTTTCCGCATTGGAAGAACCGGAAATAAAAGAAGAAGCTATAAAGAAGGTGGAGCCTATCGCACCTCCCCCTCCGGCTCTCAAGAGTACCATCAAGTTCACGGCACCGGTCATCAAGAAAGATGAAGAAGTGCACGAAGATGATGAACTCAAAAGCCAGGAAGAGCTGACACAAACCAAAGTACAAATATCCATTGCCGACGTAAAAGGAAATGATGAGCTGAATGGTAAGGATATTGCCGACCTGCAGGAGGTCATTACTCAAGCGCCGGAAACCAAGAAAGAAGAACCCTATACGATGGTGGAACAGATGCCTCAGTTTCCTGGAGGTCCTGCGGAGCTTCTTAAATACATTGCCCAAAATCTGAAATATCCCGTTGTGGCACAGGAAAACGGCATACAAGGAAAAGTCATTCTGCGTTTTGTCGTTAATGCACAAGGGCATGTGGAAGATGTCAAGGTACTCCGCTCGCTGGACCCTTATTGTGATAAAGAAGCAATACGTGTGGTAAAATCGCTGCCGCAGTGGATTCCCGGAAAACAGAACGGGCGTAATGTGCCGGTTTACTATACCTGTCCCATCGTTTTTAAATTACAGTAATTGCCAAAGTGTATGAAAAAGAAATTAATGCTATATCTGTTGTGTATGCTCATACTCTCTGCCTGCACTTCCTCTGGAAAGGGAGATAAAGAGGAAACTTTGTATTCGGGAACAATCCGGATTGCCGTAGACGAATCGTTCAAACCCATTATGGAGGAAGAACTGCAAGTCTATCAGGCATTGACTCCGGAAGCTTCAATTATCCCGATTTATTGCAGTGAAGTGGAAGCCGTCAACCTGCTGTTGAAAGACAGTGTGCGACTGGCAGTCACCAACCGCCGGCTGACAGAAGAAGAATTGATTTCTTTTCATACACGTAAATTCTTTCCGGAATCCATTCGGATGGCTTTGAGCGGAGTTGCACTGATTACCCATCGCAGTAATCCAGATTCACTGATTACGGTAGAAGATTTCCGGCGCATTGCAACCGGTGAAATCACAGAATGGAAAGAGTTAAATCCAGATTCAAAGCTGGGCCGCCTGCAAGTGGTGTTCGATAATCCTAACTCAGGAACCGTACATTATGTCATTGACTCTATTTGTCATGGGAAGCCGCTTTCCTCTTCTTTGAACGCACGGAAAAGCAACGAAGAAGTGATTGACTATGTGGCTGTTACTCCCGGTGCCATTGGAGTGATTGGTGCCAACTGGATAGGCAACAAGGCGGACACGACACGGCTTTCTTTCAATCAGAAAGTGAGAGTGATGGCAGTGTCTGAAAGCCGAAAAGCCACTTCTGAAAACAGTTTCAAACCTTATCAGGCATATCTCGCCTTGAAAAACTATCCGCTCACCCATGAAGTGTATATCCTTGTCAACGATCCGAAAGGAGCACTTCCTACAGGATTGATGACGTTCCTGACCGGAGAACGTGGCCAACGGATTATCCTCAAGTCGGGACTGGTGCCAGCCACACAGCCTGTCCGGATTGTAAACGTAAAAGATGATTTCTAATTTTAACGAGCAATTTATGATGAAAAATAAAGTTTTATGCCTTGTATGCTGCGGGATGATATATTCCGCTTCATACAGCTTTGCCCAAGAAGCACTTACTGCTGAATCCAGCCGGCAGATAGCACAGATAGCAGCCGGCATCAATGAAAAACCGGAAGTAGCTGCCAAAGAGTTCGGCGAACTGCTGAAAGGAAAGAACAAGAAAAACATCTCCTTACTGGTCGCTGTCGGCAATGCCTATCTGGCCCATAACTGCCCGGACGAAGCACAAGCTTATGTGGACTGTGCCATGAAAATAGATTCCAAATCAGCACCGGTATACATGCTGGCCGGCGACATTGCCTTGTCAAAGAAGAATGTGGGCACGGCATGCGGATATTACGAGCAAGCCATTTTGTTTGATGCAAATTGCTACGATGCCTACTACAAATACGCACGTGCCTACATCGGGGTGAACCCTCAGCTCTCTATTGACATGCTGACAAAACTGAAGGCAAATCATCCCGAATTGCCAGACGTGAACCGGGAACTGGGCAATGCGTACTATCAAGCCGGGAATTATGGCAAGGCCAAGTCTGCTTACGATGAATTCATGCAACAAGGCGCTCCCGATGCACAAGACTATGGCCGCTATGCCATGCTGCTATATTTAAATAAAGACTATGCGCAATCACTGGAAGCTGTAGAGAAAGGACTCGCCACAGACAAGGACAATCACCTCCTGAAACGTCTGCGTATGTACGATTTGTATGAGATAGCTTCCTATAAAGAGGGGCTTGAAGCTGCCGATGCTTTTTTTGACCGTCCCGACGGAAGCGACTATGTCTACCTGGACTTCCTGTATCGCGGACGCCTGTCGCTGGCGGGTCAGAAAAATGACGAGGCAATGCAATGGTTTGAAAAAGCTCTCGAAGCAGATGCGGCACATGAGCATCCGGAAATTGCCAAGGAAGCGTCTGCCGCTCACGAAAAACTACAAAATTATCCTGAGGCTATCCGCCTGTATCAGGTTTATCTGGACGGACTGAAAGGAAAGACGGAGGTAAGCGACATGTTTTTGATGGGCAGACTATATTACATGGCAGCCGGAAGCAGTACCGTCGGTGAAACCGAAAAAGAAGCTTATCTAAAAAAAGCCGATGAGATATTTTCAGAAGTTTCCCAGCGTGTACCAGACAATTATCTGGGTTACTTCTGGAGGGCACGAACCAATGCCATGGCCGACCCTGAAAGTACGGAAGGACTGGCCAAACCTTATTATGAATCGGCTCTGACTTTACTGGAAAAGAAAGCGGACGCTTCCAAATCGGTTGTTATCGAATGTGAGAGTTACCTGGGGTATTATTATTTCCTGCAAAAGGACTATGAAAAGTCTAAAGAATACTGGAACAAGATTCTACAGTTAGATCCTGAGAACGCAACGGCCAAGCAGGCTTTGCAAGGATTATAAATTGCCGGGGTACTTAATTTATTATCAACAACAAAAACGAAATTTATGGAAACCTTTAATTTGTCACAGTCATATCCCACTCAGGATATACGGAAACGTACCAGCTTTCTCACCATAGGCCTTTCAATTTGTTTGCTGGCTGCCGGCATCAGCCTGTTTTTCCTGCCGGGAAGCAAGTCGGAATCCAATATTGATGCGCTGAGAATTGTGGTCGGAAGTTTGCTGGCAGGCATCTCATTCTATTGCCTGAGTTTTCGGGCTTGTTATCAGGCTTATGCAGGAACAGGTAGTATGATGTGCAGAAAAAGCCTGACATTCAGAAAAGACCAGTTTCATTGCCTGAGGAAATACCTGGCAGACTATTGTGACCTGCCCGCTCTTCCGGCAGAAGAGTCACGGTTATATTTGCTGGTTGTTCATTCAAAAGATAACCAATACACAGCTTTCCAGGTGCTGACCTACACTTCTTTCTTGTATGAACCAGTCATGGAACTTTGTTGCCTGAAAGGGGAACAATCTGCCACATTCATGAAAACCCTGCGCACGACACATGGATTTCTTTGTTGATATATTCCTGCATATAGACCAGCATCTGATTACACTCGTGCAGGAGTATCACGGATGGACATATGCCTTGCTGTTTTTAATTATTTTCTGTGAAACCGGACTTGTAGTCCTGCCGTTTCTGCCCGGAGACTCTCTTTTGTTTGTCTCCGGTGCAGTGGCATCACTTCCGGGAATGCCGTTGGAAATCAGCTTGCTGATACTGGTCCTTTTTTCAGCAGCCGTGCTTGGCGATTCTTGCAATTACCTGATGGGACATTCTTTCGGGAAAAGACTGTTCAGCAAGCCGGACTCAAGGATATTCAGGCACAGCCATCTGGAGAAAACACATCATTTTTTTCAAAAATATGGCGGGAAAACCATTATCATTGCCCGCTTTGTTCCCGTTGTCCGCACTTTTGCACCGTTTGTGGCAGGAATGGGACGTATGAGCTATTACACATTTATGATTTACAATCTCGCCGGGGCACTTTTCTGGGTCTCTCTTTTCTGCATGGCAGGTTATTTTTTCGGGAACATCCCTTTTGTGCAGCAGAACCTCGAACTATTTCTGATAAGTATCGTACTGGTTTCACTTTGCCCAGCCCTCATTGAATATATACGAATAAAAAATAAACAGACAGCAGTATGAAAAATTCTCTGTTAAATCGATTTATACCCAAAGAAAGCAAGTTTTTTCCTTTATTAAAGCAATTGTCGCAAACTGTGCTCAATGCTTCCAGAATATTAATTGACAGTATAGAACATGATGCACCGGAAACACGGCAGGAATACTACCGTAAAGTGAAGGAGGCCGAAAGAGAAGGCGACCAGATGACTCAACGGATTTTCATGGAACTTGGTCAAACCTTCATCACTCCTTTTGACCGGGAAGACATACACGACCTGGCTTCTTCCATCGATGACGTGGCTGACCGGATTCACAGTGCATCCAAGCGAATTGCCATTTACAACCCCCGTACCATTTCAGCCAGCGGGCAAAAACTGGCAGTGCTCATACAGCAGGGAGCCTCGCTCATCTGCAAGGCTATGGACGAGCTGGAAACTTTCAGCAAGCATCCGTCCAAGCTGAAAGAATACTGCCAGCAACTTCATGAGATAGAGAACCGGGCAGATGAAGTCTACGAACTGTTTATCATGCAGCTGTTCAATGAAGAAACCGACTGCATCGAACTAATCAAGACGAAGGAAATCATGCAGGAACTGGAACGGACGACAGATGCTGCCGACCACGTAGGAAAACTCCTGAAGAACATTATTGTAAAATACGCCTGAAAAATCTATTGCACATGGAATTACTTATTGCCATCATTGTGCTGGCCCTGATCTTTGACTATATCAATGGTTTTCATGATGCAGCCAATGCAATAGCCACCATTGTTTCTACCAAGGTACTGACTCCGTTCCAGGCCGTAATCTGGGCTGCATGTTTTAATTTTATGGCGTTTTTCATCGCCAAATACCTCATCGGTGATTTTGGTATTGCCAACACCGTGTCAAAAACGGTTCATGAGCAATACATTACTTTACCCATCATTTTGTCGGGAGTAATTGCAGCCGTTATCTGGAACTTGTGGACCTGGTGGAGAGGAATACCTTCTTCCTCATCCCACACACTTATCGGCGGGTTTGCGGGAGCTGCCATCACTGCTCACGGGTTGGGCGCCATTCAGGGTGGAATCATCCTGAAAATCGTGATTTTTATCTTTCTGGCTCCTGTCATAGGCATGTTTGTGGCATTTGTGTTTACCCTGATTGTACTCAACCTGTGCCGCAAGGCTCATCCTCACACAGCTGAGAAATGGTTTAAAAGGCTGCAGTTACTCTCATCTGCCCTGTTCAGCGTCGGACATGGCTTGAACGATTCACAGAAAGTGATGGGCATCATTGCGGCTGCCCTGATAGCAGCTCATTCTCAAGGCATTGGCATGGGCGTGAATTGCGTAGCCGACTTGCCCGACTGGGTTGCTTTTTCCTGCTTTACTGCAATCTCACTGGGCACCATGTCGGGAGGATGGAAAATAGTGCGCACCATGGGAAACCGGATTACCAGAGTTACCCCGTTGGAAGGCGTCATTGCCGAAACTGCCGGCGCGTTTACCTTGTATTTTACGGAGTATCTGAAAATTCCGGTAAGCACCACTCACACCATATCAGGAGCTATCATCGGAGTGGGTGCCACGCGTCGCCTGTCTGCGGTTCGCTGGGGGGTTACCCGAAGTTTGATGACGGCCTGGGTGCTTACAATTCCGGTAAGTGCAGCGTTGGCTGCCATTGTCTATACGCTCATTGGGTAATCTGTTTTTCGGAGATGAATAAGGCAGGAAGAATAGCATAAATAGCTGATTTTAGTAAAAAAAGGGATTTTCATAGAGGTAATTCTATTAACTTTTATTATTTTTGCGCACATTGTGTCACACATTGTGCAATTTAAAGATGGAAATACAAGACAGTTTTATACAACTTGTTGAAGAAAGCATCCGCGCCAACTGGGACCGTGATGCGCTGACAGACTACAAAGGAGCTACGCTGCAATACAAAGACGTAGCTAGAAAGATAGAGAAAATGCATATCCTGTTCGAACATGCAGGAATCCAGAAAGGGGATAAAATCGCGCTGTGCGGGCGCAACAGTGCCAACTGGACAGCCACTTTTCTTGGCGTCGTTACTTATGGCGCAGTAGCAGTTCCTATTCTTCACGAATTCAAGGCCGACAACGTACATCATATTGTCAACCATTCGGAGGCACGCATGCTTTTCGTTGGCGATCAGGTATGGGAAGAATATAATGAGGTGGCCATGCCTAATCTGGAAGGTATTATCGAACTGAAGAATTTTGATTTGGTGGTATCTCGCTCGGAAAGGCTTACGTACGCACGTGAGCACCTGAACGAGGAATTCGGGAAGAAATATCCCTGCCGCTTTCGTGCCGAGCAGGTATCTTACCGTCGGGAAGACCCGGAAGAACTGGCCGTCATCAACTATACTTCAGGTACTACCGGTTATTCAAAAGGGGTCATGCTGCCTTACCGGAGCATCGTTTCAAACATCATGCACATTGACCAGAAGGTGGGACTGAAACCGGGCGACAGCATTGTGTCCATGCTCCCGCTGGGACATATCTTCGGACTGGTGTTCGATTTTCTTTACGGTATTACCAAAGGAGCGCACCTGTGGTTCCTGACCCGTATGCCGAGTCCGAAAATCATTGCAGAATCGTTTGCCGTAATCCGTCCGCGCGTCATTGCCTGCGTACCGCTGATTGTGGAAAAGATTTTCAAGAAGAACATTCTTCCGAAGGTGGACAACAAGCTCGGGAAGCTGTTGCTGAACCTGCCTATCATCAGCGATAAGATTAAGGAACAGATTCGTCAGCAAGCCATGGAGGTGTTCGGCGGAAACTTTATCGAAATCGTAATCGGAGGCGCACCGTTTAACCCTGAGGTAGAAGCCTTTCTGCGCAAAATCAACTTCCCCTACACCATCGCATACGGTATGACGGAGTGTGCTCCGCTTATCTGCCACAGCCGATGGGACGAGATTCTGTACACTTCATGCGGAAAGACTGTGTCTAACATGGAAACCAAGGTGCTTTCGGAAGATCCTGCACGGATTCCTGGTGAACTGGTGTGCCGGGGTATGAACGTCATGCTGGGATACTACAAGAATGAGAGTGCTACTGCCCAGACCATTGACAAGGATGGCTGGTTGCATACGGGCGACATGGCTATAAAGGATGAGGAAGGAAATATTTTCATCAAAGGCCGTTGCAAGAACATGCTGCTCACCGCTTCCGGACAGAACATCTATCCGGAAGAAATTGAGGCTCGCCTGAACAACATGCCTTACGTGAACGAGTCGCTGGTGATTCTGAAAGAGAACAAGCTTGTGGCGCTGGTTTATCCGGACAATGAGGATGCGTTCTCGCAGGGAATGAACAAGAAGCAGCTGGAGGAAGCATTGGAGCAGAACCGTATTGAACTGAACAAGCTGCTGCCGGCTTACTCGCAGATTACGCAAGTGAAACTTTATCCGGAAGAGTTTGAAAAGACTGCCAAGAAGAGTATCAAACGCTTCTTGTACCAGTAAAAACGGACATAAAAAAACGCCTTTGCGTTTCCGAACAAACGCAAGTGCATTTCAGATAAAACGCAAGGACGTTTCAAGTAAAACGTCTTTGCGTTTTGTTTTAAACGTAAAAGCGTTTTAGTTGAAACGTCCTTGCACTGTGAAGTGTACTGAATTTAGTTGACAGGTTAATAATTAAAATCATATATAGGTTTACACCTTTTCGTATTAAAACCTGATAAGGTTTTCACTTTTACAAAGTTACACCTAAAAAGGTTTACACCAAACTTTGTATGACAAAAAAACTCACCGCTCGGGGAGCACCGTGTGGCAAGGGGCGGGAGCCCCCGTCCCGGGAAGTACATCCGTCAGCTTTGTCTGTAATCCATAAGCGGATTCATACTTCTTCCTGTCAGGATTTCCATCGGAGTTTTCATACCGAGCGCCTTATGTGGCCTTGCCCTGTTATACATATCAATGGACTTATCTATAACTCTGCTTACCTGTTCAAAGTTCAAATCACCGTCATTGAAGAACCATCCGTTCTTTATTGTATTGTTCATTCTCTCAGCCAGTGCATTATGAAGCGGATCACCTGTCTGCGTCATGCTGATTCTTATCCTGTTTGATTTTAGAAGGTCTGTATATGCTTTTGAAGCATACTGTACCCCTCTGTCCGAGTGATGTACCATTCCTTCTATATCAATCCCATAGGAATGATATGTTTCAATAGCCTGATTTATAGCCTTTAGAGGGCCCTCCACCTCAAGTGTCCTGGTCAGTGAATATCCAACGATAAACCTGCTGTAGGCATCCGTTACCAGTGAAAGGTATGCAAACCCTTCTGTGGTGTAGATATAGGTTATGTCACATACAACAAGA
>NZ_DBEXBB010000026.1:0-3378 GCF_048170425.1 Phocaeicola sp.
AGCTTTTTCATTTTTATCTCTAAGTTTGTACTATGTTTATAAAGAAAGTCAGTCAGTTTATAGAAGAAAAGCACTTGTTTGTCTTCGGCGACAAAGTGCTGGTGGCATTGAGCGGTGGGGCCGACTCTGTGGCTCTGTTGCGGGTGCTTCTGCGTTTGGGCTATGCATGCGAGGCGGCTCATTGTAACTTTCATCTCCGGGGAGAAGAATCGGTGCGTGATGAGCGTTTTGTGCGGGCTTTAGCTGAAAGGTTAGGAGTGCTTTTGCATGTGATTCATTTTGATACAAACGCTTATGCTGCTTCTCATAATGTGTCGGTCGAGATGGCAGCCCGTGAGTTACGTTATGACTGGTTCACAAAATTGCGCCAGGAATGCGGAGCGAAGGTGGTGGCGGTGGCTCACCACCGTGATGACAGTGTGGAAACGTTTCTGCTCAACCTGGTGCGGGGAACAGGCATCAACGGTTTGCAGGGTATCCGTCCGGTGAATGGAGATGTGGTGCGCCCGTTGCTGTGTGTGAGTCGTGCGGAGATTTTGGACTATCTTTCTTCGTTGGGACAGGGTTATGTGACAGACAGCACCAACCTGCAGGATGAATTTGTGCGCAACAAGCTTCGTTTGAATGTGATTCCGATGCTGGAGACCATCAATCCGTCAGTGAGTGACACGATTGCGGAAACCGCACGCAGGTTGTCAGATGTGGCACAGGTGTATCAGGAAGCCATACGGACGGCTAAGCAACGGGTGATGCCTGATGGGGAAACCATTGATATTCCTGCTTTGTGCAGGGAGCCGGGCGCACAGAATCTGCTTTTTGAACTGCTATATCCGTTGGGGTTCAATGCGGCACAAGTGAATGACGTGTTCCGTGCATTGCATGGAGAACCAGGTCGAATGTTTTATAGTCGTGAATGGACTTTATTGATTGATCGTAACCGGTTGATACGTCGTCCGTCGGGAGAGGTGGAACCTCAGCCTGAGTTATGTCTGGAACGGATGGAAGTAAATCCTCCTTTTTCTGTTCCTCATAATAATAAAGAAGCTTATGTGGATGCAGAGAAAGTGCAAGGTGAGCTGACTTTACGCAAATGGCAGTCAGGAGATAAGTTTATTCCGTTTGGGATGAAAGGCTTTAAATCTGTTCGTAATTATTTGCGTGACAAAAAGTTCTCTCGTTTTGAAAAAGAACGCCAGTGGGTGGTGTGTGATGGCGACCGTATCGTGTGGCTTGTGAATGAACGGTTGGATAATCGCTTCAGAGTAACGGCAGAGACGAGGTTTGTTATAAATCTGAAGCTAAAGTTTGTATAATTACGTTATCCATAGTTTTTTGTATTAAAAGATGCAAAAAAAGAGATGGCAAAGTTATCACATTGAGGGAATTGTATTTACTTTGAATACGTTTAATTTAAATTATAGTCAGAATTATGAACGAATTAATTGCAAAAATCAAAGAATTGAATGCTGCTTTGGTTGCAGATGCTGAATTACAGGCAGAAAAAGGTAACAAAGCTGCAGGAACTCGTGCCCGTAAGGCATCCTTGGAGTTGGAAAAAGTTTTGAAAGAATTTAGAAAAGTATCTCTGGAAGAGTCAAAAAAATAAATAGTTTCAAGACGGACTCGTGTCTGAGGGAGAGAGCTTATAGCTTATGTGGTAATATGCATGCTATAATCTCTCTTTTGTTTTTTTATCACACGGTGGGGTGATTATTAAAGGGGAACTTCGTACTTTTGTGTAAACCTGTACGAACGTGTTTATGAAGGAATTTTGGAAGATTGGACTGGTGTGTGTGGCGTGTGCTGTGTGCAGCATGCTGTGGCTTTCGTGCCGACGTCCGGTACATCAGAGGGTGTACGCACAGGTGGATTCATTGAACCGTGTGGCGTATGAAGCACGTTACAAGGATCTTTCTTTATCGTCTAAGGCCGCTACAGAAGCTTGGACATTATCTGAAGGATATGCATCGGGCAGAGCGGAGGCATTGAACAATATGGGCTTCTGTGCATTTATGCGGATGGATTTTGAGCATGCGGCTCGTTTGTTCCGAAAGGCTTCGGAAACCAGCAGCAACGAGATTGAGCGGTTAGTGGCCGATGTGGGGATGATGAAAATCTGTCAGCGCACTTCCATGAACAAGGAGTTCTACGATTATCATAATAGTGCATTGCAACGCATCCGGCGTCTTGACGAGGATCGTTCCTCGCTTGAAAAGAACGGGCTGGAAGGGCGGTTGAATTATGCGCTTTCGGAGTTTTATATCGTATCGGGAATTTATTATTATTATTTGCAGCAAGACAAAGAGTCCATGCAGGCTATCAATGCTGTGCCGGAGGAGGCTTTGAAGAATGATACTGCACAATGGCTGTACTATGCTTATATGCGTGGATCGGGTGGTATGTACGAGGCCCCCACGCGTGAAGAAGTAGCTATTGGAGAATTTGGGTATCTGGTGCAATGTCTGCAGGTGGCTCAGCTCGGGGAGTATACTTATTTTGAGGCCAATGCGCTTCAGGCTATGGCTGAGTTGCTAGTGTTCCGTAGTAATCGTTTGTTGTTGAGTGAGAAAAGGGCGGGAATGCTTCGTCTGGTCAATCCGGACAACTTACCGGTAGACAGCCTGCCGCTGGTCTTTGCCAAGGATGCGTTGAGTCTGTTCAAGCGTTATGGTGACTGGTATCAGATATCGGGTACTTATCGTACCATTGCGACGTTCTATAATTATACGGGACAGCCTGAAAAGGCATTGGTTAATCTGAAGAAGGCTTTGAATTATGTCAATCTGCATCACGAGAAATATTACCATTGTAAGGATTCGCTCGACCGTTTGCAGGCATATCTGCCAGGAGACGGCACTTCCATCGAATTGAAATGGATTAATGACGAGGGTATCAATACGGTGCCCGAATGGATAGCCCGGTTACGGGAACAGCTGAGTCGTACGTATTCTGCTATGGGATGCAAGGCGGAATCGGATTATAACCGCAATGTGTATCTGGATATTTTGGACTATACTCGCCAGGATAAGGAATTGGAAAGCCGTTTTCTGGCATTGGAAAAGGAAACCGGACAGTTGAATGTGCTGCTGTGGCTTGTGGTGGCAGGTTTCTTGGTATTAGTCGTATTATTTATCTGGCTGAACCGTTCCTGGAGGGTGAAGAATACGATGTATCTCACTGAACTCAAGCGCATTTTAGGGCTTTGTCAGCAGATTACGGGAGCGGTACCTGTTTCGGCAACCAGCCGGGAAGAGGTAGCCGATGCGGTAATGAAGGTGATGAAACCAGAACTGGCAGAATTGTTTGGTGTGCGTGATGTGTGCATTACATTCTGCGATGAGGAAGAGGTGGAAGAAGAAAATGTGGAATTGCATGAAG
>NZ_DBEXBB010000027.1:0-6762 GCF_048170425.1 Phocaeicola sp.
TTCTGAATTTATGATTAAAAACAGGAATAAGAGATGAAGTTAATTCGAACAATCAGTGAGCTTCGCGCCGAACTCGACGCTTTCCGTAAAGACGGAAAGGTTATCGGGCTGGTTCCGACGATGGGGGCTTTGCATGCGGGACACGCTTCGTTGGTGAAACGTGCTGTAGCTGAGAATGATGTAGTGGTGGTCAGTGATTTTGTGAACCCTACACAGTTTAACGACCAGAATGACCTTTTGAAATATCCGCGCACACTGGAGGCGGATTGTACTTTACTGGAAAAATGTGGAGCGACTTTGGTTTTTGCTCCTTCTGTAGAGGAGGTTTATCCAGAACCTGATACCCGCCAGTTCAGCTATGCGCCGCTGGATACGGTGATGGAGGGAAAATACCGTCCGGGGCATTTCAACGGGGTTTGTCAGATTGTCAGCAAATTATTCTTGATGGTAGAACCTGATCGTGCCTATTTCGGTGAAAAGGATTTCCAGCAGCTGGCCATTATTCGTGAGATGGTACGTAAGTATCCTTTTAATATTCAGATTGTGGGATGTCCGATTGTGCGTGAAGAAGACGGATTGGCATTGAGTAGCCGTAATGCACGTCTTACACCGGAACAGCGGAAAGAAGCCTTGCAGATTTCCAAGGCACTTTTTACGAGTGTAGACTTCAGCAAGTCACGGGTTCTGCTTGAAACCAAGCAGTTTGTAGAAGATTGTATCCGTCGTGCGCCGGGATTGGAATTGGAATATTTTGAGATTGTGGACGGCAATACACTTCAGCCCGTGAAGGCATGGGATGAAAGCAATTACATTGTAGGCTGTATCACGGTGTATTGCGGTGAGGTGCGTCTGATTGATAACATTAAATATAAAGGATAACGGATGATGATGATTGAAGTGTTGAAGTCGAAGCTTCATTGCGTAACGGTGACAGAAGCGAACCTGAACTATATGGGCAGCATTACGATTGATGAAGATTTGATGGATGCGGCCAACATGATTGCCGGTGAGAAGGTACAGATTGTAGACAATAATAACGGAGAACGTTTTGAAACCTATATCATTAAAGGTGAACGTGGCTCAGGTTGTATTTGTCTGAACGGAGCGGCAGCCCGCAAGGTACAGGTGGGCGATGTGGTGATTATCATGTCGTATGCCTTGATGGACTTTGAGGAAGCCAAGACTTTCAAGCCAACCGTGGTATTCCCGGATACGGCAACAAATTGTCTGTTGTAATTGAATTAGTTAAGTTGATGAAATAAATAAAGGGTGTCAGAGGGAGATGAGAAATCCCTTTCCGGCACCCTTTGTTTTTTGGATTTTCTAAACGTTTTTGGGTTTACGGAAAAACGCAAGTACGTTTTCACTAAAACGTCGAAACGTTTAAATCAAAACGTACTTGCGTTTTATATAAAACGTCGAAGCGTTTTCTTTCAAACGCAAAGGCATTTTGGGAGCGTCAAAAATTACACTTTTGGCACGTCCTGCAAGCTGTTTGCAATGTCTTCTTCTGTAAGTGAATAGTTGGTCAGGTTGCCCGACAGGTACTGGTCGTACGCACTCATGTCTATCAGTCCATGACCGGACAAGTTGAACAGAATCACTTTTTCTTCCCCCGTTTCCTTGCATTTCTCTGCTTCCTGAATGGTGGCGGCAATGGCATGGCAGGATTCCGGAGCCGGAATGATACCTTCTGCGCGGGCAAACAGGCAGCCGGCCTTGAAGGTGTCAAGCTGCTGCACGTCTACTGCTTCCATCAGGTTGTCCTTCAGCAGCTGCGAAACGATGACTCCTGCACCGTGATAGCGGAGACCTCCGGCATGGATGTTGGCAGGTGTAAAGTTGTGTCCCAGGGTAAACATCGGCAACAATGGGGTGTATCCGGCTTCATCACCGAAGTCATATTCAAATTTACCTCTGGTCAGTTTGGGGCAAGATGCCGGTTCGGCAGCAATATAACGGGTTTTCTTTCCTTCCAGAATGGTGTGACGCATGAACGGGAAACAGATTCCACCGAAGTTGGAACCTCCTCCGAAGCATCCGATAATCATGTCAGGATATTCTCCGGCCATTTCCATCTGTTTTTCAGCTTCCAGTCCGATGACAGTCTGGTGCAGGGTTACGTGGCTCAATACGGAGCCCAGTGTATACTTACAGTTCGGAGTAGTACGCGCCAGTTCGATAGCTTCCGAGATGGCCGTACCCAGTGAACCCTGATGGTTCGGATATTTGGTCAGGATATTTTTGCCGGCACGGGTTGACATGGAAGGAGAAGGAGTTACCTGTGCGCCGAAGGTCTGCATGATGCTGCGGCGGTAAGGTTTCTGTTCGTAGCTGATTTTTACCTGATATACGGCAGCTTCCAGCCCGAATACCTTGGCGGCATACGACAAGGCAGCGCCCCATTGTCCGGCACCCGTTTCGGTAGTGATGTTCGTCACACCTTCTTTCTTGCAGTAGTAAGCTTGTGCCAGTGCGGAGTTCAGCTTGTGTGAGCCGATAGGGCTGACACTTTCATTCTTGAAATAGATATGTGCCGGTGTGCCTAGTGCCTTTTCCAGTCCGTAAGCACGTACCAGCGGGGTACTGCGGTAGTATTTGTACATTTCCCTCACCTCTTCCGGAATTTCAATCCACGCATCAGTCTGGTTCAGTTCCTGATGGCAGAGTTCCTTGGCAAAGATAGGATAGAGGTCTTCCGGTTTCAGCGGTTCTTTGCTGGCCGGGTTCAGTGGAGGCATGGGCTTATTGACCATGTCGGCTTGAATGTTATACCAATATTTTGGTATTTCATCTTCAGGTAAGATGAATCTTTTCTGTCTATTACTCATAATTGCTTACTATTTTTAAGTTTTCGTCAAAAATATGGAAATAAATGATAACAAACAACTCATTTTGCTTTTTTCTTATCATTTGTATTCTTGAATTGGGGCTTCCGGTAGATTTCATGGCTTTTGTCATGTAAGTATATGGATTTTTCATACATTTGCGGAGATATTAATCTAGTATCAGCAATGGACTATTGGGAAAGACTTTATTTGTACAATAAGAAACTGCTTATGCCGCGTGTGAACCGGTTGCTCAATTGGGTGATGGTAATCAATTTTTTGTGCGGTGTTGTTTTCTTACTGACTATCGTATATGAGTACGGATTTAGAATCTCTGCTTCAGATTATGAAGTAGTGCATACGGTGTATCATACAATTTGGGTTGTTTTTCTGTTGACTACCACGATGCAGATTGTATTCCGGCAGGAAGATTCTCCGTTCAAGTTTACTCCGTGGACATGGATTCTCACCGTGTTGCTTTATCTCACTCTTTTGCCCGTGATTTTTAAGAGACCGGAGGAAACCACCGGAGTATATTGGGTATGGGTCTTTTTTCATCATGCATATTACAGAGGAGCGATTCTGGTATTGTTGTCTTTCTCACAGCTTTCGGGTATATTGGTACGTTTGTTGGGTAAGCGGACCAATCCTTCGTTGATTCTGGCCGGTAGTTTTCTGGTGTTTATTTTGCTGGGAACCGGATTGCTGATGCTGCCTCGTGCCACTTATCAGGGTATCTCGTTTATGGATGCTTTGTTTACAGCCACGAGTGCTACGTGTGTGACAGGACTTGTTACTGTAGATGTGTCTTCCACTTTCACGCTGGAGGGGCAGATACTTATTATTCTGCTGATTCAGATTGGCGGTCTTGGTGTGATGACACTGACCAGTTTCTTTGCCATGTTCTTTATGGGGAATACTTCGCTTTACAACCAGTTGATGGTGGGCGATATGATTAGTTCCAATTCCTTGAATTCGTTGTTGTCTACCTTGTTATATATATTAGGCTTTACATTGGCCATTGAAGGTATTGGGATGGCAATAATCTGGTTTAGTATTCACGGTACTTTGGGAATGACCTTTCAAGAAGAACTTTTCTTTTCGGCTTTCCATTCTATATCGGCTTTTTGTAATGCCGGTTTTTCTACTTTGCCGGGAGGAATGGGCAACCCGGCGGTCATGCAGGGGCACAATCTGCTCTACATTACCCTGGGAGTGCTGATTGCTTTGGGAGGAATCGGTTTTCCGATATTGGTTAATTTATATGAGACGATAGCTTATTATCTGGAAGCTATCAAGTGTTGGCTTTTGCGTCGTTCCAGAAGGTTTCGTAAGAAAGTACATTTATATAATCTGAATACGAAGATTGTATTGGTGTCCACGGTCCTGCTACTGGTGGGAGGCACATTGGCCATAGTGGTTTTGGAGTGGAACCATTCTTTTGCTGGAATGTCGGTGACCGATAAGTGGGTGCATGCTTTCTTTAATTCCTCTTGTCCGCGAACGGCTGGTTTCGCCAGTGTGGGACTGACTTCGCTGTCCTCTCAGACTTTGTTGCTCATGGTTGTGTTGATGATGATTGGTGGAGGTACGCAGTCTACGGCAGGTGGTGTAAAAGTCAATGTGTTTGCGGTGGTATTAATCAATTTATGGGCCGTAATACGTGGGGCAGACCGTGTGGCGATTTTGCGTCGTGAACTTTCGCATGACTCCATTCGTCGTTCGAATGCCGCATTGATTTTGTATTTGTTTATGGCCTTCGTGGCTATTTTCCTGCTTAGTATACTGGAGCCGGAAGCCGGATTGCTAGCTATTACTTTTGAATGTGTGTCAGCATTGAGTACTGTGGGCTCCAGTCTGGATTTGACGCCTACATTAGGCAATGACAGTAAGCTGCTGGTGATTCTGCTGATGTATATCGGACGTGTTGGTGCCTTTACTTTGCTGACCGGACTGGTTCGTCAGGAAAAGAAACGTAATTATAAATATCCGAGTGATAACATTATCATCAACTGATGTATGAAATATTTGATTATTGGTTTGGGACATTATGGCGGTACGCTGGCCACAGAACTGACTGCCATGGGACATGAAGTGGTAGGTGTAGACGGAAACGGGCTGCACGTAGACAGTGTAAAAGACTGTATGGCGGCTTCGTTTGTGCTGGATGCTACAGACGAAATGGCACTCTCGGTGCTTCCGTTGAAAAGTGTGGATGCGGTAATTGTGGCGATTGGCGACAATTTTGGCTCCTCCGTACGAATTGTGTCGTTGCTCAAGAAGCAGAAAGTGAAGCGTATTTATGCCCGTGCGGTTGACGAAGTGCACAAAGCTGTGCTGGAAGCTTTTTCTATCGACCGGATTCTGACGCCGGAGCAAGATGCGGCACGTTTGCTGGCACAACAACTGGAACTAGATGGTGGGGCAGAATTTTTTCAGGTGGATGAAAATACGTATGTGTTTAAATTGCAAATTCCAGAAAAACTGGTGGGCTATCACATTAATGAATTAAACCTGGAACAGGAATTCGGACTGAAAATCATTTCGTTGATTCGAGGAAAACAAGTACAGAATTTTCTGGGTATTTCTGTGTTCGAAAGGGGAGTGGCCAATACATTTCCTGAGGACTATGCACTTCAGAAAGGCGATGGACTGGTGTGCTATGGTTCTTATTCCAGTTTCATGCAATTTTGGAAATCAGTCCGCTAGTTCTTTCTAGCGGATGTTCCTTTTGTTCAGTGCCTGCTGGTAGCGGCGGGCATTGGCCTGATGTTCAGCAAAAGTAGTGGCAAAGTTATGTGTACCCGAGAAATCTTCTTTGGCGCACATGTAGAGGTAATTATGCTGTGCATGGTTCAGCACGCTTTCTATTCCCTGAATGGAAGCGATGCGGATAGGGCCGGGAGGAAGTCCGGCATGCTTGTAAGTGTTGTAAGGACTTTCTACCTCCAGGTGTTTGTGCAGAATGCGTCGCAGCCCGAATTCCTGCAGACTGAATTTGATGGTCGGATCGGCCTGGAGTGGCATTCCGGCTTGTAGCCGGTTCAGGTAGAGTTCTGCCACCATCGGCATCTCACTCTTGTTGGCCGTTTCCTCTTCCACGATAGAAGCCAGTGTACTGACTTCTACCGGAGTCAGTCCGCAGGCTTGAGCCTTGTTCTTTCGCTCCTGCGTCCAAAAACGTTCATATTCTTTTTTCATCCGGTGGATAAAGGCTTCCGCATCCGTATTCCAATAGGCTTCATACGTATTCGGGATAAACAGCGCAGGCATCGTTTCAATACTGAAACCTAATGAGGCACAGAAGGCACTGTCACCGACAAGTCGGGCAAACTCCGTAGAATCGGGCATGAGTTGACGGTCTAGCGAGCGTACCAGACGTGCCAGGGTCCGCACACTGGGTATAACTACTTTGACCGGAGTCTGATGTCCACTGCTCAGTCGGCGGAATAATGTCAGTGTATTGATGGACACATCGAAGCGATAGGCACCAGTATGAATTTGCTGGTCATATTTTTTGAGACGGGCCAGCATTTTGAATCCTTTCAGATGCGTGGCCTTCAAATCTTTTTGAAGTTTTACGTACACTGAGTCGGCAGTATCGTCCCCATCTATATAAATAAAGGTAGCTTTCTCTACGCGGAGAGGGTGATTGAACAGTAGGGAAACCGTGCTGATTACTCCTCCTAAAATTAGAATTGTGACAAGGGCACAAATAATGATTGTTTTTCTTGATTTCATCGAGCCTTAAATTTGGGTGTAAAAGTAGTAAGAAAACTTGATTTCTATGATAATGGAGGGTAGGAATCTGGAAAAGATAAATGTACATTGCATGTAATTTTATGTAGAATGTTCAAATCTCCTCCTGAAAAATGTCAAATGTACACCCATTGCATCAAAAATATTCCTATTTTTGTAAAGTTGTGAAATGAAA
>NZ_DBEXBB010000028.1:0-6945 GCF_048170425.1 Phocaeicola sp.
AAAGAGACCTCTGAACGGTTTGTTATGCTTCACACACTCAATATTAATAATTCATTTAACCTATTTATGTACAATATCATTCAATTAAACGACAAAAATTTGTCTGAATTGCAGCAGATAGCCAAAGAGTTGGGTCTGAAAAAAGTCGATTCACTGAAAAAAGAAGAGCTAGTGTATCGCATCCTGGATGAACAGGCAATTGTCGGTGCCACAAAGAAAGTGGCCGCACAGCAAAACAACGAAGAACGCAAGGAAGGACAGCCGCGTAAACGTTCGCGCATCAGTATAAAGAAAGAAGGGGATAAAGTTTACACGGCAACCAAAGACAAGGCACAGAAACTGGAAGCTAATACTCCAGCCCTTCCGGCACCAACTCCATTGTTCAAGGAAATTCCTGCGCCGACGGAAAAAGAGGAAATCGTGGCACCGGTTGCAGAGAAAACAGTTCAGCCGGAAGTTATCGCTGCTCCTGCCACTGAAGAAAAACCCAAAGCCAAGCGTGGACGTAAGCCGGGTTCTAAAAATAAATCTACACTGGCTAAAGAAGCACAGAAAGAAGTACAGGAAGAAGTAGAAAATAAAACAGAAGAACTCATTGCCAAGCCAGCTCCGCTTCCGATAGATGATGATATGGATCTTCCGCCGCTTGACTTAAACAATAACGATTTTATTCCTATTGAAGACCTTCCCTCTGAAAAATTCGAAATTCCGTCTGAACTGCTAGGTAAATTTGAAGCTACCAAAATGGAGGTACCTGTAGTTCCGGCTAAAGAACTGAAACAGAAAAACCAACAGCGTCAGGCGCGTCAGAATAATCGCAATAACCGTCCTAATAACAACAATCAAGGAAAGGACAACAATTCTCAGTCTGTTGCCAGCCAGAATTTGCCAGAGCAGCAATCCTCTTCTTCTTCTACCGAAACTTTTTCCAATAATGCTCCGGCTCCTGCCCCTAAACCAGTAGAAAAAGTCTACGATTTTGATGATATTCTTCAAGGCACCGGCGTATTGGAAATCATGCCTGACGGATATGGATTCCTCCGTTCTTCAGATTACAACTATCTTTCTTCACCAGATGACATTTATGTGTCGCAGTCACAAATTAAGCTGCTCGGCTTGAAAACCGGCGACGTGGTAGAAGGAACTATCCGTCCGCCTAAAGAAGGTGAAAAATACTTCCCGCTGGTGAAGGTTTCCAAAATTAACGGAATGGATCCGGCTTTGGTACGCGACCGTATTCCGTTTGACCACCTGACCCCGCTCTTCCCCGATGAGAAATTCAAATTGTGCAAAGGATATAACGACAACCTGTCGGCTCGTGTAGTTGATTTGTTTGCGCCTATCGGAAAAGGACAGCGTGCGCTGATTGTGGCACAGCCTAAGACCGGTAAGACTATCTTGATGAAAGATATCGCCAATGCCATTGCGGCCAATCATCCGGAAGTGTATATGATTATGCTGCTTATCGATGAGCGTCCGGAAGAAGTAACCGATATGGCTCGCAGCGTGAAAGCCGAAGTGATTGCTTCTACTTTCGACGAACCGGCAGAACGTCACGTGAAGATTGCCGGCATCGTGCTGGAAAAAGCCAAACGCATGGTAGAATGCGGACACGATGTGGTGATTTTCCTGGATTCTATCACTCGTCTGGCTCGTGCCTACAATACGGTTTCTCCGGCATCGGGTAAGGTACTTTCCGGTGGTGTGGATGCCAATGCACTGCACAAGCCCAAACGTTTCTTCGGTGCGGCACGTAATATCGAGGGTGGTGGCTCACTGACGATTGTGGCTACTGCTTTGATTGATACAGGCTCTAAGATGGACGAGGTAATCTTCGAGGAATTCAAGGGAACAGGTAACATGGAGTTGCAGCTGGATCGCAACTTGAGCAACAAACGTATTTTCCCGGCTGTAAACATCGTGGCTTCAAGTACTCGTCGCGACGACCTGCTGCTTGACAAGACTACGCTCGACCGTATGTGGATTCTCCGCAAATACCTGTCGGATATGAACCCTATCGAGGCGATGGATTTCGTGAAAGATCGTCTGGAGAAGACAAAAGACAACGAAGAGTTCCTGATGAGTATGAACTCTTAAAAGAAAATAAGCATTTGTATAAAAAGCAGGGAGAAAAGTAAGCATTCGGTAAACTACAAGTATCAAACCTTTATATACAACAATAGCGACTGTCACTATAAACCTAATAGTTGCAGTCGCTATTATTTTGTTGAACCTATATGTTGCAGTCTTTATAAAACATGCGGAAATCTCTCTAAAGTTGTTGCTGTATTCAATGTAACCCGAAAAAACGTGTATGATTGGGCCAGAGCAGACAGCCGGTTCAAAGATGCTATCACCGACGAAAGAGGTTCTCTGGTAGATGAATGCCTTGTATCTGCACGTGTACTTGCGCTTGGTATCCTTGAGAAAGATGAAAATGGGAACTTTATCGGATGGCGTGAACGTCCAGGGGTATATGATTCGCTATTTACTTTCCACATTAGGAAGAAAAGAAGGATTTGGTGACCGAGAAGACGAAGACACCGACATTCCAAAGGATATTGACCACGGAATTTCTATTGACTCATGGATTAAAAATAGCCTGAAATGATTGTACCCCAAGCGATATATCATCCGTTATATACCGATAGCGAGAAGTTTATCATTCTCATTACCGGTGGCCGTGGTTCGGGGAAGTCTTTCAACGCTTCTACCTTCATAGAGCGGCTTACATTTGAAATGACCCCGTAGAAAAGATTGTCCACCAGATTCTATACACCCGTTACACGATGGTATCTGCCGGGATGTCTATCATTCCGGAGATGATGGAAAAGATAGATTTGGACGGAACCACGAAGTATTTCAAGACAACCAAAACCGATATTGTAAACCGGATGACCGGCAGTCGTATCATGTTCCGTGGTATAAAGACTTCTTCCGAGAACCAGACGGCCAAGTTGAAGTCCATTCAGGGTATCACCACCTTTGTCTGTGATGAAGCAGAGGAATGGACCAGTGAGGAAGAGTTTGACAAGATTATGCTCTCCATCCGTAAGAAGGGAATTCAGAACCGGATTATCATTATCATGAATCCCTGTGACTCCAATCACTTCATCTACAAGAAATACATCGATAATACCCACCGGCTGGTGGATATTGACAGTGTACCGGTTCAAATCTTAACTCATCCAAATGTTCTCCACATTCATATGACTTACTTCGACAATATCGAGAACCTTTCTCCTGAGTTCCTGAGAGAAGTCAAGCAAATGAAGGAGAAGAACCCGGAGAAATACGCTCATGTGGTTATCGGCCGATGGACGGACGTGGCCGAGGGTGCTGTATTCAAGAAATGGGGTATCGTGGATGAGTTCCCCATGTGGTACAAGAAGGTGGCTATCGGACAGGACTTTGGTTACACCAATGATCCATCGGCTTCTATTCGGTGTGGCATCGTAGACAATGTGCTTTATCTGGATGAAGTGGATTATAGAACTGGATACTTTCCGGGGATATTATAAAGACGTTACGCCCGTGGAATTTGAGAGTGATTGCCGACAGTGCGGACCCGCGACTCATTCAGGAGATTCATAATGGAGGGATTAAAATATACGCGGTAGAGAAAGGACAAGGTTCTGTCAATGCCGGTATTGACAAGATGCAGGGAATGGAGATTTACATCACCAAGCGTTCTTATAATCTTCAGAGAGAGTTCAGAAACTATGTATAGGCAAAGGATAAGGATGGAAACTACATCAACGAACCGGAAGACCACGATAACCATGGTATTGACGCTGCACGCTACTATGTGCTGGGAGAACTTCTCGGCAGGATTATGAAACCGAAAGACATCTCAGGAGTATTTGGACATTAAAAATTATTATATGAGAACCTTAGAAGAAATTTTGGCTATGCCGGAAGTAGAGAGAAAAATCTACTATCTGAAGAAAGGACGCAAAACCGAGCAACCAAACGCTCACGCTCTTTACAACGACTGGAATCCAAACAAGCACGAGATAGTGATAGATAAAGAGAAATACCCGAAAATCAAAATCACTACCCAGCCTGAGAAACGGATTACAGACCCGACAACCGGGAAAGAATATGTTGAGCCGGCGGTAAGGAAAGAAGTTGACCCGAAACGGATTGCGCTTCCTATCGAGCAGGACATCGTGAACATTCAGACTGCCTTCACCGTGAGAACAGAACCGGTCCTTGATTGCCAGCCGGACCAGTCGGAAGAAAGCCTTTTTTCTACATTAAAGTAGGTATTCAAGAAGAATAAGTTGAAATACCAGAACGAAAAAGTAGTCCGGGCATGGCTGGCCGAGCAGGAAGTGGCTGAGTACTGGTATGTGGTGAAGGATGACGTCTTCTGGGCAAAGCTTAAGCGAAAGATTTCAGGAATCTTCGGCAAGTCAAAGCCTGATTACCGTCTGAAGAGTACCATCTGGTCCCCGTTCCGTGGCGACAAACTCTACCTTTTCTCCAATGACCAGGGGGATTTGGTGGCCCTATCCCGTGAATACAAGAAAAAAGACCTGAACGACGTGGAGATTACCTGTTTCATGACCATTACCAAGGACACGGTTTATCAGTGGGAACTGACAAGCAGCTGGTCAGACAAAGGTTCATTTGCTCATGGGTTCAGGAAGATGCTGGTGATTTATATGTACCGTCCGGAAGCATGCTGTGAAAAGATAAAGAGTCTCCGCGTAAGACTGGAGAAACTTCTTCCTAACTATGCAGACTGTATCGACCACCACTTCTTCCCTATCCTCATGCTATTTGGTAACGTGGAGAACTTCTCCGGTGAGTTCAAAAACCGGGTGGTCGAGCTGACCGGTCAGGGAGCAAATGCCCAGTACCTTACCTGGTCACAGGTGCCCGATACAGTAAAATTCGAGGTAGAAACCCTGTTAAGTCAGATATATGGACTGACCAATACACCCAGAATCTCTTTTGACTCCCTGAAAGGTATAGGTAACGCCGTATCCGGTGTTACATTCGATTATGTGTTCATATCCACCCATCTTAACGTAGAAAATCTGAACGAGACCGTCGGCGAGTTCATGCAACGGCGTGTGAACTTCCTTGTCTCTACGTTGGGTTCCGTGAATACGACTCTTGAAGAAGCCTCTGAGACCATCGACGTGGATGTGCAGATGCAACCATATAAGCTGGAGGACATCAAAGACAAGATTGATATAGCCATCAAGGCCAAAGACGGAGAAATCTGGTCGCAACAGCGGGCTATCACCTTTGTGGGGAACGTGGATGCAGTTCTGGACGAGATTGAAGCTATCAAGGAAGGGCAGGCCGAAAAGCAGAAGAACGACATCGAGAAACAGATACAGCTTTCCTCTCTCAAAAGTTCCAGTAACAAATCCGAAGAATAGAACAATCCAGTCAGAATGTTTACGGGGATAATACAAAACAGAATGATATAAATCTAAAATATTGACTAATTGAATAGCGGTATCTTTCGAGGTATCGCTATTTTTATTGCGATTACAGATAATAGAAATCAATTTTGAAAAATAGAATTATAT
Source organism: Phocaeicola sp. (assembly GCF_048170425.1). GTDB lineage: Bacteria > Bacteroidota > Bacteroidia > Bacteroidales > Bacteroidaceae > Phocaeicola. The sequence goes on from NZ_DBEXBB010000028.1 coordinate 5,553, forward strand.
TCTTATCTTTGCAATATGATAATGGAGTGAAACCAATGAGAATATTTACAGAACAAGCTATAAAGGAATATGCCGAAACGCATCCTGATACAAAGGTAGCTTTGCAAGAATGGACTACCATAATCAAGAAAAGCGAATGGACTTGCTTTGCAGATGTAAAAAAGACCTTCAATAGCGCGGATAATGTGGGTAACCAACATTATGTTTTTAATATTAAAGGTAATAATTACAGATTGATTGTAGTGATAAAATTTACTATAAAATTCGTTTATATTCGATTTATAGTTACACATGCTGAATATGATAAAATAGCTGATTGATCTAAAATATAATAATAAATAGAGAAAATCTTTGCTTAACGGATTCTATTTTTAATACTGATATTACTCTAAGATTTATACTGATATGACTAAGATAGAAACAAAAGCTCAATATGATTGGGCAGTGAAAAGGGTTGAGGAATTGCTTCCACTGGTTACAGACGAAACCCCTCTTGATAATCCTAATAGTATAGAACTGGAATTACTTTCTAACCTTGTTGCTGATTATTCAGAAGAGCATTTTGCATTAGGAGAACCAACACTTGTTGATGTTCTCAAACTCCGTATGTATGAAATGGGACTTAACCAAAAAGCACTGGCTAAATTGATTGGGGTTAGTCCTTCACGTTTGAGTGATTATATTTCTGGCAAATGTGAGCCAACATTGAAGGTCGCTCGTGAAATTAGTCAAAAACTGAATATTGACGCTAATATAGTGCTAGGTGTTTGATTTGATATGAGAACCGTAGAAGTGATTGTAGGACACGCAGGAAATAATCTTAGTGCCTACATTGAAGGTGCTCCGGTGATTATTGTGGGCAACGATGTGAAGGAAATCGAGAAGAACATGAAGGAAGCTGTTGAGCTATACTTGGATTCATGCAAGGAGATGAACATCGCTCCAGTGGAAGTATTGCAGGGAGAGTTCACCTTGAAATTCAAGATAGATGCTGCCACCTTCATCAACTATTACAGCAGTATCTTTACTAAAGCCGCTTTGAGCCGGATAACCGGAATCAATGAACGCCAGTTATGGCATTATGCGGCTGGAGTACACAAACCACGTAAGCAGCAATTGGAGAAGATTCAGAAAGGTATTAACGCGCTGACAGAGGAACTGGCAGCTATAATTTGTTGTGACTATGATAGATACTAGAGAATTAATAATATTGTAAATGCCAATATAAATAATTCGTCAAGGTTTATTACAATAATCGGCATACAAAAAAAGTCTGTTGCAGAAGAGGCATTGAAAGAAACTGATAATCCTAGGTATCCTTACGATTATAAATGGATTTCTACCAACAATATAGAAGCAATACCTCTCACTAAGGAAATTCTGATAAAAAGCG
>NZ_DBEXBB010000029.1:0-12909 GCF_048170425.1 Phocaeicola sp.
TTTTTTTGTGTATTATATAAATAAAATGAAAGGTATGGTTTGTGCAGATGAAAATATTGTAATGAAAAATCCTACAAAAGTGTCATATTGGAAGTGATATTATTATTTTTGTGGACAAATAGAATGTAAACTCTGTTTTGGGTATTAATAATGAAAGATAAAATGAGGTTAGCAGGAAAATTTATGAGAAAAGAAGAGCTGGAAGTAACAGAATGTCATCAGACATCTTCCGGGCTTTATCAACCGGAGTACGAGCACGATGCTTGTGGAGTAGGTATGATTGTAGACATTCATGGTAATAAATCACATGAATTGGTGGATGCAGCCTTGAAAGTCTTGGAAAATATGAAACATCGTGGCGCAGAAGGCGCTGACAACAAGACGGGTGACGGTGCAGGTATTATGCTGCAGATTCCACATGAGTTTATATTGTTACAAGGAATTCCGGTGCCTGAAAAGGGGAAATATGGTACGGGATTGGTCTTTCTTCCGAAAGACGCGAAGGAACAGGAGTCCATTCTGAGCATCCTGATTGAGGAGGTAGAGCGTGAAGGCTTGTCATTGATGCACTTGCGTTCCGTGCCCGTGAATTCTTCTATCTTAGGAAAAAGTGCGTTGGAGACTGAACCGGACATTAAGCAGGTGTTCATTACCGGGGCAACCGACCTGGAAAACTTTGAACGTACCTTATATATTGTACGTAAAAAGATTGAACGCCGTGTACATCATAAGGACTTTTACATTGTTTCCTTGTCCAGCAAAAATATTATATATAAAGGTATGCTGTCTTCGGTACAGGTGCGTGAATATTTTCAGGACCTTACCCAGCCTTACTTTACCAGCGGACTGGCCATCGTACATTCTCGTTTTAGTACGAATACATTTCCTACCTGGAGTTTGGCACAGCCTTTCCGCTTGTTAGCTCATAATGGAGAAATCAATACCATTCGTGGAAACAGAGGATGGATGGAGGCGCGTGAAAGTGTACTTTCCACTCCTTTATTAGGTGACGTGAAGAAAATAGGTCCGATTATACAGCCGGGAATGAGCGACAGTGCCTCACTCGATAATGTATTGGAATTTTTCGTGATGTCCGGATTGAGCCTGCCGCATGCCATGGCTATGCTTGTGCCAGAGTCATTCAATGACAAGAATCCGATTAGTGAGGAGTTGAAGGCGTTTTATGAGTATCATTCCATTTTGATGGAGCCTTGGGACGGACCGGCTGCCTTGTTGTTCAGCGACGGACGTTATGCAGGGGGTATGCTCGACCGTAACGGTTTGCGTCCGGCACGTTACCTGATCACTAAAAATGATATGATGGTGGTAGCCAGCGAAGCGGGAGTCATTAATTTTGAACCTGAAGCCATTAAGGAAAAAGGCCGTCTTCAGCCTGGCAAGATATTGTTGGTAGATACCCAGGAAGGACGTATTTACTACGATGGCGAACTGAAGAGCCAGTTGGCGGCTTCCAAGCCTTATCGTCAGTGGCTTTCTACCAACCGTATTGAACTGGATACATTACGTAGTGGTCGTAAGATTTCCAATTCTGTACCTGATTATGAACGTCGCCTGCGTGCATTCGGATTTACTCGCGAAGACATAGAACGTACGCTTACTCCGATGTGTATGAATGGGGCCGAACCCACAGCTTCCATGGGTAACGATACTCCTCTGGCTGTGTTGTCCGACAAGCCTCAGATATTGTTCAATTATTTCCGTCAGCAGTTTGCTCAGGTGACCAATCCGCCAATCGACCCGATACGTGAGGAACTGGTGATGTCGCTGACGGAATATATCGGAGCTGTAGGAACCAACATCCTGTTGCCGAGTGAATCGCATTGTAAGATGGTGCGTCTGCCACACCCGATTCTGAACAATACGCAGCTTGATATATTGTGCAACATTCGCTATAAAGGGTTTAATACCGTGAAGTTGCCGATGCTGTTTGATGCAGCAAGAGGAGCGGAAGGTCTGCGTGAGGCATTGAATGAGTTGTGCAAGAAAGCCGAGGCGGCAGTGGATGAAGGGGTAAACTACGTCATTCTTTCCGATCGTGAGATTGATGCAGCACATGCAGCCATTCCTTCTTTGCTGGCTGTAAGTGCCGTACATCATCACCTGATTTCTGTACAAAAGAGAGTACAGACCGCATTGGTGGTAGAAAGTGGAGAAATTCGGGAAGTGATGCATGCTGCTTTGCTGCTTGGGTATGGAGCGAGCGCCATCAATCCGTATATGGTATTTGCCATTCTGGATGACATGGTGAAGAAAGGCGATGTGCAGTTGAATTATGAAACTGCCGAAAAGAACTACATAAAAGCCGTTTGCAAGGGGCTCTATAAAGTAATGAGTAAGATGGGTATCAGTACGATACGTTCTTACCGTGGAGCGAAGATATTTGAAGCTGTTGGTTTGGGCAGCGAAGTGCTTTCTACTTATTTCGGTACCCCTTCTTCATCCATCGGAGGTGTCGGATTGGAAAGCATTGCCAAAGATTACCAGGCGTTCCATGATGCAGGTTTTGCAAAAGAGGTCGACGATTTGTTGCCTTATATCGGCCAGTTCTCCTACCGTAAGGATGGCGAGAAACATGCGTGGAATCCGGAAACTATCAGCGCTTTGCAGTTGGCCACTCGTTTGGGAAGCTATGCCAAGTTCAAGGAATATACGCGTCGGGTAGATGAAAAGGAAAGTCCGATATTTTTGCGTGACTTCTTCTCTTTCCGCCGTAATCCGATTCCATTGGAAGATGTAGAGCCGGTAGAGGAAATTGTAAAGCATTTTGTAACGGGAGCCATGTCTTTTGGTTCTATCAGTAAAGAGGCGCATGAAGCCATGGCGCTGGCCATGAACAAGCTGAACGCCCGCAGTAATACGGGTGAAGGAGGAGAGGACTCCGACCGTTTCCATGAGACTTACGATGGTATTTCCTTGTGCAGTAAGACCAAACAGGTAGCTTCCGGACGTTTCGGTGTAACCACTGAATACTTGGTGAATGCCGAAGAAATCCAGATTAAGGTAGCGCAGGGTGCTAAACCGGGTGAAGGCGGACAGCTTCCGGGATTCAAGGTAAATGAAGTGATTGCCAAAACGCGTCATTCTATTCCAGGCATTTCATTGATTTCGCCTCCTCCTCATCACGATATTTATTCAATCGAAGACTTGGCTCAGCTGATATTCGATTTGAAGAACGTGAACCCGAAAGCCAAAATCAGTGTGAAGCTGGTAGCAGAGAGTGGTATCGGTACCATTGCGGCCGGTGTGGCGAAAGCGAAAGCCGATTTGATTGTCATTTCAGGAGCAGAAGGTGGAACGGGAGCTTCTCCGGCCTCTTCCATGCGTTATGCAGGTATTTCTCCGGAAATCGGTCTGAGCGAGACACAGCAGACACTGGTACTCAACGGACTCCGTGGTCAGGTACGTTTACAGACCGATGGGCAGTTAAAGACGGGACGTGACATCATTAGTATGGCTTTGCTGGGAGCAGAAGAGTTTGGATTCGGAACTTCCGTGCTGATTGTGTTGGGATGTGTCATGATGCGCAAATGTCATGCCAATACGTGTCCGGTGGGTGTGGCTACACAGGATCCGCAGTTGAGGGCGCATTTCCGTGGACATTATCGTTATGTAGTCAACTTCTTCCGTTTCTTGGCACAAGAGGTTCGTGAATATTTGGCAGAGATGGGATTCTCCAGATTGGAAGATATTGTGGGACGTACGGATTTGATTGAAATACGTCCGACGGCTCATGAAAAGGCTTCATTGCTGGATTTCAGTAAATTGTTGCATAAAGTTGATAACGGAGCTGCTTTACATAATGTAGCGGAACAGCGTCATGAAATAGAACATGTGAAGGATGTCAGCATGTTGGTGGCTGCACGAGAAGCATTGGAAAACCGTAAGGAGGTATCGTTGGAATATGCCATATCCAATACTGACCGTTCGGTGGGAGCGATGCTTTCAGGAGCCGTAGCTGCCAAGTACGGACAGGCTGGATTACCTGCACAGACCATCCAAGTGAAGTTCAAAGGTTCAGCCGGACAGAGTTTCGGTGCTTTCCTTCCGCATGGGGTCAGCTTCAAGCTGGAAGGTGAAGCGAACGATTACCTGGGTAAAGGCTTGAGTGGAGGACATATTTCGGTACAGCCTCCGGTAAGAAGCAATTTCCTGGCCGAAAACAACGTAATCGCTGGTAATACGTTGCTGTATGGTGCTACAAGTGGAGAGGTTTACATCAATGGATGTGTAGGTGAACGTTTTGCCGTACGTAACTCTGGAGCCATTGCGGTAGTAGAAGGAGTAGGCGACCATTGCTGTGAGTACATGACAGGTGGACGAGTAGTAGTGCTGGGTAAAACAGGACGAAATTTTGCCGCAGGTATGAGTGGTGGAGTTGCTTACGTATGGGATAAAGACCGTAATTTCGATTACTTCTGTAATATGGAAATGGTAGAGCTTTCTTTACTGGAAGATGCTACTGCCCGTAAGGAACTCCATGAGCTGGTTCGTCAGCATTATCTGTACACCGGTTCTCAACTGGCACGTACGATGCTGGATAACTGGAGCCGTTATGTGGAAGAATTTATTCAGGTAACTCCGATTGAATACAAGAAAGTGCTGGCTGAAGAGCAGATGCGTAAACTGCAGCAGAAGATAGCCGAAGTACAGCGTGATTATTGATTAATTGTTGAACAGTAAAAAACTAGATATATGGGAAATCCAAAAGCATTTCTGACCATTTCCAGACAAGAGGCCGGATACCGTCCGGTACACGACCGTATCATGGATTTCAGTGAAGTGGAACAGACGTTGAACACAAGTGAGCGAAAGCTCCAGGCATCACGGTGTATGGACTGTGGGGTACCTTTCTGCCATTGGGCATGTCCGTTGGGGAATCGTCCTCCGGAATTCCAGGATGCCATGTACAAGGGAAAATGGAAAGAAGCTTATGAGATACTTACCGGAACCAATGATTTTCCGGAGTTTACCGGCCGTATATGTCCGGCATTGTGTGAAAAGAGTTGTGTGTTGAAGTTGAGTATGGATGCACCTGTAACTATTCGTGAAGATGAAGCCGCTATCATTGAAGCTGCCTTTCGTGAAGGGTATGTACAGCCTCGCCAGTATGAACGAAACGGGAAGTCTGTGGCTGTCATCGGTTCCGGACCTGCAGGACTGGCCGCCGCCAATCAGTTAAACCGTAGAGGATATGCGGTGACGGTATTCGAAAAGCTGGAATACGTGGGAGGCTTGTTGCGGTTTGGTATTCCGAATTTTAAACTCAGCAAGTCGGTAATCGACCGCCGTGTGGCAGTGATGGAAGCAGAAGGAATCACTTTCAAGGTCAATGCCGATATTGATGTGACAAATCTTCCCGAAAGATTTGATGCATACTGCATTTGTACGGGTACGCCGCAGGCACGCGATTTGAATATCCCCGGGCGTGAACTGAAAGGTATTCATTTTGCTATGGAGATGCTGGCACAGCAGAACCGCGTGCTGGCCGGACAGCGCATTCCAGAGGAAGAACGCATTACGGCAAAAGGCAAGCATGTGCTGGTAATTGGAGGTGGAGATACGGGTAGTGACTGTATCGGTACAAGTAACCGTCAGGGAGCACTCAGTGTAACGCAGATTGAAATTATGCCGAAGCCTCCTGTAGGTCATAATCCGAATACTCCGTGGCCGCAGTGGCCGGTGGTTCTCAAAACCAGTAGCAGTCACGAAGAAGGATGCATACGTCGGTGGAGTCTGACTTCCAACCGCTTCCTGGAAGAAGACGGGAAAGTGTGCGGTGTAGAAGTGGAAGAAGTGGAATGGACTCCAGGAGCCGAAGGAGAACGTCCGGTGATGAAGCCGACTGGGAAGAAAGAAGTCCTGAAAGCCGATTTGGTATTGCTGGCGATGGGATTCCTTCGTCCGGTACAACCCGAATTTCCGGCGAATGTCTTTGTGGCCGGTGATGCAGCTACCGGAGCCAGTCTGGTTGTGAAGTGCATTGCAGGCGGTCGAAAGGCCGCAGCCGACATTGATGCATATTTAAGCCGAAAATAATTGATTTCATACAAAATATAAATACAACTTTACGATTATGTGTGGCATAACAGCTATTTTAAATATCAGAAAGCAGACTCCAGAGTTGCGTGAAAAAGCATTGAGCATGGCACGAAAGATTCGTCATCGTGGTCCTGACTGGAGCGGAATTTATTGTGGGGAATCGGCTATATTAGCTCATGAACGCTTGTCAATAGTAGACCCGCAGAGTGGCGGACAACCTTTATACTCCCCCGATAAGAAAGTGGTACTGGCTGTGAACGGAGAAATTTACAATCACCGTGAGATTCGTAAGGAGTATGCCGGAAAATATGATTTCCAGACAGGAAGTGACTGTGAAGTAATCTTGGCACTTTATCAAGAATACGGAATACATTTTCTGGAAAAGCTGAATGGTATTTTTGCATTCGCGCTGTATGATTCAGAAAAAGATGAGTTTCTCATAGCCCGCGACCCAATCGGCGTAATTCCGCTTTATATTGGTTATGACAGCGATGGCAAAGTCTATTGTGCCAGCGAACTGAAAGCGTTGGAAGGTTTTTGTGAACGCTATGAACCCTTTTTACCCGGACATTGTTATTATAGCAAGGAAGGAAAAATGACTCGCTGGTACGTTCGTGACTGGACCCAATATGAGGCAGTAGCTAATGCGCCGGTATCGGTAAGTGCTTTGCGTGAAGGTTTGGAGAAAGCCGTACGTGAGCAACTGATGAGTGATGTTCCCTATGGAGTATTGCTTTCTGGAGGTCTGGACAGTTCGGTTATTTCTGCCATTGCCAAGCGTTATGCTGCCCGGCGTGTAGAAACGGATGGGAAAATGGCGGCATGGTGGCCTCAGCTTCATTCCTTTGCCATTGGTCTGGAGGGAGCCCCCGATTTGGTCAAGGCACGTGAAGTGGCTGATTTTATCGGTACCGTGCACCATGAAATTCACTACACCATTCAGGAAGGTCTCGATGCACTTCGCGATGTGATTTATTACATTGAGACTTACGATGTAACGACAGTTCGAGCTTCTACACCTATGTACTTGCTAGCTCGTGTCATCAAGAGTATGGGTATCAAAATGGTGCTTAGCGGAGAAGGAGCGGATGAAATTTTTGGTGGTTATCTTTATTTCCATAAGGCTCCTGATGCGCGTGGTTTCCATGAAGAGACTGTACGCAAATTGTCCAAGCTTTATTTGTATGATTGCTTGCGGGCCAATAAGTCATTGGCAGCCTGGGGAGTAGAAGGACGTGTGCCATTCTTGGACAAGGAGTTCTTGGATGTGGCTATGCGGTTGAATCCGGAGGCCAAGATGTGTCCCGGAAAAACCATCGAAAAGAAAATTGTGCGTGAAGCTTTTGCCGACTTGTTACCTGAAAGCGTGGCATGGCGTCAAAAGGAACAGTTTAGTGATGGTGTTGGGTACAGCTGGATTGACACTTTGAAAGAGTTTACGGCAAAAGCAGTGACCGATGAACAAATGGCACATGCGTCAGAGCGTTTTCCTGTGAATCCTCCTCGCAATAAGGAAGAGTACTATTACCGCTCTATTTTTGAGGAACATTTTCCGAGCGAGAGTGCGGCTAAGAGTGTTCCCAGTGTACCGAGTGTGGCATGTTCTACAGCGGAGGCACTGGCTTGGGATAAAGCTTTCCAGCATATCAATGAGCCGAGCGGACGTGCGGTAACCGATGTACATGAAGAGGGATACAAAAACTAAATTGATTATCAGATATGAAAATAGAATTTACAAAAATGCATGGTCTGGGTAATGATTACATCTATGTGAATACGATGAAATACCCGTTGACTAATCCGGAAGAAAAGTCTGTAGCGTGGAGCCGTCCTCATACGGGGATAGGCAGTGACGGACTGGTGCTGATTGGTGATTCGGACAAGGCTGATTTCAGCATGCGTATTTTTAATGCCGACGGTTCTGAGGCCAAGATGTGCGGGAATGCCAGTCGCTGTATTGGAAAGTATTTGTATGAATATGGACTGACTACAAAGACAGATATTCTTTTGGATACGCTTTCCGGTATCAAGAAATTGCATTTGCAGGTGAAGGATGGAAAAGTGGAGTCTGTTCGGGTGGATATGGGAATTCCTGCCGATATTCACCGAGTGAATCTGGGTGATGCTTATCCTTTCCAGAAAGGGGTGGCCGTGTCAATGGGAAACCCTCATCTGGTTATTTTTGTAGATAAAATGGAAGAGGTGTCTCTTGCAGAAGTAGGACCGGTGCTTGAACATCATCCGCTTTTCCCAGACCGGGTAAATGTAGAGTTCGCTCAGGTATTGGATGAGGGGAAAATACGTATGCGGGTATGGGAAAGAGGATCTGGTATCACACAGGCTTGTGGTACAGGTGCATGTGCTACAGCTGTGGCGGCAGCCTTTTCCGGAAAATGCGCTTCTCATGCAACTGTCTGTATGGATGGAGGTGACCTGACCATCGATTGGGCAGGAGAGGGGCAGCATTTGTATATGACAGGACCTGCTGTGAAAGTATTTGATGGAACAATGGAATTAAAAGAGTAAGACAAGATATATGATACAAGTAAATGATAACTTCATCAAGTTGCCCGGAAACTATCTGTTTTCGAGCATAGCTAAAAAAGTAAATACTTTTAAATCGGAACATCCCGAAGTAGAACTTATCCGTCTGGGAATTGGCGACGTGACGCGTCCGCTTCCGCCGTCTTCTATCAAGGCTATGCACCGTGCGGTGGATGAACTGGCCGATGCCGGAACTTTCCATGGATACGGTCCCGAACAAGGATATGATTTCTTGATTCAGGCCATTCTGGAACATGATTACCGTTCGCGTGGAGTAGAATTGCGTCCGACAGAAATTTTTGTGAGTGACGGAGCTAAAAGTGACACCGGTAATTTTGGAGATATTTTAGGCACAGGCAATAAAGTTGCAGTAACAGACCCCGTGTATCCGGTGTATATTGACAGTAACGTCATGGCCGGGAGAGCTGGAGAACTTCAGTCAAACGGGCAATGGAACCGTTTGACTTACCTGCCTTGTACGGCAGAAAACCATTTTATCCCTTCTCTCCCCCAGGAGCCGGTAGACATGATTTATTTGTGCTATCCGAACAATCCTACGGGAACGACACTGACCAAAGCCGAATTGCAGAAGTGGGTGGACTATGCTTTGGAGCACAAAGCGTTGATATTATATGACGCGGCTTATGAGGCTTACATTCACGAAAGTGATGTGCCACATTCTATTTATGAGATAGAAGGAGCCCGCTCTTGCGCCGTTGAATTCCGCAGCTTCTCCAAGACAGCCGGTTTTACCGGAGTGCGTTGCGGTTATACCGTAGTGCCGGAAGAAGTGAAAGCCATGACGGCTTCGGGCGAGCAAGTAGCTTTGAATCATTTATGGAACCGCCGACAGTGTACGAAGTTCAATGGTACCAGCTATATCACCCAGCGAGGGGCAGAGGCCATCTATACCGCCGAAGGACAAGCTGAGATTAAGGAAACCATAGCCTATTATATGGAGAATGCCCGTCTGATGCGTGAAGGACTGCTGTCTGCTGGATTTACACTATATGGAGGAGTGAATGCGCCTTATATTTGGGTAAAGGCACCCGAAGGACTGGATTCATGGAGCTTCTTTGAAATGTTGCTTCACGAAGTCAATGTGGTAGGAACTCCGGGAGTAGGATTTGGACCAAGCGGAGAAGGATTCTTGCGACTGACAGCCTTTGGTAAACGTGAGGATTGCCAGGAAGCAATGAACAGAATAAAAAACTGGGCCGGACGTTAATCCGACCCAGTTTTTAAAACCGCCAGCCTATCCCGATCGAGAGTGAATGAAAAAATGGGCGCTTCTTTCCGAGGTTCAGCATGTTTCCGTCGAAAACGGTTTCCCGGACGCCCGAGTAAGGGTCAAGGTTAGAGAGGGTGTATCCCAGAGAGATTATCAGGCTTTCTTCTATTTCCAACGAAACGGAAGTTTTCAGCTGAAAGGATAAAGGCTCCGCACGGGAAGTTGTGATTTCTTCATAGTGGTGGGGAGTCCATACACCTGTAGAGTTTGGGAAATAGGCTAGGGTTATATGTTATTTCACCGTTACTTCTTTCTTGTCGTAGAAAACCAGTCTGATTTCTCCTTTGGCGGGAGCGTCATTGTCTTTGGTTTCTAGTTTCAGGATGCGTTTCAGCGTAAGCATATATTTGCCTTTCGGCACATTCTTAAACGAAACTCCGTCACGGCTTTCATTTAATGTACCATAATAAGCGGTATATTCCTCCAAATGAGAGGGATTGTCCAGCGTGGCCTCCAGTTCTTCATTGGACGCGATTTTCTCACCCTTCCATTCAACCATTTCCTGATTGACAATCGTGGTAAGTTCCGAAGGAATATGTATCTCATTAATCCATTCCTTGTAGACATAATTGGTCAGCATACGGGTTTCTTGCTGCCGTTTGCGTTGGAACACGAATGAGACTTGTTCGTCTTTTCCGAGTGACAGTGAATAGGAATAACCGAATATTGTATTTCCATCAAAATAATGGTATTCCATCTCTTTGCCATTGGCCATGATGGATGCTCTGCCTGTAAGCTTGATTTCTTTCAGGGGTACGTCTTTCTCTGGAGAGAAACGGGCGTAGGTCAGGGTAGGCTGTGAATCAGAAAAAGCTACCAGGTAGCTTTGATAAATGGCCACATTGTCTGGTAGATTTTCTGAATTTTCTTCACTGCAAGATGCCGTGAAGAAAATCAGTAAGCCGTACATCATCCAATAAAGTAGTTGTTTCACTTTCATGTGTCCGTATGTTTAAATAGATTTACGGCTGCAAAGGTAACGTGGACAGATGGAAGTCAGGAAAAAATCTGATGTACACAAGTAAAGTTTAATCTATTGGAAATTAGATGGTTGATAGTTTTTATGATGTACATGACACTTAAAATGCGGTGATAAACTCATCAAAACTACTGTTTTCGATGTGCATTTTCTCCTTCAGTCTCATTTTCCGGCGCGAGATACTTCCTTTGGCAATATGGTAAATTTCGGATAGTAACGACATGGGAAGATCCATCTTTACCAGACAGCAGAAACGAAGTTCCTCTTCCGTAAGTTGCGGGTAACACTCTTTCAGTCGTCTGGTAAATCTGTCAAAGCAGGTATCCGTGTTTTGCTGAATAATGTCCCATTCCTCTTCCGTCAGGTGAAGCGCACCTTGCGAGTTCCTTTTCCGCAACAGAGAAGGAAGCGTGATGGCATTCAGTTGCCGATAGTAGGCCACGCTTTTATTCAGCCGGTCAATTTCCTGCTGCTTCAATTTCTCCTGTTCGTGAGCCAGTGCCACTTCCGCTTCTTTTCTTTTCAGCGTTTCTTCCATGCACATCCACTGGGTAGCCTTTAGTTCTTCTGTCAGCTTTTGCTTGTGCACGCGGATGCGGTGAAGAAGTAAAAGCAGGATAAGAATCACTACGCCTAAGGTGACCGCAATCCGGTAGAAAATTAGTTTGTGGTGTGCTGTCTGCATCTCTGCTTTGTTGGCCCGTTCGCGTTGCAACTTGTATTCGTGCATATCCTGTATCTTTTCGATGACCATTTCCTTTCGTTCGGCACTTAGCGAGTCATGCGACAGAATGTATTTTCGCATGTAGATGTTTTCCTGTTTTTCATTCTGTTTCTTTCCGTACATTTCGAACAGGCGACGGTAGGCTTCTGTGCGTTGTTTTAAGGAGGCATCAGGTAAAAAAGTCAGGATATGATGCATGGCCGAGTCAGCTTGCAGAAGGGAGGCAAAAATGTAACCCTTCTGAAGGTGCAAGGCGGCAGTTTCCTTGTCCGGCAAATTTTGGCAGATGGCGTTATTGATGTAATGGAAGGCACTGTCCGTCTGTCCTTGTTCCAAATAAATGCGGGAAAGGTAATGTTCATTGTGTGCTATAGCGGTTGGAGTTCCAGAAGGCATATACATAAGTGCCTTCTGAAAGAATTCTTTGGCTTTTTCTGGTTGATGCGGCAGATAAAACATGGCCTTTTCCTGCCACAAATCTGCATATACGGACGAATCGTTCAGGTATTGGGCTATGCGTTCTGCGGCTTCCAAAAAATGAGCTTCTTCCTGAAGCTCTACTTTAAAACGGTTGATGCGTGCCTGTTCGAGATAAATCTTGAACTGCAACAAACTGTCGGTCTGAGAATTTGTTTCTGTGGATTTTAGGGAAGGAGTTTCAGTTGGAGAGGTACACGAAAAAACAGATACTACAGTGAGTATTCCTATAATAATATAATGTCGGAATATAGACATAGTTTAGTCAGGTTAGTTAGTTTGGGGCGAAGATACTAAAAAAACGCCTTTGAAATGTATATTTTCTGAATAAATAAAGAAAAATTGGGGCTTTTTAAGTACATGGAAAAAACGTACTTGCGTTTGATAGAAAACACAAGTACGTTTGGATTCAAACGCCTTTGCGTTTTATCTTAAATGCACTTGTGTTTCAAATTAAACGTACTTGCGTTTTAGTTTAAACGTACTTGCGTCTTTAATTAACGTGAGTTCGAAATAAAATTAGAAAATAGACAGTTGTCCGTCATTGACAAAATTCACGTCAATGGCGGTCTTCTTCTCAAAAAAGCAGTATGCTGCAATAGCCGACAAGGAATTTGCAATGAAGTTGTTAAAAGAACGATGTCTGGAGTGTTCTATCTGAGCAATATTCTTCAGTTCGTCATTAACTGTTTCAATCAAGGCTCTTTTTCTAAGCAGAATCTTGTCAGCAATACTCATCAGTGAATTCTTCATGTTGCTTTTTACCTTTGTAACAAGCTGAATACCGTTTAGGAAGAGATTTTCAAACAAAGCCTGTCCAATATATCCTTTATC
>NZ_DBEXBB010000030.1:0-8600 GCF_048170425.1 Phocaeicola sp.
TCTGTGCTGGAAAATGTGATGTTCCCACTGGATATGTTCTCTAATGATACTTACCGTGACCGGGTGAAGCGGGCACAGTTTTGTCTGGACCGTGTGAACTTGATTGATGCGCAGTCAAAATATCCTGGAGAAATCAGTGGGGGGATGCAGAAGCGTGTGGCTATTGCACGTGCCATTGCTTTGCAACCAAAATACTTGTTCTGTGACGAACCTAATTCTGGTCTTGACCCTAAGACGTCGTTGGTGATTGATGATTTGATTCATGATATTACCAAAGAATATAATATGACGACAATCATTAATACGCACGATATGAACTCTGTGATGGGTATTGGTGAAAGCATATTGTATATTTACCAGGGTCACAAGGAATGGGAAGGAACAAAAGACGAGGTATTCAATGCTACGAACGAGCGGTTGAATAACTTCATCTTTGCTTCAGACTTGTTGCAGAAGGTGAAGAAAGAGGAAAATAGCAAGGCCCGTAAAGTTTGATATTGACAAGAGTCAGGTTGAAATAATAGGGAACGGCAGAAGGTGGATATGCTTTCTGCCGTTTTTATTTGGATGGTTGACAAGGATTCAGAAGCCGTAAAGATTTTTTAGCTTGTCAGTTTGGTTATTGAAAGATTAAACATTATTTTTGCAACCTCTTTTGATAAATACGAGAAATAATTAATAATTAAATAAATAAGTCGAAAATGAATATTTCATTGCAAAATGTAGACAACGTAAGCGCTGTGCTTACTGTTCAGATTGAAAAAGCTGATTATCAGGAAAAAGTTGAAAAAGCACTGAAAACTCTTCGTCAGAGAGTAAATATGCCAGGATTCCGTAAGGGAATGGTTCCTATGGGATTGATTAAAAAACAGTACGGAACTTCTGTATTGTTGGAAGAAGTTGACAAACTGTTGCAGGAAAAAGTAGGTGAGTATATCCGTGAAAACAAAGTAAACATGCTGGGTACTCCTCTGCCGAAGGAAAATAACGCAAACTTTGAAACTGATGAGAATTTTGAATTCTCTTTCGATATTGCATTGGCTCCTGAATTCAATGTAGAATTGTCTAATAATGATACTGTTGACTACTATGATATTAATGTAACTGACGAAATGGTAGATCAGCAGGTAAATATGTACAGACAGCGTACTGCTAAGTATGACAAGGTTGAAGACTACCAGGATAAGGATATGCTGAAAGGTCTGTTGGCTGAACTGGATGAAAACGGCAATACAAAAGAAGGTGGTTTGCAGGTAGAAGGTGCCGTAATGATGCCTTCATACATGAAAAACGATGACCAGAAAGCTATCTTCAACGGTGCAAAGGTAAATACTGTATTGGTATTTAACCCGTCAGTTGCTTTCGATAACAACGAGGCAGAATTGGCTTCTCTGTTGAAAGTGAAGAAAGAAGAAGTAGCTAACTACAAAGGCAACTTCAGCTTCCAGATTGAAGAAATCACTCGTATGATTCCGGGTGACTTGACTCAGGAACTGTTCGACCAGGTATTGGGTGAAGGAAAGGCTCACAGCGAAGAAGAATTCCGTGCTCAAATAAAGGAAACAATTGCAAAACAGTTTGAAGCTGACAGCGACTATAAGTTCTTGTTGGATGTACGTACTTACTTGTCAGAAAAAGTTGGTAAACTTCAGTTTGCAGACGGACTGATGAAACGTATCATGCTGGAAAACAACAAGGAAAAAGGTGAAGAATTCGTTTCTGAAAACTACGAAAAGAGCTTGGAAGAACTGACTTGGCACCTGATTAAAGAAAAACTGGTAGCTGCTAACGATATCAAGGTAGAACAGGCTGATATTACTAACATGGCTAAGGAAGCTACTCGTGCACAGTTTGCTCAGTATGGTATGATTAACGTTCCTGATGAGTTGTTGGAAAACTACTCAAAAGAAATGTTGAAGAAACGTGAAAGTGTAGAAGCTTTGGTAAACCGCGTGGTTGAGTCTAAGTTGTCTGAGATTTTGAAAGGACAGGTAACACTGAATCACAAAGCTGTTTCTGCAGAAGAATTCAACAAAATGTTTCAGTAAGCAATTCAGCTCTCAAAATTGATTGCTAAAATATTCTAAAAAGGGAGGCTTTTAACTTGACTTCTTCTGTAAGATGGAAGTGTTTTGTACTTTTGTTTATTCAGAGGAAGGGGTTGGAAGCCTCTTTTATATTGTAGAATTAATATAAAGATTATGATGGACGATTTTAGAAAATATGCTACCAAGCATCTCGGAATGAACAGTATGGTACTTGATGATGTAATCAAGTCACAGGCTGGATACTTGAATCCGTATATTTTGGAAGAGCGTCAGTTGAATGTGACACAACTGGATGTCTTTTCTCGTTTGATGATGGATCGTATCATTTTCCTTGGAACCCAGATTGACGATTATACGGCCAATACTTTGCAGGCTCAGCTCTTGTATCTGGATTCGGTGGATTCGGGTAAAGATATTTCTATTTATATCAATTCTCCGGGCGGATCAGTGTACGCTGGTTTGGGAATTTATGATACTATGCAATTTATCAGTAGTGATGTGGCTACAATTTGTACAGGTATGGCAGCTTCTATGGCAGCTGTGCTGCTGGTAGCTGGAAAAGAAGGAAAGCGTTCAGCTTTGACTCACTCGCGGGTGATGATTCATCAGCCGATGGGAGGAGCGCAAGGACAGGCTTCGGATATTGAAATTACCGCTCGTGAGATTCAAAAGTTGAAGAAAGAGTTGTATACGATTATAGCAGATCATTCTCATACTGAGTTTGATAAAGTGTGGGCAGATTCTGACCGTGATTATTGGATGACAGCATCTGAGGCTAAGGAGTATGGTATGATTGATGAGGTACTCTCTCGTAAACCTTCATTATAATATTGTGATTTACTAAAAACTAGATAGGCTTTGGAAGAAAAAAAGACTTCAAGAAATTCAAAAAGAAGATGTAGCTTTTGCGGTCGCACGGAAGATGAAGTGGGCTTCCTGATTACGGGGGTCAATGGATGTATCTGTGACAGTTGTGCGGAACAGGCACACGAAATCGTAAAAGAAGCGATGCATCACCAGGGGCAGACGAAATCGGATTTGAGTTTGTCTGAACTCCCTAAACCCAAGGATATTAAAGAGTTCCTGGATCAGTATGTGATTGGCCAGGACGATGCGAAACGCTATTTGGCTGTCGCAGTGTATAATCATTATAAACGTTTGCTTCAGCCGAAGGATAAGAATGATGTGGAAATAGAAAAATCAAACATCATTATGGTGGGAAGTACCGGAACGGGGAAGACTTTGCTGGCTCGTACAATCGCTAAATTGCTTCATGTACCTTTTACCATTGTAGATGCGACTGTGTTAACGGAAGCAGGCTATGTGGGAGAAGATATAGAAAGTATTTTGACTCGTTTGCTTCAAGTGGCTGACTATAATGTGGAGGAGGCTGAGAGGGGTATAGTTTTCATTGATGAAATTGATAAAATAGCCCGGAAAGGAGATAACCCTTCTATTACGCGTGATGTAAGTGGAGAAGGAGTGCAGCAAGGCTTGTTGAAATTGCTGGAAGGGTCTGTCGTAAATGTACCTCCTCAGGGAGGGCGCAAGCATCCGGATCAGAAAATGATTCCGGTTAATACTAAAAATATCTTGTTTATTTGTGGAGGGGCTTTTGATGGTATTGAACGAAAAATAGCTCAACGTTTGAACACAAATGTAGTGGGATATAGTGCTGCGAAGGAAGCGGTGAAGATTGATCGTGGAAATTTGATGCAATATATTGCCCCTCAGGACTTGAAATCATTTGGTTTGATTCCAGAAATCATTGGTCGCTTGCCGGTACTTACTTATTTGAACCCGTTGGACCGTACGGCGCTGCGTAATATTCTTACAGAACCTAAAAATTCGATAGTCAAGCAATATGTGAAATTGTTTGAAATGGATGGGGTAAAATTAGAATTTGAACCGGAAGTGTTTGAATATATTGTGGATAAGGCAATAGAGTATAAGCTAGGTGCTCGTGGTTTACGTTCTATCGTGGAGACTATTATGAATGATGTCATGTTTGAAATTCCGTCGCAACAGGTCGAATGTTTTGCGGTGACATTGGATTATGCCAAACAACAAATGGGGAAGGCAAATGTTTCTCGTCTGCAAATGGCATAATGTAAAGGTTTTTTGGTGAGAAAATAGAAACTTCCGATGAAATATTCCCTGAAATATTTGTGTAATATGAAAAGTTGTTTATAACTTTGTTACATGCGGGAACAAAATTTCGACAATCAATGAAAATCTAAATTCAAGGACAATGGCGGAAAATATCAGTTTAGTAGCAGCACTTAAAAAGTATTTTGGATTCGATACTTTTAAAGGAAATCAGGAAGCGATTATCCGGAACTTATTATCAGGGAAGGATACGTTTGTGTTAATGCCGACAGGAGGTGGAAAGTCTTTATGCTATCAACTTCCTTCTCTGTTGATGGATGGGACTGCTATTGTGATTTCACCGCTGATTGCACTGATGAAGAATCAGGTAGATGCCATGCGTAATTTTAGTGAGGAAGATGGTATAGCCCATTTTATAAACTCCTCATTGACCAAATCGGCTACTGATCAAGTGAAGGCTGATATTATTGCTGGAAAGACAAAGTTGCTTTATGTGGCGCCTGAATCTTTAACTAAAGAGGAAAATGTAGATTTTCTGAGGCATGTGAAGATTTCATTTTATGCGGTGGATGAGGCGCATTGTATTTCTGAATGGGGGCATGACTTCCGTCCGGAATATCGCCGGATTCGTCCAATTATTAATGAAATTGGAAAAGCACCTGTGATTGCTTTGACAGCAACGGCTACCCCTAAGGTAAAAATGGATATTCAGAAGAATTTGGGCATGATGGATGCTACGGAGTTTCGTTCGTCATTTAATCGTCCTAATCTTTATTATGAAGTGCGTGCGAAGACTGCAAATGTGGACAGGGACATTATAAAGTTCATTAAACAGAATGAAGGTAAGTCTGGCATTATCTATTGTCTGAGTCGCAAAAAGGTAGAGGAGTTGACAGAGATATTATTGGCAAATGGAATCAAGGCTCGTGCCTATCACGCAGGTATGGATTCTGCAACACGCAACGGGAATCAGGATGCTTTTCTGAAAGAGGATATTGATGTAATTGTGGCAACGATTGCATTCGGAATGGGAATTGACAAGCCAGATGTGCGTTTTGTGATTCATTATGATGTCCCTAAGAGTCTGGAAGGATATTATCAGGAAACCGGACGTGCCGGAAGAGACGGAGGGGAAGGACAGTGTATAACATTCTATTCCAACAAAGATTTGCAGAAACTGGAAAAATTTATGCAAGGTAAGCCTATTTCAGAGCAGGAAATTGGACGTCAATTATTACAGGAAACAGCGGCCTATGCAGAATCTTCAGTGTGTAGAAGAAAAATTTTGTTACATTATTTTGGGGAAGAATATACGGAAGATAATTGTGGTAATTGTGATAACTGTTTAAATCCGAAGAAACAAGTGGAGGCTCAGGATTCATTGTGTGCAGTGATTGAAACAATCATTGCTGTAAAAGAAAATTTTAAGCAAGATTATATAATTGATATATTGTTGGGTAAAGAAACATCTGAAGTGCTGGCTCATAAGCATGAAGATTTAGAGGTGTTTGGCTCAGGCATGGGAGAAGAGGAAAGGTTGTGGAATGCAGTCATCCGACAGGCTCTTATAGCTGGTTACTTGGCAAAAGATGTGGAAAACTATGGCTTATTAAAAGTTACGCCAGAGGGACATAAGTTTTTGAAAAAACCGAAATCATTTAAGATAGTAGAGGATGCTGATTTTGAGGAAGAGGAAGTGGATGAAACTCCAATGAGAAGCGGAGCCTCGTGTGCGGTTGACCCCGTGTTGTATTCTATGCTGAAGGATTTGCGTAAGAAAATGGCGAAAAGATTGGACGTACCGCCTTATGTTATTTTCCAGGATCCTTCTCTTGAGGCGATGGCTACAATTTATCCGGTTACATTGGAAGAATTGCAAAACATTCCAGGGGTCGGAGCCGGAAAGGCTAAGCGTTACGGGCAGGAGTTCTGTGAGTTGATTAAGAAACATTGTGAGGAAAATGAGATTGATCGTCCGGAGGATTTGAGGGTACGCACTGTCGCTAACAAGTCTAAATTGAAGGTGTCTATTATTCAGAGTATTGATAGAAAGGTGGCCCTTGATGATATTGCAGTAGCTAAGGGTATAGAATTTGGTGAATTGCTGGATGAGATTGAAGCTATTGTATATTCAGGAACCAAATTGAATATAGACTATTTCCTGGAAGAAATTATGGATGAAGATCATATGCAGGACATTTATGATTATTTCAAGGAATCAGTTACTGACAAGATAGATGATGCGATGGATGAACTAGGTGACGATTATACGGAGGATGAAATTCGTCTGGTACGTATCAAGTTCATTTCTGAAATGGCTAACTAATTTTTTTAGCTGATAATATTTGCAGCTGCTTGTGATGGATGTTCCTTACAAGTAGCTGCTTTTTTATGTCACGTACAGATGGCATAAAAAGATGTTAACTACAGTTTCGCTTTTTGAGAAAATTCTGTATATTTGCACGCAATAAAATCTAAAGCATAAAGCCCTATGTCATTTATTGCAGATAAAGTTGTTATGGACGGATTAACTTACGATGATGTATTGTTGATTCCGGCCTATTCTGAGGTTTTACCTAAAACAGTCGAACTCTCGACTAAGTTCTCACGTAACATTGAGTTAAAAATTCCGTTTGTAACTGCGGCTATGGATACCGTTACCGAAGCACAGATGGCCATTGCCATTGCTCGTGAAGGAGGTATTGGAGTAATTCATAAAAACATGTCGATTGAAGAACAAGCTCGTCAGGTGGCAATTGTAAAACGCGCGGAGAACGGAATGATTTATGATCCGGTGACCATTAAGAGAGGTTCTGTAGTGAAAGATGCACTCGATTTGATGGCTGAATATAAAATCGGAGGTATTCCTGTAGTAGATGATGAGAATTACTTGGTGGGTATTGTTACAAATCGTGACTTGCGCTTTGAAAAAGATATGAATAAGCGTATTGATGAAGTGATGACAAAGGAAAATATTGTGACAACTGAGCCGGGTACAGACATGGAAACTGCGTCCAAAATTCTACAGGAAAATAAGATTGAAAAACTTCCGGTGGTAGATAAGGATGGGAAGCTGATAGGCTTGATTACTTATAAAGATATTACAAAAGCGAAAGATAAGCCGATGGCTTGCAAAGATTCTAAAGGTCGTTTGCGTGTTGCTGCCGGTGTAGGAGTGACTGCCGATACATTCGACCGTATGGAAGCATTGGTGAATGCAGGTGCAGATGCCATTGTGATTGATACTGCTCACGGGCATTCAATGTACGTGATTGAAAAACTGAAAGAAGCTAAAAAACGTTTCCCGGGAATTGATATTGTAGTGGGAAATGTGGCAACAGGTGAAGCTGCAAAAATGTTAGCTGAAGCTGGTGCAGATGCTGTAAAAGTTGGTATCGGTCCGGGTTCTATCTGTACAACTCGTGTGGTTGCCGGTGTGGGGGTTCCTCAGTTGACGGCTGTATATGATGTGGCAAAAGCCTTGGAAGGAACGGGCATTCCTTTGATTGCAGACGGTGGTTTGCGTTATTCGGGTGATGTGGTGAAAGCATTGGCTGCGGGTGGCTATAGCGTCATGATTGGTTCTTTGGTTGCTGGTACAGAGGAATCTCCGGGCGACACAATCATCTTTAATGGTCGTAAGTTTAAATCATATCGTGGAATGGGCTCATTGGAAGCCATGGAGAACGGTTCGAAAGATCGTTATTTCCAGAGTGGAACTACTGATGTGAAAAAGCTCGTTCCCGAAGGTATCGCAGCTCGCGTTCCTTATAAAGGTTCTTTGTATGAAGTAATTTATCAGCTGGTAGGTGGTTTGCGTGCAGGTATGGGATACTGCGGGGCTCATAACATTGCTGAATTACACAATGCGAAGTTTACTCGTATTACTAATGCCGGAGTGCTGGAAAGTCATCCGCATGATGTCTCTATTACAAGTGAGGCACCTAACTATAGTCGTCCTCAGTAAGATAGTCTTTGACTTATAATACGTATATAATCATTCTGACGTCAGGCAGCCTGCTTCTGGCAAGTTTTGCCTGACGAACAGGATGATTTTTTGTTTAATGAAATGATAAATTGAATCTGTTATGTATCGATTTGCGTGGTTGTGCTTATGTTTGTTGCTGGAGTTGAGATGCTCTGTTTCGTATGCTGAAAATCACAGAGTGCTTTTCCAGATTGATGGAGAAGAAACTTCGGTGGAAGAATTTGAGCATTATTATGCTCAGGCATATGCTGCCAGCCGAGTTCCGGTAGAACAATTTTTTTCTCATTTTCTGTATTATAAGTTGAAAGTGGCAGATGCTAAAAGAAAGAACTGGGATAGTTTAACAGATTTCCGGTTGCAATGTAATGTCTTGCAGAATGAAATTCTGAGAGCTGAAAAGAAGGACGTGTCGAAAAAACAAGTCACTCCTTTAAATTGGGTAAGATTTCGTCAGA
>NZ_DBEXBB010000031.1:0-3932 GCF_048170425.1 Phocaeicola sp.
GATGAAGATACGCAAAGTATTCTGTATGCTGATGTTGTCCACCCTGCTGGTGAGCGGGTGCACGTCTTACCAGAAATCGCTCTACCTCCAGAACGAACAAGTGCTTAACGAATCCCTCCAGGGACAGCTCTATGACTTCCGCATCATGCCCAAGGACGAGCTTACTATTTTGGTAAGTACCACCGACCCTGAGGCATCGGCACCTTTTTACCGCAAAATCGGGCAGAACAAGGAAAGTTCTAGCAATTCAAACGTAGGAATGGATGGGGCCAAACTGCTGGTTTATCTGGTAGACAACCAGGGCTACATTGATTTTCCCGTATTGGGCAACCTCAAAGTAATGGGCCTGACCAACCGTGAGTGTGAAGCCCTGATCCGTGAAAAGCTCCAGCCTTATCTCAAGGAAGTGCCCAACGTCACGGTGCGTACCTCCAACTACAAATTCAGCGTACTGGGCGAAGTAGGCAAACCCGGCACCTATACCACCGATGCCGAGAAGGTCACCATCTTTGAAGCCCTGGCACAGGCGGGCGACATGACCCTCTTTTCGGTACGCGATGACGTACAGTTGCTTCGCGAAGACTCCACGGGCATACGCCGGGTATACCACCTCGACCTCACCCAGGCCAATGTGGCCCAGTCGCCCTACTTCTATTTGCAGCAAAACGACGTGGTCTATGTAAAGCCCACCAAAGCCAAAGTTAACTCCAACACCTTCAGCGGCAACGCCTCCATGTGGCTGACCTTGCTGAGTGTAGTTACCTCCATCACCACATTTGTACTGGCATTAACCAAATAACACACAAAAACCTATGGCAGAAGAAACCAAAAACTACCTGCTGGAAGATGAAGAGACTTCCGGCTTCGACTATAAAGCCTTTTTAATTAAACTTCTGATGTACTGGCCCTGGATTGTGGGCTGCGTGGCTGTGGCCCTGATAGGCGCCTTTTTCTACCTCAAGACCCTGACGCCTCTCTACACCGTCAGTTCTTCCGTGCTCATCAAGAACGAAAGCAAAGGAAGCACAAACGGGACAGACTTAGCCGATTTGGGCTTTGTCACCTCTTCTACCCAGAGTTTTGACAACGAACTGGAAATCCTGCGTTCGCGCACCCTGATAAAAAAAGTGGTCACGGCCCTCGACCTCTATGTCAGCTACTCCGTGCCCGGTCGTTTCCGTAACACCGAACTTTACAAGCAGTCGCCTGTCAAGGTATGGGTCACCCCCGAAGAAGCCGAACGCATGGAGTATGCCCAGGTGCAGATGTACTTCCGTAACCAGCAACTCTGCGAAGTGCTGGTAGAGCACGAAGGGCAAGAGTGGAGGAAGACCGTGGAAAACCTGCCTGCCGTATTTTCTACCCCCGTGGGCGTATTCACATTCTCGGCTGCCGATTCCACCCTGCAAACCATCCAGCCCGTACCCGAAATCATTCAGGCCACCGTGGTATCACCCAATGGGGCAGCCGCCGACTTCCGCAGCCGGCTGGCAGTCAGTCCCAGCAGCAAGTCTACCACCATTGCCCAATTGACCTTCACAGGCAGTCAGGTGGCCCGCGGAACTGATTTCCTGAACAAGTTGGTCGAACTTTATAATGAAGAAGGAAATAACGACAAAAACGAGGTAGCCGCCAAGACCGCTGAATTTATCGACGAGCGTATCCGTATCATCAACAAAGAACTCGGTACTACCGAAAGCCAGCTGGCCAGTTTCAAGCAGCGGGCAGGTGTAGTAGACCTCACCGCCGATGCCACCCAGGCCGCCGGTGAACAAGCCAGCTACGAACGCGCCTATGCCGAAAACGAAGTGCAACTCAGCCTGGTGAACCACCTGAAGAACCACATCCTTGGTGAAAGCAGCCAGTATGAAGTGATTCCCGCCAACATCGGCCTGAACAACAGCGACCTGAACACCGTGGTGCAGAACTACAACCAGATGCTGATTGAGCGCAAGCGCCTGCTGCGCACTTCGCAGGAGAACAACCCTGCCGTACAAAGCCTGAATGCCAGCATCGAGGTGATGCGCAACAGCGTAATGGGTGCCATCCAGACGGCGGAGAAAGGCTTGCTCATCAACCGTCAGGCTCTGCAAGCCCAAACCCGGAAATTTGCCGGCAAGGTAAGCAACGCCCCCGTGCAGGAAAAAGAATACCTCAGCATATCACGCCAGCAGGAAATCCAAGCAAACCTCTACCTGATGCTGCTCCAGAAACGCGAGGAAAACAACATTACCTTGGCTTCTACCGCCAACAACGCCCGTGTCATCGACGAACCCCTGGCAGGCGGACAGATTTTCCCGGCTCCCTCGCAGACTTACATGCTTGCTTTTGTTCTGGGACTAGCCCTTCCTGTAGGATTAATCTTCCTCTGGGGATTGCTTCAGTTCAAAATCCAGACACGCGGTGATGTAGAAAAAATCACGAACCTTCCCATCGTAGGCGATATTCCACTTACTACAGAAACCGCTGAAGGCGCCATTGTGGTACGCGAAAACCGCAACGAACTGATGGAAGAAGTATTCCGCTCCGTACGCACCAACATCCAGTACATGCTACAGGGAGAGCAGAAAGTGATTCTTTTCACTTCCACCACTTCCGGCGAGGGAAAGAGCTTCAATGCCGGCAACCTGGCATGCAGCTTTGCCTTTATGGGCAAGAAAGTAGTGATTGTAGGGCTTGACATCCGCAAACCCGGACTGAACAAAGTATTCCAGCTGTCCCATAAAGAAGCCGGTATCTCACAGTATTTGTCCGACCCAGAACATGCAGACCTGCTTAGCTTATGTCAGAAATCTACGGTTTCACCTAACCTCTACATTCTGCCCGGTGGTACCATCCCGCCTAACCCTACCGAACTGGTAGCACGCCAGGCACTCGACGAGGCCATCCAACAGTTAAAAGCACATTTTGACTATGTGATATTAGATACCGCCCCTATCGGTATGGTGACCGACACCCAGCTCATTGCCCGTGTAGCCGATTTGAGCGTATATGTATGCCGTTCGGGCTATACTGCTAAGAGCGAATTTAAGCTGATTAACGAGTTAAAGCAGGACGGTAAACTGCCCCACCCTTGTGTATTAATTAACGGCATCGACATGAACAAGCGTGAAACCGGCTCGTACTACGGCTACGGTAAATATGGTAAGTACGGGCACTACGGGTATGGTAAAAAATATGGCTATGGCTACGGATATGGCTATGGCCAAAAGAAATAGCTTCAATGAAATCCGTCCCTTTACTAAGAAATTTTAATTCTATTCATTTCATACAGAGCACTGAGCTCTTCTTTTAATATAGCTATCAAGATACATAAGAAGACGATACTATATATTAATTAAAACAAAACATTAAGTAGTAAGAGACATTCTGTATTAGGATAAAATCAGTACAACATATAGTTTTTTAAGAATATAAACTTAATGGGAAACATAGAGACCTCCAATAACAAAAGGTTAGCTAAAAATTCAATGATGCTCTATTTACGTATGTTCGTAAATATGGGTATTAGTTTATATACATCTCGATTAATTCTTAATGCACTAGGTGAAACCGACTTTGGAATCTATAATGTGGTAGGAGGTATTGTGGTTATGTTCACATTCATAAATGGATCCATGAACAGCTCAACATCCCGTTTTTTAACAATTAGTTTAGCAAAAGGAGATATTCAAAATTTAAAACAAACTTTTAGTTTTACTATTACGATTCATGCGATATTAGCATTTATCATTTTACTTTTAGCTGAAACTATTGGATTATGGTTCTTATACTATAAAATGGTCATCCCAATAGAAAGAATGAACATTTCTTGTATTCTATACCAATTATCAGTAATAACTACAATGATTAGTATAATGAGTGTTCCATATAATGCCTCTATTATTTCTCATGAAAAGATGGGAGCTTTTGCCTATATTAGTATTTCAGAT
>NZ_DBEXBB010000032.1:0-22089 GCF_048170425.1 Phocaeicola sp.
GAAACTATGAAAAAGAATGAAATTATTAAAGTCATATTGGAAGAATGGATTAAACAGAAAGGGTTCTTAAACTCCAGACTTACCATCATTGAATTATGCAAAACCATAGGTATTAACAGAACTTATCTGTCAAACTACATCAATCATAGCTATGGAGTAAATTTTAATTTATGGCTTAATCACTTACGCATAGAAGAAGCCAAACTATTAATGGCACAACCTCCGAAGCGCAATTTGTCAGAAATAGCCGAACGAATAGGATTCACTGATTTAGCTCACTTCAGCAAACAATTCAAACTTCAGGAAGGGGTCTCTCCGTCAGAATGGAGAAAGAATATGTAATAATACGCAACGGAGCGGCAGGAGAAGCGTAAAAATCACTATCTTTGTACGGTTAAGATAGGATAATTACATAAACTATATACACATGAAAATAGAAGAAAAACTGACCGAATCTATCCTGAACAGTATAAAGACCTTATACAATCAGGAAGTTCCTGCCACAATGGTTCAACTTCAGAAAACAAAGAAAGAGTTTGAAGGCCACCTGACACTGGTTGTCTTTCCTTTCCTGAAAATGTCGAAAAAAGGTCCGGAACAAACTGCACAAGAAATTGGGGAATACTTGAAACAGAATGAACCGGCCATTGCAAACTATAATGTAATCAAAGGCTTCCTGAACCTGACCATTGCATCTGACGTATGGATTGGACTGCTGAACCATATTCATGCCGACAACCAATGGGGTATACAAACAGCAGGCGACAATGCGCCACTTGTCATGATTGAATATTCTTCTCCTAATACCAACAAACCGCTTCACTTGGGCCACGTACGTAACAATTTGCTGGGAAGTGCATTGGCTAACATCATGGCCGCCAACGGCAACAAGGTAGTGAAAACCAACATCGTAAACGACCGTGGTATTCATATCTGTAAGTCTATGCTGGCCTGGCTGAAATACGGTAACGGTGAAACACCTGAATCATCGGGCAAGAAAGGTGACCACCTGATTGGTGATTACTACGTAGCTTTCGACAAGCATTACAAAGCCGAAGTAAAAGAGCTTATGGCCCAATATCAGGCAGAAGGTATGAACGAAGAAGAAGCAAAAGCGAAAGCTGAAGCTAATTCTCCGTTGATGCTGGAAGCACGCGAAATGCTTCGCAAGTGGGAAGCGAACGACCCTGAAGTACGTGCTCTCTGGAAAAAGATGAATGACTGGGTATATGCAGGTTTCGATGAAACCTACAAAATGATGGGAGTAAGCTTCGACAAGATATACTACGAATCACAGACTTACCTGGAAGGAAAAGAAAAAGTAATGGAAGGTCTGGAAAAAGGATTCTTTTACCGCAAGGAAGACGGTTCCGTATGGGCCGACCTGACTTCAGAAGGTCTGGACCACAAACTGCTGCTCCGTGGTGACGGAACTTCTGTATACATGACACAGGACATTGGTACAGCCAAACTGCGCTTCCAGGATTATCCTATCAACAAGATGATTTATGTGGTGGGTAATGAACAGAACTACCACTTCCAGGTATTGTCCATTCTGCTCGACAAGCTGGGATTTGAATGGGGAAAAGACCTCGTACACTTCTCTTACGGCATGGTAGAACTGCCGGAAGGTAAAATGAAGAGCCGTGAAGGTACAGTGGTAGACGCTGACGACCTGATGGAAGCCATGATTGAAACCGCCAAAGAGACCAGCAACGAACTGGGCAAACTGGACGGACTGACACAAGAAGAGGCTGACAACATTGCACGTATCGTAGGACTGGGTGCCTTGAAATATTTTATCCTGAAGGTAGATGCACGCAAGAACATGACCTTCAATCCGAAAGAATCCATCGACTTCAACGGAAACACAGGCCCGTTCATCCAATATACATATGCACGTATCCAGTCCATCCTGCGTAAAGCTACAGAAGCCGGCCTCGCCATCCCTTCTGTCATTCCAAGCGGTATTGAACTGAGCACAAAGGAAGAAGGTCTGATTCAAATGCTGGCAGACTTTACCAACGTGGTGAAACAAGCTGGAACAGATTACAACCCGTCTATCTTGGCAAACTATGCTTACGACCTGGTCAAAGAGTACAACCAGTTCTATCATGACTTCAGCATTCTGCGTGAAGAAAATGAAGCCCTGAAAATATTCCGTCTCGCTTTAAGCCAGAATGTAGGAAAAGTAGTCAAACTGGCTATGGGCTTGCTGGGTATCGAAGTACCTGAACGTATGTAATTACAATCTTGTATATCAGGTGGCTGGCAAAGGGGTGGACCACACTCCTTTTGCACAGCCACTTTCTTTTTAAAGACCATCTTATGGCTAAACAAAAACTCTACGTGGTCTGGAAAGGAGTGAATCCGGGTATCTATTCTTCGTGGACCGACTGCCAACTGCAAATACAAGGCTATAAAGGGGCTATATATAAGTCTTTTGATTCACAGGAAGAGGCAGAACATGCCTTTGCTACTCCTGCATATCAGTACATGAACCGCCATCGTACATCGTCTTCAGAAAAAGCCGAGGCACAACTCCCCGAAAACTTCAACTTAAACTGCCTGGCAGTAGACGCTGCCTGTAGCGGCAATCCCGGCCCCATGGAATATCGCGGAGTGTATCTGCTGACAGGACAAGAAATCTTCCACTTCGGACCAGTTTACGGCACCAACAATATCGGAGAATTTCTGGCCATTGTTCACGGACTGGCACTTCTTAAACAAAAGAACCTGAGCATGCCCATCTACTCCGACAGTCGCAATGCCCTCGCTTGGGTGAAGCAAAAAAAATGCAAGACCAAACTGGAACGAACCGAGAAAACAGAAGCGCTCTTCCAGTTAATTGAACGGGCAGAAAAATGGCTGAAGGAAAACACTTATACCACTCCCCTGCTCAAGTGGGAGACTGACGTATGGGGAGAAGTCCCTGCTGACTTCGGACGTAAATAATCAAAAACTTAAACAGATGAAAAAAAGACTTACATATCTGGGATGTTTTTTCGCCAGCATACTGGGTTACTTCCTGCTTCAGAAACCTGTCTTTATGCTCTATAACGGTGCATGCGAGAAGGGAACAGCTTTCATAGACTACCTTCGGGTATTGTTCCATGGCTTTACGCTTGACGCAGCAACCACCGGATACCTGACGGCCATCCCCTGGCTGGCCATTCTTTGCAGTATATGGTTCCGCCGTTTCCCGTTGAAAAAGGTACTTATCGGCTACTACGTTTTAATCAGTCTGGCTACCACACTTATCTTCATCGGCGATATGGCCTTGTATCCATTTTGGGGATTCAAATTAGATGCTTCCATCTTCCTCTACCTGGATTCTCCGAAGAATGCCATGGCCAGTGTATCCTTTGGATTTATTCTGATACGACTGCTGTGTATCCTCATCTTATCAGCCTTGGTGACATGGGGATTATATAAGATCACACCAGACTGTCTGCCACAAGTCCAGAAGCGTATCACAGGCAGTTTGATAACTCTGCTTTTGGGAGGAGTTATCTTTATCGTCATACGAGGAGGTGTAACCGAATCAACCAGCAACGTAGGACAAGCCTATTTCTGCAATGACGAATTTCTGAATCATTCCGCCATCAATCCGGACTTCAGTCTGTTGTCTTCCATCAGCAAAACCACCGACTTTTCCCAGCAGTTCAATTTCTTCGATGAAGAAAAACGGGCAAGTTTATTTGAAGGATTGTATGCTGATACAGGAGAGAATGAAGTTTCATTACTTACCACCAACCGTCCTAATGTATTGATTATCCTCATGGAAAGTTTTGGAGGAGTATTCGTAGAATCATTAGGAGGAATACCCGGTGTCAGCCCGAATCTGGAGCGCCTGAGCAAGGAAGGAGTCTTCTTTACTAATTGTTATGCCAACAGTTTCCGAACCGACCGAGGTACGGTCTGTACCTTCAGTGGTTACCAGAGCTTTCCAACTGTGTCCGTCATGAAATCTCCTGCAAAGAGCCGTACGCTACCTTCTATTGCCGGGAAACTCCGGGAACAAGGCTATGCCACGGATTTCCTGTATGGAGGTGACATCAATTTCACTAACATGAAGAGCTACTTACTGGGAAGTGGATACCAGCACCTGACTGCAGACGTAGATTTCAGCTTGGACGAACGAAAAAATCCATGGGGAGTAAACGATGACATCACTTTCGAGTACCTCTATCGCCAGATAAAGGAACGAAATACCGACCAACCCTGGCATACAGCTTTTCTTACCCTGAGCAGCCATGAACCGTTTGAGGTACCCTATCATCGCCTGAAAGAAAAAATCCCCAATGCTTTTGCCTTCACCGACGATTGCCTGGGGAAATTTATCGACAAGCTCAAGGCCCTTCCCCAATGGAAAAATCTGCTCATCATCTGCCTGCCAGACCATGGCTTCTATTATCCGGAAGAAGGACTGGTACATGACCCGCGTATCCATCATATTCCGATGCTGTGGTTAGGAGGCGCCATCAAACAACCCATGGTCATTGACAAACTGATGAACCAAAGTGATATGGCCGCTACCCTTTTGGCACAGTTGGGGCTCAGCCACAAGGAGTTTAATTTCAGCCGCAACGTATTAGGAAAAGACTACAACTATCCGTTTGCTTACTACACCTACAACAACGGATTTGCTTTCCGCGACAGTACCGGAACCACTCTGATAGACAACAATTCCGGCCAGGCATTAATAGAATCCCCAGCTCCGAACGAACGACGCACAGAACTGGGGAAAGCAATTCTACAATCTTCTTATGACGATTTGGGGGCAAGATAATATTACTCCACAAACATCACTTTCGATGCATCACGCGGTTTAGCTGCCGGTGATTCATCCGGATACCCGAAGGCTATGCAATACAACAATTCATAGCCTTCGGGTATATTCAGGCGCTTCAAATAGTCCGCTGCCTGAGGTTCTGTCTTCATAAAGCGTATAGGGCTTCCTAAACAGCAGGAACCGATTCCCATCGACCAGGCCGAAAGAATCATATTTTCCCCCAGCAGCCCGCAGTCTATCTGCGACATATCATACGATGTATCATTGGCTATAAACACTACCGTAGGTGCATTGCGGAACATATTCTTGAACCCCGGATCTTCTGCCACTTTGGGATTCAACTTCTTATACACCTCCGTAATACCGTTGATAAACTCCGGATTATCTACCACGCGTACTGCCCACGACTGCTTATTCTGTCCGTTGGGTGCATGGATACCACAGTCCAGAATCATCTGCATTGTATCACGGTTTACCGGCTGCGGCAGATATTTTCGCACACTTCGCCGTGTCATGATGGTTTCAATTACCTGATTTTTAGCAGAGGATTTACCAGACACAGAAGCTTGTTCCTTCTGCACCTGTCCACCACAACTGGAGAGACACAACAACCCTGCTCCTAACATTGAATAAATTACTTTTTTCATAAACTCTTATTTTCACCTAGTTATTTCACTCCTAATTCAGCAAAGCCCATTGGTTCGCCTTCACGAATCATACGCGTAGCCTTCAACTCTATATAACGAGCCTTTACGGGGGTAAAGAATACCGACTGCATCACCGGATTATTCTGTATATTGGAGAACTCACCCGATTTTATCAGCTGATTCACCGCATCCTTACTTGTACCGACCCGTATCTCATAGTTGGCAATCAATCCCTTGTTGGGCTCACCCTGATCAGGCAAGAAATGAAGAGAAGAAACCATGCGTTCCTCTTGCAGGTCAATCAACAGACGGTCACCCTCTACAAAGCAAGTAGTCTGTGCCTGCTTGTCAGAAGCCTTTGCCGCCTCATCAGCTTTGACGTCCGGCAAAAGATAAGACAAAGATTCAATGTCTTCCACCTTCTCCACAAACGAATCAGACACATTACCTGCATCATACACTCCCACACTGCTCAAACAAAGCGGACCGCGTGCATCCGTGATTCGAATACGGATACCCTTTGTCTCCACCGTTTCAAAACGTAGCAAACGTTTATATCCAATGGTGGTTGTCTCTTCGTTCAGCCTCACCGGAAGCCATGTATCCTTGTCAAGGTATTCCACCACAAATGCCTTTACACGCTGTCCCAGTGGTATATACTCCTGAAGCATCATACGATTCATCCGTACAGGCGCATCGAACGAGAATTCGATATCAGCCGAAGTCACTCCGTCTTCCGTAGCCCAATAAGTATCAAAATTATCATCTGTCAAAGCAGATGCGACAAAGTCTCCTCCACGCTCATTTGAAACCTTAGGAGTCATTCCTGCTACCAGATTCGTTTTCAACTGCTGCTGAATCATTTCATGGAAACGAACTGCATTAGCAGAATCTACCGGATGAATCAGCCCTCTCCGGTCTACCGGGAAGTTCAACAACAAAGTGGCATTATGTCCCACACTCCGGTAATACAAATCTACCAGCTGCTCCGGACTCTTCACCCTGTCATCCTCCTCCGGATGATAGAACCATCCCGGGCGGATAGATACATCACACTCAGCAGGTACCCATTGATTCCCATCTGCATGGCCATACTGTAATTCATAGCTCTTGTCGTATCCCGGATGCACCTCTCCCTTTCGCAGAAACGACCAGTTGGTAGCCCCGGCAAAACCTTTCTCGTTACCTACCCAACGGCAGCCCGGACCGCCATCCGAGAAAATGATGGCCTGAGGCTGGATGCTATCCAGTATCTCATAAATTCTAGGATAATTATAATAGTTCTTACGGTCGATAGTACGTATATCTTTCGCACCACCATACCATCCGTCACCTCCATTGGCTCCGTCAAACCATACCTCGAACACCGGTCCATAGTTCGTCAGCAGGTCACGTAACTGTGCATAAAAGTAAGGCAGATACTCCGGAGTACCATAATTTGCCTGATGCCTATCCCAGGGCGAAAGGTAGACAGCAAACTTAAGGCCATATTTCTTACAAGCCTCCGACAACTCTTTCACCACATTTCCCTGTCCATTCTTCCAGGGAGAATTCTTTATACTATATTCTGTATCTTCAAAAGGCCACAAACAAAAACCATCATGATGTTTGGCCGTAAAAATCACTCCTTTCATACCGGCCTTCACCAAAGTCTGTACCCATTGCTCACAATCCAAATTGGTTGGATTAAACGTTTTCGGATCCGTATCCCCATATCCCCACTCTCGGTCATTAAACGTATTCAGACCAAAATGAATAAAGGCATACGTTTCCATCTGCTGCCATTCCACCTGCTCGGGTTCAGGAACAGGAAAAATCGGTTCAGGCGGAAGCACCTTTCCGGATGTACACGACAAACAGCAAGCCATAACTGGAATGGACAGAAGATGAATAGATTTTCTCATAATTAATTAGATTTTCGAATAAAAACTGAGACCAAATATACAAAAAAAAGCGGCTTCCCGAAGGAAACCGCTTTCATATTTAAGATTTTGTAAGTCAGAATTACAATTTCGGACCTGCAGCAACCAAAGCCTTACCAGCTTCGTTACCTGTAAACTTAGCGAAGTTCTTGATGAAACGTCCAGCCAATTCTTTAGCTTTTTCTTACCACTGAGCAGCATCAGCATAAGTGTCACGAGGATCCAGGATTTTCGGATCAACACCCGGCAATTCAGTCGGAACAACGAAATCGAAGTAAGGAATAGTCTTAGTAGGAGCCTTGTCGATAGAACCGTCCAGAATAGCGTCGATGATACCACGAGTATCACGGATAGAGATACGTTTGCCAGTACCGTTCCAACCAGTGTTCACCAAGTAAGCCTTAGCACCAGTCATTTCCATTTTCTTCACCAGTTCTTCACCGTACTTAGTCGGGTGCAAGCTCAAGAATGCGGCACCGAAGCAAGCAGAGAATGTCGGAGTCGGTTCAGTGATACCACGTTCTGTACCAGCCAACTTAGCAGTAAAACCAGACAAGAAGTAGTACTGAGTCTGAGCCGGGTTCAGGATAGATACAGGAGGCAATACGCCGAATGCATCAGCAGACAAGAAGATAACTTGTTTTGCGTGAGGACCTTTAGAAACCGGTTTAACAATGTTTTCGATGTGGTAGATAGGATAAGAAACACGAGTGTTTTCTGTTACGCTCTTATCAGCGAAGTCAATCTTACCGTTAGCATCTACTGTAACATTTTCCAGCAAAGCATCACGTTTGATAGCGTTATAGATATCTGGTTCTGATTCTTTATCCAGGTTGATAACCTTTGCATAGCAACCACCTTCGTAGTTGAATACACCTTCGTTATCCCATCCGTGCTCGTCATCACCAATCAACAGACGTTTCGGGTCAGTTGACAAGGTAGTCTTACCTGTACCAGACAGACCGAAGAAGATAGCAGAGCTCTTGCCTTCCTTGTCTGTGTTAGCAGAACAGTGCATAGAAGCGATACCACGCAACGGGTTCAGGTAGTTCATGATAGAGAAGATACCTTTCTTCATTTCACCACCGTACCAAGTGTTCAGGATAACCTGTTCCTTAGTCTTCAAGTTGAATACAGTAGCAGTTTCTGAATTCAAGCCCAGTTCCTTGTAGTTGTCAACTTTAGCTTTGGCAGCGTTGAAAGAAACGAAATCAGGTTCACCGTAGTTAGCCAGTTCTTCAGCAGTCGGACGGATGAACATATTTGTTACGAAGTGTGCCTGCCATGCCACTTCCATGATGAAACGAACTTTCAGACGAGTAGCTTCGTTCGCACCGCAGAAAGTATCAACAACGAACAAACGTTTGCCAGACAATTCTTTCACAGCTTTAGCCTTCAAATCAGCCCAAGCAGCTTCAGAGCAAGGTTTGTTATCGTTTTTGTATTCTTCAGAAGTCCACCATACAGTGTCTTCACTGGCTTCATTCTTAACAAAGAATTTATCTTTAGGAGAACGACCAGTGTAAATACCAGTCATTACGTTTACTGCACCGAGTTCAGTTACCTGACCTTTTTCATAACCTTCCAAAGAAGCTTTTGTTTCTTCTGCAAACAACACATCATAAGAAGGGTTGTGTACGATTTCTACGGTATCCACAATACCGTACTTGGTAAGATCTAAATTTGCCATTGTTCAAATGATTAATTTGGTTATTATATCAAATGTTTATTGTCTATGTCATAAGCCTAATCCGCTTTTCTGCTCTTCAACATCTCCTTGTTTTAGGCGCTACAAAAGTAGCAGTTATTTTTTATTCAAGGAAGTTATTACAGAAAAAAATCCGTAATCATTTAAAGATTTATACTTGTGTAACAAAATTGACAAATCCACATTACAAATCAATTTTATTTTGTTTCTTTGCAGGGCAATAAACTAGATATATAACCGCTAAGAACCTGAGAATGTTTATGAAAATAATCAACTTTAACCAAAGCAACAGCCTTTTCAACCAGTTCCTTTCTGAGATTCGTGATGTACACATACAAGGTGACCGCATCCGCTTCAGGCGCAACATGGAGCGTGTGGGAGAAATTATGGCTTATGAAATCAGCCGGACACTTCCCTATCATCCGGTATCCATACAAACTCCACTGGCTACAGCGGTAGAAAACGTACCCACCGAGCAGCCTGTTGTTGCTACAATCCTTCGCGCCGGACTCCCATTGCACCAAGGTTTCATCAATTATTTTGACCATGCGGAAAATGCCTTCGTGTCAGCTTACCGGAAATACATCAACGAAGACAACTTCGACATCCACATTGAATACATCGCTTCTCCGCGACTGGACGGAAAAATCCTGATTCTGACCGATCCGATGCTGGCTACCGGAAGCTCTATGGAACTGGCCTACGAAGCCTTGCTTACCAAAGGAGAACCTGCGTATATACACATTGCTTCTGTCATAGCCAGCCGTCAGGCTATCGAGCATATCAAAAAAGTGTTCCCCACTGAAAAAACCACCGTATGGTGCGGGGCCATCGACCCGGAACTGAATGCTCATTCCTATATTGTGCCGGGACTAGGAGATGCGGGGGATTTGTGTTATGGAGAAAAAGAATAAACCCACAAAAGGACCCAGATAAAAAAATCGCCGGCTCCTTTTTTAATTATCTTGTTGCTTTATTTAATCTCCCACGTATCATTCGTTTCCAGCAATTCGGCAAACGTGTGATACTTTTTCTTGGCAGAAACTTCTTCAATCTGGGCTTCTACTGCCTCATCGTATGTCGGCGCATCCACATCACGAATCACGCCTAAGGCAATCGGGAAGTCCGGACCTTCCATCAGCGCAAGTTTCAATTGCAGGGTATGGTCTTCACAATGGGCATCGTGCACTAAGATATCTTTTTCCGTGATACCGTTCTCACCTAGTTTCACCACTTTTAGCCCGAAGCCTTCCTGCATCAGACCAAATTCCTTGTTCGGACCGAACAGCATAGGCTTGCCATGCTCCAGATAAATCGCATTACGTTCACGGTCTTCCTTCTTGGCTACCGCATTGTGCGTACCGTCATTGAAGATTACGCAGTTTTGCAACACTTCTACCACGGACGTACCTTTGTGACGGGCAGCTGCTTTCAGCACTTCCACAGAAGGACCACCATCTACTGCCGCACAACGGGCAAAGAAACGTCCACGTGCCCCGAAGCACAATTCTGCCGGACGGAAGGGGTCTTCCACCGTACCGTAGGGAGAAGATTTGCTCACAAACCCACGGGCAGAAGTCGGAGAATACTGTCCTTTGGTCAATCCGTAGATACGGTTGTTCAACAACACGATGTTGATGTCCACATTACGGCGGATGGCATGGATGAAGTGGTTCCCACCGATAGCCAGTCCGTCACCGTCGCCGGAAATCTGCCAGATGGTAAGTTCCGGGTTGGCCACTTTAGCACCCGTAGCGATGGCAGCCGCACGCCCGTGAATGGTGTGCATGCCATACGTATTCATGTAATAAGGCAAACGCGAAGAACATCCGATACCGGAAATCACCGCAATTTCATGGGGAGGTACTCCCAGTTCGGCCAGTGCCTTGTGAAAAGAATTCAGGAAAGCGTGGTCGCCACAGCCCGGACACCAGCGAGGCTGCCCGGCTTTGTAATCTGCTGCCGTATATTTTGTTTCACTCATTGTTATTCCTCCAGAATATTTATTGATGAATCATTAAAAAAGTTGACTGAAAGCCTCTACCAGTTCTTTCACTACGAACGGCTGGCCTTTTACCTGATTGAACTGATGCAGGTGAATACCTTCCACGTTCATGCGGAGATAGCCTGCCAGCTGTCCCATATTTTGTTCGGCCACCACGATGGTCTTGTATTTCCGCAATACTTCAGCTGTATTCTTCGGCAACGGATTGATGACACGGAAATGTGCCAGTGCCGTCTTCTTACCCATAGCGTTCAGTTCGTCCATAGCCGAGTGCAAGTGCCCGTATGTGCCTCCGAAGCCCACAATCAACAAATCTGCCTCCGGATTGCCTTCCACTGTAAGTGCGGGAAGAGAATCGGCAATTTTTTCCACTTTTTCCGCACGCAGTTTTGTCATCAGGAAGTGATTTTCCGGTTCCGTAGAGATGGCTCCGGTTTCGTTACTTTTTTCCAGCCCTCCGATGCGGTGCATGAAGCCCGGTGTACCTGGTGTGGCCCAGTAACGCACGCCTGTCTGCGGGTCACGCTGGAACGGCGTCCACGACCCGGCCATTTCCGGCTTCACGTAAGGCGGACAGATGGAAGGATAGGTACTCAAATCGGGCAGACGCCATGCGGCAGAACCGTTGGCAATATAGGCATCGGTCAGCAAAACAACCGGCGTCATGTGCTCCAAGGCAATCTTGCAGGCTAAGTAAGCCGCATCGAAGCAATCAGTCGGTGAGGAAGCAGCCACCACAGGCATCGGACTTTCTCCGTTACGCCCGAAAAGTACCTGAAGCAAGTCGGTCTGTTCCGATTTGGTCGGCAGTCCGGTAGAAGGGCCACCACGCTGTACGTCTACAATCACCAGCGGCAGTTCCGTAATCACCGCCAGGTTCATGGCTTCACTCTTCAAGCAGATACCCGGTCCGGAAGTGGTCGTTACAGCCAGTGCGCCGGCAAATGAAGCTCCTACGGCAGAAGCACATCCGGCAATCTCGTCTTCACACTGCACCGTCTTTACGCCCAGCGACTTATGCTTGGCCAGTTCGTGCAGAATATCCGTGGCCGGTGTAATCGGATAAGAACCCAGATACAATTCCAGCCCTGCTTTCTCAGCAGCCGCCATCAGGCCGTATGCCGTAGCCTTGTTGCCGTTGATGTCCATGTATTTTCCCGGCTCTTTCTGTGCCTTGCTCGGCACGGTATAGCTCATCGATACGGAAGCATGGGTATTTTCGCCGAAATGATAACCGTCGTAGAGCACCTTCACATTGGCTTCGGCAATTTCCGGTTTCTTGGCAAACTTTTCACGAAGGATTTTTTCACCCACCTTCACGTCGCGGTGGAACAGCCAGCATACCAGTCCCAACGCAAACATGTTTTTTGTTCGCAAGATGGACTTGTTGTCCAGTCCGCTGTCTTTCAAGCTTTCCTTACACATCGAAGTAATGGCCGCCGACACGACTTCATTCTTGATGCCCAGTTCCGAGAACGGGTTTTCCAGCGTAAACTTGGCTTTTTCCAAATCACGCTTGGTAAATGAATCGGAGTCTATGATAATTACCGCCTGGGGTTTACAAAACTTATACTGTGTTTTCAAAGCTGCCGGGTTCATGGCTACCAGCACGTCGCACTTATCGCC
This sequence comes from Phocaeicola sp., assembly GCF_048170425.1. GTDB lineage: Bacteria > Bacteroidota > Bacteroidia > Bacteroidales > Bacteroidaceae > Phocaeicola. The sequence goes on from NZ_DBEXBB010000032.1 coordinate 12,704, forward strand.
CGGAGTATATACCTTTCCGGCACCAATATGCACCTGAAAGCCTGACACACCGGTCAGTGAACCTTGCGGAGCACGAATATCCGCCGGGTAATCCGGGAATGTACTTATATCGTTTCCTTCGGTTGCCGAAATATTGGAAAACATATTACCGGCCAGTTGCATTCCGTCACCGGAATCACCCGAAAAACGGACTACTACCTCGTCCAGTTCCTTGACAATCATTTCTTCTGCCATATCGTATTTATTTAAAGTTCACAAAATCAATTTTGGCAAAAATGGGGAAGTTCCGTAAAAAAACAAAATAAATCGGGAGATATTTTATCCAACCTCTAAAAAACACAAGTACATATCATCTAAAACGTAAGTGCATTTAAAGAAAAATGCAAAGGCGTTTCAATGCAAACGCCAAAGAATTTCAGTCAAAACGTAAAGGCATTTTTCACCCTATTCTGCAATAAAAAAGTATGACAGGGTCCTTGTCAGGGTCAAGAGCGTACAAGTAACTATCAAACAATAAGTTATAAAACAATTAACATATTTTATGACAGACTCTTTGCGCAACTCCCCACTCCCCACCTTTTATATATTAATTAAGTTTTCCTTTAAAGGGACGAGGAATATAATATAAACCTGGAAATTTAGAGGTTTGCATTTTTTGTTTTTTCACCCAAAAAGAATAACTTTGTTTACTAATCTAAAAACGACTGACAATGAAAGAATTTCTTCGAAGTACCCTCGCCACCATTACAGGTGTGCTGATTTGCGGGTTTATCTTTATCATCCTGGGTGTCACCATGCTGGCAGGAATCGTAGCTTCTTCAGAAAGCGAAACCTTAGTCATGCCCAATTCCGTTTTCACCCTCGAACTGAAAGGTACCGTTCAGGAACGCTATCAGCCCAGCCCTATCGACCAGTTCTTTGAAGACCAGATTTCTACCTACGGATTGGAAGATATTCTGAACTCGATTCAGAAAGCCAAGAATAACGAACAAATCAAGGGTATTTACCTGCATACAGGAGCATTGGCATGCTCTACAGCCTCTTTACAGGCCATTCACCGTGCACTGGCTGATTTCAAGCAGAGCGGTAAGTTCCTGATTGCCTATGCCGACATGTACACACAAGGCGGTTATTATCTGGCCAGTGTAGCCGACAAGGTAATTGTGAACCCCGTAGGAAGCCTCTCCTGGCACGGACTGGCCAGCGAGACCATGTTCCTGAAAGATTTCCTGACCAAAATCGGGGTCAAGATGCAGATATTCCGTGTAGGTACCTACAAATCGGCCGTCGAACCGATGACCAATACCGAAATGAGTCCGGCCAACCGCGAACAGACACAGGCCTTTCTGGAATCTACCTGGAAGAGCATTGTAAACGATGTAGCTTCTTCTAGAAATATTTCTATTGATTCACTGAACTTACTGGCCGACCGAAACATGGATTTGCGCCCGGCCGAAGACTACGTGCGTTGCGGACTGGCCGACACACTGATGTACAAGGACGAAGTGCTCAGCTACCTGAAATCGCTCGCCGGACTGACCGAAGAAGATGACCTCCACACCCTGAGTCTGGATGAAATGACTCGTGTAAAATCGGCCACTCCGAAAAGCAAGTCCAGAGACGTGGTAGCCGTTTATTATGCTTACGGAGAAATTGACAACGGTTCTTCATACGACGAAGGTATCAATTCTGAGAAAGTGGCGAAGGACTTGCGGGATTTGCGCAAGGACAAAAACGTGAAAGCGGTTGTGCTCCGCGTGAACTCTCCAGGCGGAAGTGCCTACGGCTCGGAACAGATATGGCGTGAAGTGACCTTGCTGAAAGCAGAAAAACCGGTTGTGGTATCCATGGGCGACTATGCTGCTTCCGGTGGTTACTATATTTCTTGCGCTGCCAACAAAATCGTGGCTGAGCCGACTACCCTGACCGGCTCCATCGGTATCTTCGGCATGATGCCCGACGCTTCGGAATTACTGACCAATAAACTGGGACTCCATTTTGACGGAGTCAAGACACATAAAATGGCCGACATGGGCAGCATGAGCCGTCCGTTCAATGCGGAAGAATCGGCTCTGATGCAACAAATGGTGAACCAGGGATATGCCTTGTTTACCAAACGCTGTGCCGAAGGACGGAATATTCCGCTAGAGGAACTTTGTAAAATTGCGGAAGGTCGCGTATGGACCGGAAGCATGGCCAAGGAACTGAAACTGGTGGATGAACTGGGAGGACTGGATACCGCTATCCAACTGGCTGCCGAACTGGGAAAAGTAAAGGACTATAGCCTGAAGAGCTACCCTGCCAAGATGGATTTCCTGACAGAGCTGCTGAATACCCGTGCTGACCGTTACATTCACGGCCAGTTGCAAGAAACGTTCGGTGAATATTATCAAGGCTTTGAATGGTTGCGCCACGTGAAACAGTCTGACCGCCTGCAAGCCCGTTTGCCGTTCGACATGCGTATCCAATAAGCGGGAGGCGCGTTCATGAGCGGGAAATGCAAGATATATTGGGGGCTATGGCCCTTCAGTGCCCTCTACGGTATCGGTGTGAAGGTACGGAATTTTTTGTTCGACGTGGGCTGGCTCCACGAAGAACGTTTCCCGTTACCCGTCATCTGCATCGGTAACCTGACCGTGGGCGGTACCGGGAAAACGCCTCACACGGAATATCTCATCCGGCTGTTGCAGGATTCGTTCCGGCTGGCTGTGCTGAGCCGGGGTTACAAGCGGAAATCAAAAGGCTTCGTGCTGGCTTCTTCGACCTCCCGAATGGAGGATATCGGCGACGAACCTTACCAGATGGCCCGCAAGTTTCCCGCCATTCATGTGGCCGTAGATGGAGACCGTTGCCGGGGTATCCGCCGACTGACTTCTCCGCAAGGGGCACCCGACACGGAAGTCGTACTGCTGGACGACGCTTTCCAGCACCGCTACGTTCGACCGGGACTGCGCATTCTGCTGATGGATTACCATCGTCCTGTGGAATGCGACCAGCTTCTTCCGGCCGGACGCCTTCGAGAACCTGCTAGCGGAAAGAAACGGGCCGATTTGCTTATCGTCACGAAATGTCCGCCCAGCCTCAGCCTGGAAGAATGTGAACGTATCCGGCAACGCATACAGCCTCTTCCGCATCAGGAAGTGTTTTTCACTACCCTGGCCTACGGAAAGCTGTATCCCTTGTTTATGGATACTCCTGCCCAAGCGCTGAATGCGTTAAAGGATAAAGAAGTGCTGCTGGTCACCGGCATTGCCTCGCCGGCGCCATTGATGGAGGAAGTCGGCCGACACGCCGCCCGTGTCACTCCGCTGCTCTTTGGCGACCATCACAACTTTAACGGTACCGATATGCAACAGATTGCGCAACAGTTCTACCAGCTGCCGGAAACCCGCCGCCTCATCCTGACCACTGAGAAGGATGCCTCACGGCTCATCGGCCATCCGCAACTCAGCGAAGAACTGAAACCCTATATTTACGTGCTCCCCATAGAAGTGGAGTTTCTGCACAAAGGAGAACTAGTATTTAACCCTAAAATCATTGAGTATGTTAGAAAAAATTCAAGAAACAGCTGCCTTTCTGAAGGCTAAAATGCACACTCACCCCGAAACAGCCATCATCCTGGGTACAGGACTGGGCAGTCTGGTGCACGAAATCACCGACAAGTATGAAATCAACTATTCGGAAATCCCGAATTTCCCGGTTTCAACCGTCGAAGGACACAGCGGGAAACTGATTTTCGGGAAACTGGGCAACAAGGATATCATGGCCATGCAGGGACGTTTTCATTTTTACGAAGGCTATTCCATGAAGGAAGTGACTTTCCCCGTACGCGTGATGCGTGAACTGGGCATCAAAACCCTCTTCGTATCGAATGCTGCAGGAGGTACTAACCCCGACTTTGAAATCGGCGACCTGATGATTATTACGGACCACATCAATTTCTTCCCGGAACATCCGCTTCGTGGAAAGAATATCGAATACGGGCCACGCTTCCCGGATATGAGCGAAGCATACTCCAAAGAACTGATTGCAAAAGCCCTGGAGATTGCTCAGGAGAAAGGTATCAAGGTGCAGCAAGGCGTATACATCGGTACGCAGGGTCCTACATTCGAAACTCCGTCGGAATATAAGATGTTCCACATTCTGGGTGCCGATGCGGTAGGTATGTCTACCGTACCGGAAGTGATTGTGGCCAACCATTGCGGCATCAAGGTGTTCGGCGTATCAGTCATCACCGACCTGGGCGTGGAAGGCAAGATTGTGGAGGTATCCCACGAAGAGGTGCAGAAGGCTGCCGACGAAGCACAGCCTCGCATGACCACCATTATGAGAGAACTTATCAACAGAGCGTAAAAATACTATGCACGAAGGAAACAGAACAGAAATTTCAACGCTGGGCGAGTTCGGGCTTATCAAGCACCTCACCCAGGACATCAAATTACAGAATCCGGAAACAAAATACGGTGTGGGCGACGATGCAGCCGTATTGGAATTTCCCGGCAAGCAGGTACTGGTCACCACCGACCTGCTGATGGAAGGTGTACACTTTGACCTGGTATATACCCCGCTGAAGCACTTGGGATACAAATCGGCTATGGTGAACTTCTCCGATATTTACGCCATGAACGGTACTCCGAAGCAGATAACCGTGTCACTGGCTGTATCCAAACGTTTCTGCATCGAAGACCTGGAAGACTTCTACGACGGACTGAAACTGGCTTGCGCACAGCACCAGGTAGACCTCGTAGGGGGCGACACCACTTCTTCCGTCACAGGACTGGCCATTTCCATTACCTGCATTGGAGAAGCCGATAAAGACAAGGTGGTTTACCGCAACGGTGCCAAGGAAACCGACCTGATTTGCGTATCAGGCGATTTGGGAGCTGCTTACATGGGACTTCAGCTGATGGAACGGGAGAAAGCCGTATTCCAGGGCGAAAAAGATGTGCAGCCCGACTTTGCCGGAAAAGAATACTTACTGGAACGCTTCTTGAAACCGGAAGCCCGCAAGGATATTGTGGAAAGCCTGGCCAAAGCCGGCATCCAGCCCACCGCCATGATGGATATTTCCGACGGACTCTCATCCGAGTTGATGCACATCTGTTCACAAAGCCATGCCGGTTGCCGTGTGTACGAAGAGCGTATTCCGATTGACTACCAGACAGCCGTAATGGCCGAAGAGTTCAACATGAACCTGAGTACTTGTGCCCTGAACGGTGGCGAAGATTACGAACTGCTCTTCACCGTACCGTTGACTGCACACGAAACCGTATCTCAGATGAAAGATGTGAAAGTCATCGGTCACATCACCAAACCCGAACTGGGATGCGCCCTCGTGACCCGCGACGGGAATGAACTTGAACTGAAAGCTCAAGGCTGGAATCCTTTGAAAGGATAAAGCCCTTTTATTCCTAAATTTGAAACCTTCCTTTTTCAGTCTCCGACCTTATTTCGGACTGGAAAAGGAAGGTTTTTCGATTTATAACCAGCATTCATCTCACAAAAATGCCGTTTTTTACACAAAAATTGCATTTTTTCTGCTGAAATATTTGCAAGTTCCAAAAGTTTGCGTACCTTTGCAACCGCAATCGAGAAACATTGGTTGCAAACATAAAATGCTGGTGCCATAGCTCAGTTGGTAGAGCAAAGGACTGAAAATCCTTGTGTCCCCGGTTCGATTCCTGGTGGCACCACTCAAAATCCTGATTTTCAAAAGAATCAGGATTTTTTATTTTATCCTTACGGATAATAAAGGCTCAACGTAAAAATCTGAGAACTCCACAAGTGATAACAAATAAACACATACTAAAACAGACTAACCTCAGAATGGAGATTAGCCTGTTTTTTAATTTTATCGCCCTCCTGCCGGAAGATTCTTCAAGAAATAATCTGTCATAGACTTGCGAAGGTGATACGTGGTACCTTCCCGCTCACTGATGGAATGTGAACGCATGGGATAGGACAACTGATAAAATACCTTACCGTGCTTCACCAGCTCGTTCACCAGCATCTCACAACTCTGGTAATGCACGTTGTCGTCACCCGTACCGTGAACAAGCAGCAGGTTGCCCTTCAATCCCTCTACATAAGTAATAGGAGACCCTTTACGGTAGCCTTCCGGATTTGCCTGCGGCGTATTCATATAGCGTTCCTGATAAATCGTGTCATACAGCCGCTGGTCGGACACGAAGGCAATGGCAATACCTGTACAAAAAACCTCCGGATAGCGGAACATGCAGTTCAACGTCTGGCTTCCTCCTCCGCTCCAACCCGTAATACCGATACGGGAAGTATCAATGAATGCATACTGACGGGCCAGGTCCAGAATTCCCTGTGCCTGGTCTTGCGAAGCAAAAGTTCCTACTTCTCCATAGATACACTTTCTCCACTCCCGTCCGCGAGGAGCCGCGGCCCCGCGGTTCTCGATACTGACCACAATATATCCCTGATTAGCCAAGTACTGATGCCACAGGTCGCCTCCCTGCCACACATCCTGCACCGTAGAACCCGCAGGTTCACCATACACATCAATGATTACCGGATATTTCTTCGACGGATCAAAATTAACGGGCTTAATCATCCATGCATCCAGTTGCAGCTCTCCGGAATGAGTCTTGACAAACTCCTTCGGCCTTAGCTGAAGTTGCTGGTACTGCGACGCGGCTTCCCGGTTATCCTCAATGACCGATACCGTTTTATGAGAAGGCAAAGCCACCATCTCTATCCGGGGAGGAGTGACGGAATTGCTGAACGTATGCACGGCATATTTCCCGTCGGGAGACAAATCGTACCGATGCTGTCCCTGCTCATCCATCGGACTGAGGCGTTTTACGTCACCCTTTCCCAATAATTCCGCTGAATAAAGATACCGCTGAGTATAATTATCAGGCGATGCGATGAAATAGACAAGACCTTTCTTCACGTCCATTCCTACCTGCTCGATAAGGTCGAACTCCCCTTTCGTAATAGGCTGAATGTCTTTTCCGTCACGACTCACACGATAAAGATGACGCCATCCACTCCGTTCACTCTGCCACGTAAAATAAGTATTATTCTTCAACCAGGTCACCTGGTCGTTCGTTTCCACCCATGCGGCATCTGTTTCGGTCAGGATATTCTTCGGCGCACCGCTTCCGATGGTAGCAATCCACACCTTGTTCGTATTCTGCGGACGGTTCATCTGCTGGATAAACAAATCATTACTTTCCGGTATAAAATCCATTCGCATAATATAATTCTGGCGAGGGTCACCGGGCAGGTCAATCCATGTAGTCTCTCCACCAGAAGCTGCTACGTATCCCACCTTAACTGCCGAGTTCGTAGTTCCGGCTTTCGGATATGGAAAACGAAGAATTTTCGGATAAAGTGAATCGACATTGTTGATGATGTCGAACCATCCGGTACCTTCCGTATCGCTCTGCCAATAGGCTATGTACTTACCGTCGGGACTCCAGCGGAAACCGTCACGGCAGGAGAATTCTTCTTCATACACCCAGTCGAACGTACCGTTCACAATCGTACTGCTGCCATCGTGGGTCAGCTGTATAACCTTTCCATCGGAAACATACTCTACATAGATATTATTTCCACTGACATAAGCCACACGCGTACCATCAGGCGAGAATTTGGCAAACATCAGACTGCTCTCAGGCAACCGGGTTCCTAATTGCCTCAACTTACCTGTTTCCATGTTCAATACCCAATAGTCTCCGCGCGTATCATACCTCCAGACACGCCGTGTATTGGTATACACTAAAACCTGCTTATGGGAAGTGTCAAAACTAAAACTACGGACAGACAACGTGTCGGAAGTACCCGGCTTTACGAACATGGAAGCCGATATAAGTACCTCACGCTTGTTTTTACCGGCAGCATACGACACGATGTCGTATCCTCCAGCCGGATTCTTCTCCTTCTTTGAATAACTGTTCCTCTCTGAAAGCCAGTTTACCCGGCTTTCGCCCTTCGTGACAATCAGACCTCCGTTCACCACCTCCTCCAAGGTCGGCACGTGCTGTGCATAGGATGAAAAGGCGGTCAGACAACACAGAGCTAAAAAGATGCTTTTTGTGTTCATCTCGCATTAATTTATGGTTGATTAAAATAAACTTGTAAGATATGCCAAAAATACAACTTTTCAACACACAAGCAGAACAATCTGACATAAAAAGACGTACTTATGCCTCAAAAGAAACACAAGTACGTTTCAATTAAAACTCTTTGGCGCTTAAAACAAAACTCTTTTATGTTTTATTGAAAACGCCCTGACGTTTTCTTATCACATCAACAGAGCATAAACAAACGCCTGAAATTACGCAATCATTTCCAGCGTAAACTTTCTTAGAATTTTACCAAAATACGGAATACCTTACCTGGATTCGCTGTCCAGCTTTCCATGGCTTCTGCGGCTTCCTCTGGAGCTACAATACGCGAAATCAACTGTTCAACCGGACAAGCACCTGTCTTCATGTAATGTATTACGGCACGGAAATCAGCAGGCAGCGCGTTTCGAGAGCCGCGAATGTCCAGTTCTTTCTGTACAAAATATTTCGTCTGAAATTCTACCCCGCTCTTGGCATAGCCGATACACACCACACGTCCCGTAAAGCCGACTTCATCTACCGCCATCACATAAGTGGCCGGACTACCGACCGCTTCAATTACCACATCGGCTCCCATTCCGCCGGAATATTCCTGCACACGCTCGTGCACATTCTCGGTACGTGAATTAATGACATACGCAGCACCCACCTTGCGGGCCAGTGCTAATTTTTCGTCGTCCAAGTCGACGGCAATCACGGTAGCTCCGCGTAAGACTGCACGAACAATGGCTCCCATACCGACCATACCGCAACCTATCACCATTACTATCTCATTGTCAATCACCTGACCGCGTGACACCGCATGAAAGCCCACACTCATCGGTTCAATCAACGCACAGTCACGTGAAGAGATATCCTCTGCCAGAATCACTTTTGACCAGGGAAGCACCGCATATTCACACATCACTCCGTTACGCTGCACACCCAACGTTTCATTGTGCTCGCAGGCATTGACCCGCCCGTTACGACATGAGGCGCACTTTCCGCAATTCGTATAAGGGTTCAGCGTCACATTCATACCTTTTTTAAACCCTTCCGGCACACCCGGCCCTACGGCTTCTATCACGGCCCCGACTTCATGTCCGGGAATGACAGGCATTTTCACCATCGGATTCCGTCCGAGATAGGTATTCAAATCAGAACCACAAAAACCTACATACTCAATCTTTACCAATATTTCCCCAGCTTTCAGTTCGGGTTTTTCTATTTCCACGACCGCCATTTTCTGGGGAGCTGCAATTTGAACCGCTTTCATTTTCTTGTTATTTTTATTTTCAGTTATTC
>NZ_DBEXBB010000033.1:0-7077 GCF_048170425.1 Phocaeicola sp.
TATTTTCTTTTCGCATGGAGGCGAATGCTCATTTCTTCTCGAAGTATAATTTCTGTCATATTACGGAGGAAGTCGGGCTACCCAATAACTCGGTGACTGCCGTGATGAAAGATTCATTCGGATATATCTGGGTTGCTACCCAGGACGGGCTGGCACGATATGATGGATATCGTTTCCTGAATTATGGAGTGAAGGAGTCTCTTTATCGTTTGAAAGGAAATTATGTATACACCTTGTGTGAAGACCGTCAAAAAAGACTGTGGGTCGGTTCGGAAGCTGGTCTTGACCTGATTGACCTGCAAACAGGGCTTCTGGTACCGGCAGGTGACCTGGGAACAATTCCGGAATTGTCTTCCTTACTTCATTCGTGTGTACGCTCGATAGTACAGACTGCCGATGGAGATGTTTGGGTAGTGACCGACAAGATGCTTTGGTGTCTGGAACTGGATTACTCCGGAGCCATCATTGCCTGTTATCGGATGCAGGCAGAAACTGATGAACCCGTGTCGGCCATTGCAGAGATAGAAGGAGAGCTTTGTGCTGGGGTCGGTAACCATATTTACCGGATTATAAAACAGGAAAGGAACAAACTGCATAAGCAGCAGCTTTCTGATGCGATTGTGCCTTTCAGCGATGACTGGCGTATCTCTTGTTTGCAGGCGGATGGCGATTTTTTATGGATAGGAAGCAATCGCGGACTTTTCCGTTATTATCGGCATACGAAAACAATGAAGCGATATCGTTATTCTTCGCATCGGGAGGGGATGCTCAGTCAGGCTTATATCACAGACATGAAGCTCACCTCTGATGGTAGTCTGATTGTCTCTACTTTCAACGGATTGAATGTGTATGACCGGGAATCTGATACTTTTTCCTTTGTTCGTCGGGTAGAAAACTCCGAGGAACGGGGATTAAATTCCAATATCATAGTCTGTCTGTTTGCCGACGGGCAGGACATTTGGGCTGGTACGCAGGATGGGGGAGTCAATCTGTTGTATCTGTCGCGCAGACTGGAAATAGCCAGGTTAGGAGATATCCCCTGGAAGCTGTCGGCAGGGCGGACACCGCAAATCAGTGCTGTGACGGAAGATAAAAAGGGAAATTTGTGGGTTGGTACGATTGAGGGAGGACTTTATCAGATGAATCCTGAAACGGAAGCGGTGCAGCATTATGCTTTCACTCCTCATAGTTCCACTTCTATTCTTTCCAATAATGTAAATGGCATATTGATAGACAGTGATAATCATTTGTGGGCTTATACTTGGGGAGCCGGTATTAGTGAACTGGACTTGAATAATCCGCAGTCTGTGGTTCGTCAGCATTCCAATGGAGAAGTGCCTGGGCTGGAAGACGATTTTATTATGAGTGCGGTGGAAGATTCGGTAAATAAAGGAATTTGGTTCGGAACTACTCATGGATTGATTTTTTATGATAAAAAGCAGGAGCAGTTTTCCCGGATAAGTCTAGATTTGAGCATAAATGAATTTGAGTCAGTCGGGACGTTGTGTGTGGATCGCAAGCATCGTTTGTGGTTTGGAACTTCTGAAGGATTGTTCATCATCGATTTGTTTTCTTTTGCCCGTTCACGCAGGCATTTGAACTACACGTATTTGCGTTATAAACTGGATGACAAGAAGTCTACTCAGGTGGAGCGAATAAATTTTGTGTTTCAAGATAGCAGAGGAGTAATTTGGTTAGGAGGAAGAGGGACTGGACTTTACCGTTTGATTTCTGACGATATGAATCGCTTCCAGTTTAAGCGCTACGGAGAATCGGAAGGATTTTATGAGAATACAGTTTATGGTGTGGCCGAAGATGAGCTGGGCAATATCTGGATTGCTACGGAAAACGGCTTGTCGCGTTTGCTAGTCAATAGTGATATTTTTATCGCTTATGGCAAACCGGATGGAATACTGGATAAGGGGTATGATGGAAATGCGTTCTACTTTTCCAAAAGATACAATCGTTTATACTGTGGGAAGGATTATGGTTTGTATCAGGTCCGGCTTCGGAAGTCTTCTGGATTGTCAGATATCTATGGAGTTAGAATAGCATCTGTCCGGATAAATGAAGGAGAGTGGATTTATGGTAGCGAAAGATGTCTGTCTGGCTTGGAAGAAGGTGATAAACTGGAATTGGCTTTGACATCTCAGGTTTATGGCTATGGAAACTCCGTACGCATTCGCTACAAATCGGAGGAAGAAACAAAATGGACGGAGCTTTCTCCTGACAATCCTGTCATTATATTTTCTTCTTTGGATTCGGGTATTTACAAGTTGGAAATACAGTCCACGGACGGGGAGGGAAAATGGTCGGAACGAATTTTTCAGCTGGATATTCAGGCTCGTCCGTATTTCTATAAATCCTGGTGGTTTTTAATACTTCTTTTGGTCTCCATAGTTTGTTTTACGATTGTTTTTTACCGTTATAAGGTGAGGCGGCTGAAGCATCGACAGGTACTGTTGGAGCAATTAGTGGCTCAGCGTACTCATGAACTGGAGGTGCAGAATCACAGTCTGGAAGTAATGGCTCACCATGTAGAAGAAATGGCAGAAGAAAAGATTCGTTTTTTTACCCATATAACCCATGAGTTCCGTACCCCCGTTACCCTTATTCAGGGACCTCTACAGCAGGCTCTGGAACTGACTTCCAGTGCGGAAGTCAAAGAACAGTTGCGTATTGCCGAGCGCAATGTGCAGGATTTACTTTCGCTGGTAAATGAGTTGATGGATTTCCGGAAACTTGATACGGAAAAAGTGAAGCTGAACATTCATCCTTTCGATCTTGTGTCCATGATAGACAACCTGCTCTTGCCTTTCATTTCCTTTGTGAAGCATCGGCGTATCACATTGAAGGCCTGCTATCACCTTGGCGGTCTCTCCGTAAGTGCAGACCCCAAGTATCTTCATCGCGTGTTGACCAATTTGCTGGCCAATGCGGTGAAGTTTACTCCTGACGGAGGCTATATCCGGCTTTATGCAGCTCGTCTGGTTGATAAACGGGGAAAGATACAGCTTTATCTTTCGGTGTCGGATACGGGATGTGGAATACCGGAAAAAGACCTTCCTCAGATTTTTGACAGTTTCTTTCAGGCGCAGAATAAGGTGACTTATCCTGTATTCGGACAAACAGGAACGGGTATCGGCTTGAATGTATGTAAACGGATTGTGGCCCTCCATGGAGGTGTGATTTCTGCTAAAAACAATCGTGCCGGAGGGACTTCTTTCCGTGTCTTGTTGCCGATGAAAGAAATGCCGGAAGAAGAACTTGCGGCTGCAAATGGAATAGTGGAAGAAGATGGCCTGGTTGCAATGGACGATGTTTCCTTACGGAAGGAAACGCTGCTGGTTGTAGATGATAACCGTGATATGCGCCGTTATATCCGTTCTTTGTTGAAAAAAGAATACAAGTTGTTGGAGGCTGAGAACGGCGTGAAAGCCATGGGGATACTCGAGAAACATCATGTAGATTTGATTATCAGTGACTTGCTCATGCCGGAGATGGACGGACTGGAATTTTCGAAGAGAGTGAAGGAGAATCTGGCAACCAGTCACATACCTTTCCTGATTCTAACCGCGGTACATTCTGAGGAAAATGAAAAGAAATGTTATTCGGTAGGGGTTGATGAGTATCTATGCAAACCATTTGACGCGGATATATTCAGGTTCCGTATCCGTAATATTCTGACCTTGCGCAGAGGATACCAGGAGAGATTCTCCAAACCGTCGGTCTTGTCGGACGTGAGTGAACTGGGACTGATTGAAGAGTCTAGAGACAAAATATTCATGGACCGGGCTATGGAATTGATGAAACAACATTATGCCGATGCAGAATATGGACTGGATGCCTTTGTGCGCGACATGGGCTATAGTAAGACATTGGTCAATCAGAAAATGCAGAGTCTGGCGGGAATGCCTATCGGACAGTTTATGAAGAATTTCAGGCTGGATATGGGGCGTCAGTTGCTGGAGCAGGGAAAAGGTGACGCCAATGTGTCGGAAGTCGCTTATGCGGTGGGGTTCAATGACCCTAAGTATTTTACGAAATGTTTCAAGCAGCGTTTCGGGTGCCTGCCCAGTTCTTTAAGTCATTCGTGATGAATAAAAAAGCCGGGACAAAGTCCCGGCCTCAAAAAAAGAAATTTAGAAATGTACCGTTTCACAACGGCGTTTTTTATGAGCACTTGAGGGGGTTATTTCCGTATAACCCCGGCTGTATTTACCAGGTGTATGTTTTCTGCGGCATAATCAGGACGGGTGTCTCCCCAGTTGACCGTGCATCTTTCCATTTGAATATCGGATGCTGTGTGGAAGAAGAATCCGTAAGTTTTTCCTTTCAGGAAGCCTTCGCCGTCACATGGGCGTTTATCGTATACCCCGCCTTCAAAAGTGGTCCGTTTGTGTAGGTTTACTTCTACCTGGTCAAAGTAAATTCTGCTTACCTTGTCAATGGTATCCCCTCCTATAAAGATACCGTTTTCACTTGTGCATTTGATGTTCTGGAAGTAGATGCGGCTCACTTCTCCACAAGCTCCTTTTACAGCTCCTTTCGGGAAGCGCCATCCGGCATCCTTGTGATTTCCCACGGCACGCGGATAGGAAGTCACGTAAATAGGTTCAGCCTTTCCCCACCACACATCCGAGAAGAAGCGGCAGTCTACAATCATGTTCGAGAAAATCACATTGCTCACAGTTCCTTCGTCGCGGTTTTGAATGCCAATACCTCGATTGCTGTCTTTTATGATACAGTTGTTGAACAATACATTGTTGATTTTATCCATGTTTTCCGAGCCGATTTTTATAGCACATGAACGAGAAGTCATGGTGCAGTTGGTCACTACTACGTCTTCACAGCTTCCATATTGTTCAAATTCGCGCCGGTTCTTCAGGCAGATGCAGTCATCACCCGATTCAATGAAACAGTTGGAGATACGCACATCCTTTGAATGGTCTACATCAATGCCGTCTCCGTTACGTATTTTCAAATCATTCAGGATAGTGATACCGTCAATCAGGGCATTTCGGCAACCTATCAGGTGGACTGTCCAATAGGCACTGTTACAGATGGTTATGTCGCGTATGACAAGTTTTTCTATGTTGGTTAGGGTCAGCACATGAGGCCGTGGGTCAAAATCAGTTACAGGCTTCAGTTCGTAGGAATCTTCCAGTTCCTTGCCCATGAAAGCCACCCCGTTTCCGTCAATGCTTCCGGTGCCGGTGATAGATACATTTTTTAAATCTTTTCCGCTAATCCACATCATGCCTTCTCCACGGTTATCACCAAATGCACTTTCCGTATAGATGCTTTCGTCTGGATTCGCCAGCAGTCGGGAGTTAGGGGCCAACTGGAGTTCCACGTAGGAAGCTAATTTAAAAGGTCCACAAAGGAATGTGTGTCCGGATGGAACAAGAACCGTTCCTCCCCCAGCTTCTGAGCAAGTATTGATTGCTTTTTGAATGGCTGATGCGTCATCGGTTTTTCCATCTCCCGTGGCACCATAGTCCATGATGTTATAAATCCCCGTTTGCTGCGAGTTGCATGCTCCGAGGAGGAAGATGCTAAGTGCAAGAAGAATGTTTTTTGTTTTCATATTTGAAAGGGGTTTATGTGTTTATTCAGGTATGTTAATCAAGGCCGGTGGACAATCAATTGGGGTATTTCCCCAGTTTTTATTGGGGGTATTTCCCATTTGAAATACCATCTTTCCTCCATGCACGATATCTTTGTGGGAAAGATAATTCTTGGAATAACTCTTCCCGTTCAAAGTCACACTCTGAATGTAAATGTTTTCTTTAGAGGCATTTTGAGCCACAAGGGTAAAGGTTTGCCCGTTTTCCAGATGTATGAGAGCCTTAGGGAAAGAAGGACTGGCCAGAATGTAATAAGGCGACCCCGGACAAACAGGGTAAAATCCGAGTGACGCAAAGATATACCAAGCGGACATCTGTCCGGCATCATCATTACCCGAAAGACCACCTGGAGCATTCAGGTATTCGGTTTCCATGATGTGGCGTACTGCCTGCTGGGTTTTCCACGGTTCTCCCGCATAATTAAACATGAATGCTATTTGATGGCAGGGTTCATTCCCATGCCAATATCTGCGTTCACTGAACATGGAATCCAGTTTGTGTATGAAGTTGTCACGCCCTCCCATGCATTCCATCAATCCGTAAGGGTCATGAGGTACGTACCATGTGTAGTGGCAGGGAGCGCCTTCTGTGATAAATTTAGTAAACTGGAATGCGTTCTGTTCTTTTACGAACGTACCGTCGGCATGCCTTCCTTGTGCATATCCGGTTTGTGGGTCAATCACATTTCGGTAATTTTGAGCACGTGCAGATAGTGCTTTGTAGTCTTCTTCTTTTTGAAGCAGTCTGGCCACTTGTGCGAGAACGAAATCGTCATACGCATATTCCAGTGTGCGTGAAACCTGCTCTTTCGTATGGAATGCGTCGGGCACGCTGTCTTCCAATGGAATGTATCCGTATTTCAAGTAAGATTGCAAGGCACGCCGTCCCATTCCGTTCTTATAGTCCTTGTCATCTGCCGGCGACTCGAATGCGTTTTTTCTCATCGCATTATACGCCTTTTCGATGTCAAAGTTGCGGATATCTTTAATGCAGGCATCTCCTATGGCAGCAATGCAGTGGTCGCCAATCATGGCTGCTGTGTAACTGTTCCAGCAAGGGAAGATAGGCAACCAGCCTCCTTGTTCAAATTTGCGGACAAGTGATTGCATCATATGTCCAGCTTTTGTGGGGTATAGCAGGTTAATGAGCGGATGCAAGGCTCTGTAGGTGTCCCACATGCTGAAATCGTCATAATACATTCCGTTCTGAGCCAGTTGGAGGATAGAATCTTTTTGGCTGAAGGCAGGATACCTGCCATCTACATCATTGAACGTGCGCGGGAGGAAAGAAGCCCGGTAAAAGGCGCCATAGAATTTCTGCTTGGCCTCTTCATCTGTAGTTTCCACTTCGATGGAAGAAAGTTGTTTTTCCCAGATGTCTGTAAGTTCCTGCTGCGTACGGTTGAAGCCCCAGTGAGGAATTTCTTTTTTCAGATTTTTTTCAGCTC
>NZ_DBEXBB010000034.1:0-5789 GCF_048170425.1 Phocaeicola sp.
TGTTCTTATTACAAAATGCACTATTTTTGTGTACAAAGAATAGAATCGATAATCCGTTATTTGTGTGAATTATGAAAAGATTGCTGTTGATGGCTCTGGCTGCTGCCATGTTGACTCCGGCTTGTGGAAACAATGCCGGCAAAGAAACTCGGGGTGGAGTGCAGGAGAGTGCAACCGTACAAGCCCATGTTGTCCATCTGACTAAAGCCGATTTCTTGGCGAAAGTATATAATTATGAGAAGAATCCGAAGGAGTGGAAATATGAAGGTGATAAACCGGCCATTGTGGACTTCTATGCCACCTGGTGTGGCCCTTGCAAGGCCATAGCTCCTGTGTTGGAGAAATTAGCTACAGAATATGACGGGAAGATTGTAATCTACAAGATTGATACGGATAAGGAGCCGGAGTTGTCGGCAGCTTTTGGCATACGCAGTATTCCGACCCTTCTGTTTATCCCGGCTCATGGAACTCCTCAGGTAGCGCAGGGAGCTTTGCCTGAAGAGGCTTTGAGAAAGGCCATTGATGAGTTCTTGTTGGGAAACAAATAATCAGTTTGAAATAAGAAAAAATGATGAGGGCCTGAAGTCGTAGAAATTTCAGGCCCTCATTGTATATATTATCCTCGGTTGCTGTCTTCAATCAATTCATGAATCGTCTGGTTCAGCTCCTTTTCTTTCATCAGTTGTTCCAGTGTGAGGTGCATTCTCCATCGCCAGTAATGTCGTGGCCGTGCCGGTATGTTGATGCGTTCTCCTTCTATATCCGGGTTCCGTAATCGTTCGTTGATACTCATCCAGTCTTGCCATGCCAAGATGCAGAGCAGTGAAGGACTTTTCAGGTGATGGAATACGATGTCCTTACAAATCCATCCGGGCACATGTGCTGGAATATCTCCTTGATGGTGCATTTCCTGGTGGTAGAAGCGTTCCGTACGGAGGAGGTCTTCTTTCCACCATCCGCGGAAAGTGGCCATGTCGTGCGTACCGATGGTGCATACCGACAGGAACGGATAGTTTTCAGGGTGTCCGAATTCTTCACCCATCTGTTTGGGCATGCGCTGGATTTCAAGTGAGAGTATCTGTAGCTGTTTCATAACCCAGGGTACACACTCTGGAACCATGCCTAAGTCTTCTCCACACACAAGCATAGGAGTAGACTGAGTAAGTACCGGAAGCTTTTTCATGGCTTCCTGATACCAGAACTCATTATGGCGCTGGTAGTAGTAATGGTTGTACAGATGGTTAAAAGCTCCTTGTTGTTTCCAGTTCAGTTGCTGGAATACGGAGTCATTTTGTACGGCAATTCTGGGATGGAACTTCTCGGCGTCATGGTGGTCTGTGACAAACAGTACGTTGCTGATTAGGGAATAAAGTCCTTCTTTTAGCTTCAGGTTATCTTCGTCTTCTTTTCCATCGAAGTAAGCTTCTACCTTTCGCTGGGTGTCAAATTCTGGCAGCAATGCGTAGCTTCCTTTCTTGTTGGCTGTGACAAAATGTTGCCGGACGTATTCGCTTTGCGTTCCGAACACTTCTTTCAGTATCGTGTCGTTGATAAACGGTTGTGTCATGAACTCCCGGTCTAGGTTCAGGCCAAAACTTCTGATTTCATCCATGCTTAGAGGGAGGGCAGGAGAGAACTGTCCGAGCAACCCGTGTACCGAATGGTCGGGAATCTCCCAGATACGGAAGAATCCTAAGATATGGTCGATGCGGTAGGCCGTAAAGTATTCCGCCATCTTGGAGAAACGGCGGCGCCACCAGCGGTAGTTGTCTTTTTCCATTACTTCCCAGTTGTAGGTAGGGAATCCCCAGTTTTGTCCGTTTACAGAGAAATCATCGGGGGGAGCACCTGCCTGGCCGTTGAGATGGAAATAATGAGGTTCTACCCAGGCCTCTACACTGGAACGGCTGATACCGATGGGAATGTCACCTTTCAGCAGGATACCTTTTGCTCTGGCATACTTGCTTACGGCAAGCAGTTGCACGTGCAGCAGGTATTGCAGATAATAGTAGAAAGCAATTTTGGTGTAGGCTTTATTTCCGGACGAACACAGCTGGGCTATTTCATCGGCATCGTAGGTAGAATATTTCGGCCAGTGATTGAAGTCCGGTGTGCCATACGAGTCGCGCAGGTAGCAGAAGGCAGCATAAGGCTGAAGCCATTCCTCATTATGCTGAAAGAAACCTAAGAACTCTTCCGATGCAAGCACTTTCTTCCCTTCCATCTGGTACGCTTTTCTCAAGTAGCCCATTTTCAGTTTGTTGGCCTTCTCATAATCCATCATGGGAAGGGAGTTTACTTCGATGCGTGCTTTTTCGAATGCTTCTGTAGCTTTCTTTTCTTTTAGGGCAGGGAGCTGGCGAAGGTCGATGTACATCGGATGAAAGGCGTAGATGGAGATGCTGTTGTAGGGATAAGAGTCAGTCCATGTACCGCTCATAGTCGTATCGTTGATAGGAAGAATCTGAATCGCTTTTTGTCCGGTCTCATCTGCCCAGTCGACCAGTAGCTTCAGGTCACCGAAATCACCTACACCGCAGCTGCCTTCCGAACGAAGGGAGAATACGGGAATGGCGCATCCGGCTATCCGTTGCGGGGCATCGTCAAAGAACACTTCCGTTTCCATGGGCAGGTAGGTTTCTCCGCGTTGCAATGGTTGCGGAGGGAATACCCGGTTCGGACGGGTTTCCCACTTTTCTACGGCTCCGGTTTTTTCATGAATGGCCACAAACTTGTATTCGAAAGGGTATTCCAGTGAAGCGGCATCTAGTGTCAAGTGCCACACGTTGGGCTGTACTTCTTTCATTCGTAGCGGGCGGCAGTACTCCCAGTTGCCTAATGCCGCACAGCTGCCGATGAGGCCCAGACGTTGGTTGTGCGTGCTCAATCCCGGACAAAGTGCGCGGAAAGTGATACATCTGCCAGTATTGTCAGACAGGCGGGAGGGCTCTTCGGGGGGGTATGCATTGTTGAAGGCCGATGTATAACGGTAGGCATCTTGTGGTAAATCTCTCCAGCAGTCTTCTATGAGGTAATGTTGCTGTTGCTGGTTACCCGGATAAAAAGAATGGGGAATGGCACCAAATTCCTGGCGTACAAGGCTGCCCTGACGGTTTACGGCATAACGGTAACAGATAGGTTCAGAAGGGTGAAAGTCAAATTCAGCCTTTCCGGTCCATTCTTCGCCGTTGCGGGTAGTCATTTCCACGGTATGTTGTATGTGGTTCTGGCTGAGAAGCACGCACAGACTTTCTCCCCAGACTGTACGGTATTGTATGCGAAAAGTAATTTTCATATCTTATGTATTAGTTGTGGCTCATAGTTTTTCCAAAAATAATGAATCTTGCGGATTCATGCAAATAAAAAACCTCCGGATATCCTTTCAGATTCCGGAGGTTCCCTCGTGTAAGATGTGAGGATGGATTTAATACTACTGAATTAAAAAAATGAGATGCTGCGTCGATGTTTGCATACGTCGCATTTTTCTCGATAAATTCACGGCGCGGGCCTACATCATCGCCCATTAGCATGGAGAATATATAGTCGGCTTCGGCCGCGTTTTCAATATTTACTTGCTTCAGGATACGGGTTTCCGGGTTCATGGTAGTTTCCCACAATTGTTCCGGATTCATTTCACCCAAACCTTTATAGCGCTGGGTGTGAATGCCTTGTTCGTTTCCTTCGCCGTATTTCTGTATGAAAGCCTGACGGGCTTCGTCTGTATAGCAGTATTCGCTGATTTTTCCCTTGCTGCATTTGTACAGCGGAGGAGTGGCGATATACAGGTGACCGCCCTGAATTACTTCGGGCATGTAGCGGTAGAACAGTGTCATAATCAGTGTGTCGATGTGAGAACCATCGACATCGGCATCGGTCATGATAATTACCTTGTGGTAACGCAGTTTGTCGATGTTGGCTTTCTTGCTGTCTTCTTCACCGTCCACGCCGAAACGTACACCCAGTGCCTGGATGATGTTGTTCACTTCGTCACTTTCGAAAGCTTTGTGCCACATGGCTTTTTCCACGTTCAGGATTTTACCGCGCAACGGCAGGATGGCCTGGAACTGACGGCTTCTGCCCTGCTTGGCTGAACCGCCTGCAGAGTCACCCTCGACGAGGAAGAGTTCGCATTCCTCAGCCACACGGCTGGAGCAGTCGGCCAGTTTTCCCGGCAGTCCGCCGCCGCCCATCGGGCTTTTACGTTGAACCGATTCGCGGGCCTTGCGGGCAGCCACACGCGCAGTGGCAGCCAGTACCACTTTGTCGACAATAATCTTTGCTTCTTTCGGATGTTCTTCCAGGTAATAAGTCAGGGCTTCTCCTACAGCCTGATTCACAGCACCGCTCACTTCGTTGTTACCCAGTTTGGTCTTGGTCTGTCCTTCAAACTGAGGTTCCGATACTTTTACAGAAATCACGGCAATCAGTCCTTCGCGGAAGTCTTCACCTGAGATTTCTACCTTGGCTTTTTCAAGCGCCTTGCTTTCCTCTGCGTATTTTTTCAATACACGGGTCAGTGCCGTGCGGAATCCGGCTTCATGTGTACCACCTTCAATGGTATTGATGTTGTTCACATATGAGTGAAGGTTTTCACGGAATCCAGTGTTGTACATAATAGCGCATTCGATAGGAATACCCTGTTTTTCGGTATTCAGATAAATGACGTCATCAATGAGCGGTGTATTGTTGGAGTTCAGGAAACGTACGAATTCTTTCACACCCTCTTCCGAGTGGAATTTTTCCTGCTTGTAAGAACCGTCTTCCTCCTTCACGCGCTTGTCGGTCAAGGTGATGGTGATTCCCTTGTTCAGGTAAGCCAGCTCGCGCATACGGGCCTGAAGAATGCTGTATTTATATTCCGTTGCGGTGAAGATACTTCCATCCGGCCAGAAAGTCTGGCGTGTACCGGTAATGTCGGTTGTGCCCACTTCTTTTACGGCATACAGCGGCTTTCCGCATTCATATTCCTGCTGGTAGATTTTTCCATTGCGGAATACGTTGGTAGTCATGTGGGTAGACAAGGCGTTCACACAAGATACACCCACACCGTGCAGACCTCCGGAAACTTTGTAGGAACCTTTGTCGAACTTACCTCCGGCATGAAGCACGGTCATTACGACTTCGAGGGCTGATTTTTTTTCTTTTTCGTGGAAATCGACCGGAATACCGCGACCGTTGTCTTGTACGGTAATCGAGTTGTCTTCGTTGATAGTTACTTCTATATGTGTACAATAACCGGCAAGGGCTTCGTCAATGGAGTTGTCTACTACCTCGTAGACCAGGTGATGCAAGCCTTTTTCGCTGATGTCGCCGATATACATGGCGGGGCGTTTACGAACGGCCTCCAGTCCTTCCAGCACCTGGATACTGCTGGCCGAGTAGTTGCTTCCGCTGTTCTGTGTCAGTTCTTCACTCATGTTTTTTCTTTGTTTTTTTAAGCTTTCAAAGATACTAAAAAAACTGGAACGAAGCGATTTTCAGCACTCTAAAAATCGTGAAAAAGACATGTGGTAATCCCATACGACAAAAGGCCGGATGTAACCATCCAGCCTTAATATCTTTACTTGCGTCAAGCGCAGACTTAAGCCAATTTGCTGATATGAGCAGCCAGTTTAGACTTCAAGTTAGCAGCTTTGTTCGCGTGGATAATGTTGCGCTTAGCCAGCTTATCCAACATTTTCTGTACACTCGGATACAATGCAACAGCTTCAGCTTTGTCTGTAGTTGCACGAAGTTTCTTCACTGCGTTACGCATTGTCTTAGCATAATATCTGTTGTGAAGTCTTCTT